>CAYXVU010000082.1:0-23459 GCA_964468725.1 uncultured Clostridia bacterium
TCGCCGCCGAGTTGAGCGCGTGATCTATGCGCACGTCGAATTGATCGTTGCGCTCGCGTTGCGTCGGCGAGGAGACGAAGTTTTGAAAGGGCGTGTCACGATTCGGCTCCGGGTAGAGCGCCGCGATGCGAACGCCTATCGGATTTTGAAAGAAGGCGGGAATTTGATTGCCCGGAAACGGTTGCTGCGTGAACGGATTGATGGGCTTGTTAAACAAGCTCTGAGAAAAGTCGCCTTGCCGCTCGGCGAGCGTCGGAACATTGGTTACGCGGGTGATTCCTTCGCGGCTGCGCGTGCCTTCGTAATCGCCGAAGAAGAAGGTTCGGTCTTTAATAATCGGCCCGCCGAGCGAGAAGCCGAATTGATTGCGTTGATAGACCGGCTCGTCGGGAGCGAAGAAATTGCGCGCATCGAGCGCGGCATTGCGGAAAAATTCATAGGCTGTGCCATGAAACCGATTCGCCCCGGAGTTCAACACGACATTGACTTGCGCTCCGGCGTTGCGCCCGAATACCGCATCATAGCTGTGAGTGAGCAATTCGAATTCACGGATGGCATCCACCGCTGGCTTGACGCCGAAGGTGTTGAGTTTCGGATCGATGTTGTAGACGCCATCGAGCAAAAAGTTGTTGCTGTCTTCGCGCTGCCCGTTGACATTGAGGGCGAAATCGCCGCGCACCGAACCCGCTGAACCTTGCGCGGGTGGCACGGCTCCGGGAACGAGCAAGCTCAACTCCAAGAAGTTGCGCCCGTCGAGCGGCAGCCCGGTGATCTGTCGGTTTTCGATGACCGTGCCGAGCGCCAGCGAGTCTTTTTTCAGCGGCGCGCTGCCCGCGGCGACGACTGCTTCGGCGCTCACCTCACCGATCTGTAAAACCACATCAATGCGAAGTTCCTGATTGACCTGTATACCGACCTTTTGAATGAACTTTTTGTAGCCCGACATTTCGACTTCCAAGCGATACGGGCCGGGCGGCAACAAGGTGGCGAGGAACCAGCCTTCGTCGTTGCTGGTCAGACTCCGTTGTTCATTGGTCTCTTCGTGAATTAACTTGACCGCCGCTCCGGCGATCCGTCCGCCGGATGTGTCAGAGACCTCCCCGCGCAGAGACGCACGATGGGTTTGCGCGTAGAGAGCAGGCTGGAGCAGCAGGAAAGTCAAGAGTAGGGTGAGCAGAGGCCGGACATTCAAAAACCGATTTTTCAATGGACGCATGCGATTTCATCTTCCCTTTTTCAATATTCATTCCACCGACAGTTTTGCATTGGCCAAACGATCATATCAGTCGATTTTCTTAGAGAAAACCCGATTCGCAGTACGAGGTAGGAGGGTAAGAGGTTGCAAAACTCGTTGCCCGTTGGCAAAGCCCTAAATTGACAGAGCCTTATTGCGAAAATAGACTTCCAATCGCTTTGCCGAAAGCATCTGTAAAATTTTGTAAAAGGCGGCGGCCAGCGCCCTGCGCGCCAACGGGTGAGCGTTTCCAATTGCCTCCTCTTACGGCAAGCGGGAGCAGGCGCGCAGAGATTTTCAGGTTGCGATTTTCGTTAATCGGGCGCGAAGAGAGAAACTTTCATGAGCCAACTGCTCTTTATCCGTCACGGGCAGGCGTCGTTGTTTGCCGATGACTATGACAAACTCTCGCCCATTGGCGAAGCGCAGGCGCGCAAGCTGGGCGAGCATTGGGTTAAACAGCAAGTGCGCTTTGATGCGGTCTATAGCGGCACGCTGCAACGCCAGTTCAAGACCGCAACCATTGTTGGCGAAATCTACCATCAAGCCGGGCTCCTCTGGCCACAAGTGGAAACCCTCGCCGGGTTCAACGAGTATAACGGCGATGCCATCGTCGAAAAATTCGTTCCCCTCGCCGCCGAAAACGACGCCACCATCCAACGATTGGTCGCCGATTATGAGCGCTCAATCGGCATGCCCGAACGCTCGCGCCATTTTCAAAGACTGTTCGAAGCGGTCACTCAACGTTGGGTTGCCGGTGATCTCGCGCACGAAGAGGTAGAGTCATGGCGCGTCTTTCATGAGCGTGTGCGCGCCGCCATCGCACAGATCACACAGAAGGCCGGAAGCGGAAGCCGACTGGCGGTCTTCACTTCGGGCGGCCCGACGGCGGTTGCCGTGCAACTGGCTGTGCGCGCGCCCGAAGCCGCCGCGCTGGACTTCAACTGGCGACTGCGAAACTGTTCGCTTACCGAAATCGTCTTCAGCCGCGAGCGCTTCACCCTCGATGTCTTCAACGCGATTCCGCACCTTGATGACCCGATGATGTGGACATACCGATAAAGGGGTACGACAAGAGTATGGCAAAACTTTCGGCCAACGCGCCGCCCGTCGTCCGCGGCCATCCACTGTGGGGCAATATGCGCGAGTTGCGCCGCGCGCCGCTCAAACTCTACACCGATATGCATGGGCAGTTCGGCGATGTCATCTGTCTGCGCGCCCTTCCCGGTTTTTATTGGTACTCGATTCGCCATCCGAAAGATGTCGAGTACGTCCTGCACACCAATCAGCATAACTATCGCAAGCCGGATGCTTTTAACAAACCGCTCAGTCTGTTGATCGGCAACGGCTTGCTGGTGAGCGAAGGGGCGTTTTGGTTGCGGCAGCGACGTTTGATGCAACCGGCGTTTCATCGGCAAAAACTGGCGGCGCTCACTCAATTGATGGCTGATTCGGCGGTCACCCTTGCGGATGAGTGGGAAGCGCAGGCTGGCAGCGGCGCGGTGATTGACGTTGCCGCAGAGATGATGCGAGTGACCTTGAAAGTGGTCAGCCGCGCGCTCTTCTCCACCGA
Organism: uncultured Clostridia bacterium; assembly: GCA_964468725.1. Lineage (GTDB taxonomy): Bacteria > Acidobacteriota > Blastocatellia > UBA7656 > UBA7656 > CAYXVU01. Next base: position 2,808 of record CAYXVU010000082.1, read on the forward strand.
TGTGAGCGATGAAGCGAGTCGGCTGGGAGGCGCAATTCGTGAAGTCTTCGATCACCTCGGCTATCGCCTCAATACGCTATTTGCTTGGCCGCTCAGCGTGCCGACGCCGCGCAATCGCCGCTTCCTCGCCGCCAAGCGCATCCTCGATGAAAGCGTCTTTCACATCATCAACGAACGTCGGCGAACGGGCGAAGATCCCGGCGACCTGCTTTCGATGTTGCTGGCGGCGCGCGATGAAGAGACCGGCGAAGCGATGACCGATGAGCAACTGCGCGATGAAGTGTTGATCCTGATGGTCGCAGGGCACGAGACCACAGGCGCGGCGCTGACTTGGACCTGGCATCTGCTCAATCAACACCCGGAGGCGCGCGAAAAGATGCAGGCGGAGATTCGCCAAACTCTCGCGGGGCGAACGCCAAACTATGACGATTTGCCGAAACTCGTTTACACGCGGCAGGTCTTCGAAGAAGCCCTGCGCCTCTATCCGCCCGCTTGGGGGGTGGCGCGTGAGGCCATCAAAGACGATCAAATCGGCGGCTACGATATTGCCAAAGGCACAATCATTAACGTCAGCATCTGGGCAACCCATCGCCACCCGGAGATTTGGGAACGACCCGATGAGTTCGATCCGCAACGCTTTGCGCCCGAAGCGGCGAGCGCGCGACCCAAATTCGCTTACTATCCGTTTGGCGGCGGCGGGCGACAATGTATCGGCAATAGCTTTGCTATGATCGAAGCGACCTTGATACTGGCGACGCTGGCACAACGCTATCGCTTGACGACGGTGCTCGGCCATCCGGTGATTCCCGATTCGACCTTTGCGTTGCGCGCCAAGCATGGACTCAAAATGACGATACATCATCACGCAAGTTGAGTGTCGAAGGTCGCCGGTCGGGAAACGATTCGGTAACCCGCAGCCTTCAACAGTCAACGAAAACTTTAGGAGGGATTCACCCGTGACTACTTCAACCAACCTCGCAGGCAAAGTTGCCATTGTGACTGGCGGCGGGCGCGGCATTGGCAAAGCCATTGCCTATCGCCTTGCCGAAGCGGGCGCCAATGTCGTCATCGCCAGTCGCAAACTCGATGTTCTCGAAGCGACGGCGAAAGAGTTCGCGCCGTTATCCGGCAAGACCGTCCCCATCGTTTGCCACGTCGGGCGTGTGGATGATTTGGCAAATCTTGTGCAGCAGACTGAAGAGCAACTCGGCGCCGTAGATGTTTTGGTCAATAACAGCGCCACCAACATCGGGCAAGGAAACTCGCTCGACCTGACCGACGAGATGTTTTTCAAGATGTTCGAAATCAATGTGTTGTCTGCGATGCGCCTCGTCAATCGCATCGCGCCGCGCATGATCGAACGCGGTACGGGCGGTTCGATCATCAATCTGGTTTCGATTGCCGGACTGCGCCCGCAATTCGAAGGCTTGTTGTATAGCGCGACCAAAGCGGCCTTGATTATGATGACGCGCAACTGGGCGATGGAACTGGGCAAGCACAATATCCGCGTCAACTCCATCGCACCGGGATTGATTCAAACGGATTTCAGCGAATTCTTCTGGAAGAACGAAGAGCGCATGAAGTACCTCACGCAAAATCAGCCCCTCCCGCGCATCGGTGTGCCGGAAGAGGTTGGCGGGCTTGCCCTCTATCTGGCATCGGCAGACTCTTCTTATGTAACCGGGCAGACCTTCGTCGTTGACGGCGGCGCGTTGACTCGCTAGCGGGCTACAAACAAGCCGCTGTTGGCTGAGGAGGTCTTTGTCATCCGGCAGCGGCTCGCAATTTTCTTCATTTCATGCGCCCAACCAACCTCGTCTGCTCATCGGGCATCAGAAGCCGCGAATCGTTCGATTCATACTTTTTCCAATTGATGAGGTCAACGGCATGAAGAGATGGTTTAGTCTGGTGGTAGTGGTGTGGCTGTTCGGTGGCGGGCTGACGGGTTCGGCGAAACCCCGATGGGAAGAGCGCAAAGAATGGGGCAAACCGTTTTTGCAAGCTGATGTGAAGGGCTGCTTCTTGCTCTATGATCTGCGGCGCGACCGGTATTTCGCTTTTGATAAGAAGCGCGCAACGACCGGCTATATTCCGGCTTCGACCTTCAAAATCTTCAACTCGCTGGTGGCGCTTGAAACCGGCGTCCTCTCCGGCATTGATGAAGCCCTCAAGTGGGACGGGGTGGATCGAGGCAGCGATGGGTGGAATCAAGATCAGAACATGCGACAAGCCTTTTCTCGATCCACCGTCTGGTTCTATCAAGAGGTGGCGCGGCGCGTCGGGCAACCACGCATGCAGGGTTATCTGAATCGCGTCGGCTATGGCAATCGCAACCTTAGTGGCGGCATTGATCGCTTCTGGCTCGATGGCAAGCTGCGCATTTCGCCGCTCGAACAACTGCGCTTTCTGGTGCGCCTCTATCGCAATGAACTGCCTTTCGCACAGCCCAATCTGGATTTGGTAAAAGAGATTTTTATCAATGAAAAAACTGATGCCTATGTGTTGCGCGCCAAAACCGGATGGGGAAGGCAACTTACCCCGGAGATGCGTGAGCGGAAAGGCGCAGAGATTGGTTGGTGGGTCGGCTACGTCGAACGCGCCGATAACGTCTACTTTTTCGCTCTCAACCTCGACATCCGCAAACCTGCCGATGCCGATCAGCGCAAACCGATTGCCAGAGAGATTCTGCGCGCCATGAAGATTATCGAGTAGCCTATCACGCGCCTCTCTACTGCGCGGTTAAATGCGCTTGTTGAAAGCGTTTGAAGATCGCCTTGGCAATCTTAGGAGGGGCGACGCTTTGACGCTTCAATGCGGCAGCTTTCGCGCGCGCTATCGCTCTGTTGACGAGAAACGGTTTCATTACATAGCGGAAGAGGTTGAGAGGCGGGCGCCGACCCCTTCTGGCCAAATTACCAATACAAGGCGGCGCTTTTCGAGTTCTTGCTTGAGCAAACCGAGGGTTTCGGTTTTAATGCGAAGGCTCGTCATCACCCATCATCGAGGTTGATTATGAACCGACAACAGACGCCCATCACAGCTTTGCTAACGGCGGTGCTACTCCTTGCTGCGCCGCTACGGGCACAGCAATCGGCACAGCCGCCCGCGCCGCTGGCGCGCTTGCAGAGCAATATCGAACGGATCACGCGCTCGGTCAATGCCAAGTGGGGCATCTATCTGAAGTGTCTGGAGACCGGCGAAGAGATTGCCATCAACGCCGATGAAGTGATGGACACCATGAGCGTGATTAAAATTCCGCTGATGGTCGAAGCCTTTCGCCAAATCGAAGAGGGCAAGTTCGCGCTCACCGACCGCATCACTCTGAAAGACGCCGATAAACGACCCGGCACAGGCATTATGCGTTCGCTCGATGCGGGCGCGACGATGACGATCAAGGATGTCATCACCCTGATGACTATTGTGAGCGACAACACGGCAACCGATGTGATGTTCGAGAAGGTTGGCGGCACCGAGCTAGTCAACCGGCTTATGCAAAGTTATGGCTTGAAGACCATCAAAGCGACGCATCCGACGGCGGAATGGTTCAAAGCCTTGCGCGCCGCTTCGCCCAACTTTGAACAGTTTCACCGCGATGGCAAAACGCCTTTCGGCCTGTCGTCGGCAAGAGAGATGGGCAGACTGCTGGAAAAGATCAAAAAGGGCGAAGCCGTCAGCCCGAAAGCCAGCGAGCAGATGCTTGAAATCCTGCGCGGACAGGTCTATTCATCGCGGCTGCCCAAATATGTCACCGGCTTTCGCGTGCCGCACAAGACGGGCGATTTTCTTCCTTACATCGGCAATGATGTCGGCATATTGGAAAGCCAACATCGCAACATCGTGATTTGCGTCTTCACGGCAAATCACTATGGCATCGGCGCTCACCTGGAAGACGCCATCGCGCGCCTCGCCGAACAGGTCGCCAATTACTTCGCCATGCGGGCGGCAACCTAATGCGCAGTTCGAAGGCGTGAAAAATCGCCTTCGGCAGAATTTGACCTACCAAGCTACGAAGCGGAATGGATCTTCGTCGACAACCCCTCCGAAACGGTTTTTCTGACCCTTACGAGGCGAATCGCGCCTTTGTTATAATCCCTCGCTTATGAAAGGACACGAAATTCGACAAAAGTTTCTCGACTACTTCGCCGAGCGCGGGCATCGCGTCGTCAAAAGCTCGCCGCTGCTTCCGGCCAATGACCCGACGTTGCTCTTTACCAACGCCGGGATGAATCAGTTCAAAGATGTGTTTCTTGGCATTGAAGAGCGCGACTACAAACGCGCTGCGTCGTCGCAAAAATGTGTGCGCGCAGGCGGCAAACATAACGACCTCGACGAAGTCGGGCGCACCACTCGTCACCACACCTTCTTCGAGATGCTCGGCAATTTCTCGTTCGGCGACTACTTCAAAAAAGAGGCGGTCTATTTCGCTTGGGATCTGCTGGTCAATGAATTCAAACTCGACCCTGAGCGGCTGTGGTTTTCGGTCTTCGCAGGTGATGACGAAGTTCCCGCCGACGAAGAGGCCGTGCGCTACTGGCAACAAGTCGGCGCGCCGCCCGAACGCATTTTGCGCTTTGGTCGCAAAGACAACTTTTGGCAGATGGGCGATACCGGGCCGTGCGGGCCATGTTCGGAGATACATTACTACACCGGCCCATACCCCGAAGACCCGAATTACAATCGCGCCGAATACGTCAACGGCCACGACGACACGACGCTCGAAATCTGGAATCTGGTCTTTATGCAGTTCAATCGCTTCAAGAATCCCGATGCCAACGGTTCGGAGTTCATCCTCGAACCGTTGCCCGCGCCTTCGGTTGATACCGGCGCAGGGCTGGAGCGAGTCACGGCGGTCATTCAAGGCGTGAAGTCGAATTATGATACCGACCTCATCAAACCGATTGTCGAGTTCGTCGCCGGGCTTGCGGGCAAAGAGTATGTCTACGAATCGGATGAGGGCATGGCGATGCGTGTGCTGGCCGACCACGCACGCACCACTGCCTTTTCGATTGCCGACGGCATCGCGCCAGGCAATGTCGGCAGAAATTATGTGCTGCGCAAAATCATGCGGCGCGCCATTTATCATGGCGTCAAAGGTCTCGGACTTGTTCCACCGTTCTTTGATAAAGTCACCGAGTTTGTCATCCAGTTGATGGGCGATTTTTATCCGGAGTTGATCGCCTCGCGGAGGCTGATTGAGCAGACGGTGCGCGGCGAAGAGATGCGCTTTGCGCGCATTCTCAACATCGGCGAGCCGCGGCTGGCAGAGATATTTGAAAAGGCCTCGCCTGATCTGCCGCCGATGATCGAACTTGCGAAAACCTATGATACCTACGGCGTGCCGCGCGATTTGATTCGGGTCGTTTTGGGTCGTCACGGCAAAGAGATAGAAGAGGAAGAGTTCAACCAGGCCTTCGACAAAGCGTTGGCAGAGTTGCAAGCTTCGACCGCGCCTTCGATGGCCGATGTCAGTGTGCGCCGCACGAAAGAAATCTATGCGCGCGCAACCGAAGGCGTGAGCGCCTCCGAATTCAGAGGCTATGAAGAGACTACGACCGCAGAGGTGCGCGTCCTTGCCATCATTGTCGGCGAGGAGTTGCGCGACGCGCTGGCGACTGGCGAAGAGGGCGAGGTGTTGCTGGATCGCACGCCCTTTTATGCCGAAGCGGGCGGACAGGTCGGCGATGTCGGAGTCTTCGAAAATGACGACCTGCGCGCTGTCGTCGAAGATACGTATGCTCCGGTCACCGGCTATCACTTCCACAAAGTCAAAACCGAGCGCGGCGAACTGCGCACGGGCGACCGGCTCACCGCGCGCGTTGACGCAGAATTGCGCCGCAAAACGCGCGCCAATCACACGGGCACGCATCTGTTGCACGCGGCGCTCAGAGAGGTATTAGGGCTGCACGTCAAGCAGGCCGGATCATTGGTTGCACCCGACCGCTTGCGCTTTGACTTCACCCATTACGCGCCGCTGACCGAAGACGAGATTGCTGAGATCGAACGTTTGGTCAATCAGGAAGTGCTGCACAATCGCTTGGTCGAGACCGAAATTAAAAACCTTGATGAAGCGTTGCAGTCGGGCGCGATGGCTTTGTTCGGCGAAAAGTATGCCACCAATGTTCGCGTTGTCAGCGTGCCCGGTTTTTCGACCGAGCTATGTGGCGGCACACACGTTCACGCAACCGGCGACATCGGGCCGTTCAAAATCGTCGGCGATGCTTCCATCGCTGCGGGTGTGCGCCGACTCGAAGCGAAGACCGCAGACGGCGCGGTCGCTTTGCTTCAAGATGACGAACGCATCCTCAAACAGATCGGCGACCGGCTCAAAGCCAAACCCGAAGAGATACCGGCGCAGGTCGAGAAGCTGCAAGAGCAGGTGCGCCGGTATGAAAAAGAGATCGAGCAACTGAAGATGAAACTCGCGCTCGGTCAGAGCGAGTCGGCAGCCGAAACGGTTAGCGAAGTCGAAGGCGTCAAGGTGCTCACGCGGCAAGTCTCTGACCTCGATGCCAACGGCCTGCGGCAACTCTCGGATGCGCTCGCGCAGAGACTCAAATCGGGGGTCGTCGTTTTGGGGCAGGCGACCGATGGCAAAGCCGCGCTCGTCGTGCGCGTGTCGGATGATTTGACCAAGCGACTCAACGCCGGTCAGATCGTGCGCAGCGTGTCGGCGTTGATGGGCGGCAAAGGCGGAGGCCGCGCCGATATGGCGACCGGCGGCGGCAACGAACCGGAGAAACTCCCTTCGGCGCTTGCCGCTTCACAGGAAATCATCCGTGAGATGCTTGCAGGCGGCGCGAAGTAGCAAAAGCCCTTGCGGCGGTTTCTTAATCATTCGAAAGATCAAAAGCGGCTCGTGATCATCATCACAAGCCGCTTTTGATTTTCTGCGTGACGACCAGTCGTCGCGCGTTAGAAGGTGAACTTCACCGCCAGTTGAATTTGGAACGGGTCGCCGACGCCTTGCCGCAGGAAGCCATCGAAATTGAAGAGTCCCGGCGTTACCAGCGGGTTGATGCTGTTGGCGACATTGAAGGTGTTGAAGACTTCAAAGATCGGCGTCAGGCGATAGCGTTCGCCGAATTTGAAGGGGCGCAACAAACGCCAGTCGAACGAGAAGTACTCGTTATTCTTGCGCGCCGTGTTGCGGTTGTCAGCGGTTCTGGCGCCCGGCGTAATCGGTTGCGCCGACCGCGCTTGTATGCGGCCATTGAATTGGAATCCCCAGCCGATTTCGGCATAAGTCACAAAGTTGAATTTGTGGCGAATATCCCGATCCGAAAGCGCATAGTCGAGGCTCAGATTGTTAATGTCAAACGAGCGGTCGGTGAACGGGTCGCGCTCGTTCGAGTCATCATCGAGGTCTTTCGAAAGCACGTAGTTGGTCTCCAACTGGAAGCTATCGCTGAAGCGTTTTCTCAGCCCGATGGTGAAGCCGCGATAGAGCGATTTGCCGGGGCTGCTGGTCACCATCACTTCGCCCAGTTGCGGACCGAAGATGGGATTGCCACTGCCGTCGAGCTTGCGATTGAAATTCAAAAAGCGCGTCATGTGGACGCCTTTCGAATGGGTGAAGTCAAAATAGATGGCCAGATTCGGCGCGATCTCTTGCTCGAAAGCGACGTTGGTTGTGTAGATGCGCGGATTCGCATAATCTCTGGCAAAGACGCGCACGCCGGTAAAGAGAGGGAACTCGCCGGGCGGCAGGACGGGCGGCGAAACTACTCCCGGCCAAGTCGGCGCTGTAACGCCGAACTGCCGAATCAAATCGGTATTGATGAAGATGGTCTGTTGCTGCACGCCATTGGTGGTGATCGAACCGACTTGTGAGAGCATGTTTTGTCGCGCGTTATAGATGCCCCAACTACCGCGCAAGACCGATTTGGCATTGTTACCGATGTCCCAAGCGAAACCGACGCGCGGTTGGAACATCTTCTTCTGGTCGGGCAGTGTGCCATCGGAGGGGAAGCGCGGGTCATCTAGAAATTGCCCGTAAGCCGTCTGTTCGGGCGGCACAACCGGGTCGGGGAAGATCTGGGCTTCCCATCGCAGGCCATAGCTGAGGGTGAAGTTCGGACGCATCTGCCACTTGTCTTGAATGAAGAGCGCGAACTCTTCGTTATCAACGTTCGACGCGCCCGCTTCATCGGTTGCAGGCCCTTGCAACCCGGCGCCTTGCAAATAAAGCAGGAGCGGTCCGCCGGTCGTCGTCGTGCCTGCCGGACAACTGGCGGGCAGGGTCACAAAGCTGCCATTTGAACAAGCAACGGTGCGCGGCCCGAAGCCTCCGGCTGCGGCGGGCGATGCGTAGCGCAAAAAGCCCGCAACGCTATCGAAGATATAGCGACCGTTGAAGAAGCCGCGAAAGACTTGGTCATTCAGACTATGCGTCCAATCGCCGCCGAACTTCAGCGTATGTTTGCCAGCAATGATCGAAACGTTATCTCTGATCTGCGCGCGCCAGAATTTCTCATCAATGTTGGGCGCGAGAAAGAAGGGATTGCCGAAGCGAAAGGTCGTCGCAAAGCCCATCGCCGTGTCGGCAGGAACATTCGAATCAACCGCCGAACGCGGACGGTCTTCACGCGAGAAGGTGAAGTGCGCTTCGTTGAGTTTGGTCGGCGAAAACGAAGTGAAGAGGTTGGCGTTGAAGACATTGATCTTCGACGGCCCTTCGATGCCGTTGGCCGAGTTGCCATAGGTCGCCACATCGAAGGTCTGGTTTTCGTTGCGCGAGCGCGTGAAGTTGTACGACAGGTTCAGCTTGTTGGCCTCCGAGATGTCGTAGTCGAATTTGAAGAGCAAGGAAGAGTTGCGGATGGGATGTTCGACAGGGTTGCCCTCTTCCTGATTGCGCGTAGCGCGGAAAAAGTTGATGAGCGCCAGTCGTTGGCAATCAGTATTGTTGTTAATCAGCCCTTCATTGTTGCGAATATTGGGGCTTGATACTGGGCAGGGCGTGCCGATGGGCACGCTCAAATTCGGGCGTTGCAGGTTTTCGAAAATCTGCTCGAAGGCGAGAAAGTAGAACATCTTGTCTTTGACGAAGGGGCCGCCGATGGTGCCGCCAAATTGCTCGCGGTGAAAATCGGTGAGCGGCTGCCCATCGCTGGTGTCTGCGGTCAAGGCTTCGAGGCGTTGAAAATGAAAGAGGCTGCCGTGCAGTTCGTTGGTGCCGGACTTGGTAATCACGTTGACGATGCCTCCGGCAGTGCGACCGAACTCGGCGCTCGCGCCGGTGGCGATGACTTGAAACTCTTTGACGGCTTCCAAAGTGATGTCGACGGAGGCGCGTTGGCCGCCGACCTGTTCGCCGAAAAATCCATTGTTATAATCACCGCCGTCGAGGCTGATGTTATTGAAGATGCCGCGCTGTCCGACGAAATTGATTTCATCGCCGTCCGGCCCTTGTGTGATGCTGACGCCCGGCGTCAGTGTGAGCAAGTCTTCGAATTTTCTGCCGAGCACCGGGGTTGTGCTGACCGCCACTTCGTTGAGAGTTGTGCTCGATTCGGTCTTCACCGTATCAACGGTCGGCGTACCGACGACGGTAACGCGCTCTTCGACCTGCGAGATTTTCATGCTCAGGTTGAGCGATAGAGTCTGTCCGACGGTGAGGTTGATGTCGGTTTGCACGAGGGTTGCGAACCCTTGTTTGGCGACCGTTAGCTGATAGCGTCCTGATGGCAATTGCAGGAAGACGAAGCGGCCATCGGCATCGCTGTCAACGGTCTTGGTGAGATTGGTATCGACATTTTTGACTTCGACTTTGGCGTCCGGAACGACAGCGCCGTTGGGATCGGCTACCGTGCCTTGAATCGCTCCGGTCGTAATTTGCGATTGTGCGAGTGCGCCGATGGGCGATAACATCAGGCACAACCATAACGCGACCAGCCATTGCAGTCTCTTCATGGTGGATCTCCTTCGCGAAAGATTGATAAGAACTGCGCTTTGCGCTCATACTTCGATCTTGGCTGCCCAGATACTAAATCTTGAGCCATTTCGGCAAATAAACCATCATATCTTGCGGAATGTGTGTCTGCGCAACGAAGCCGCTCGAATCTATAATCCCGATTCACAATTGAAGTCAAGCACGAATCAGCGTGCCGAAGATAAATCTGCTGGTGTGTGAAGGGCTCGGCAGCTTTCTATATAGCCCTGCTCTTATCGGTGACATCAAGTAGGTGCTCAGGGACGGAGAAGGTATCGGTTGCAGACAGCCATCTGCAACCGGCGAACCTCTATAGATGAACGCGCGCGACTCGGCTCGGTCTATGCCTCAACCAGAGTCGGCGTCTTTTCTTCGTCGGGCACGGTGAGTAGATCGAGCAGCAGCCCGGTGTTGCTGGAAGCCGCGAGCGTGACCGGATGCTCGGCGTCCGATTGTCGGAAAGTGAAACTGCCCTCGATGGCGCTGAGAAAATCGGCCAGCGCCGCCGCGCCGCTCGCCTCCTGCGAATGGGCTCCGACAATCAATCCATCATTGAAGTGGATTGCCCCGCTCTCCTGCGGCAGCCGGATCTCCAGTGTTCCGGTCAAACGGCTGCTATCAATCATCTGCACCACATCAAAAATGCTCAAGAAGGTGAAGTCGCCCGACAGCACCATATTGAGCGCGGCAGCGGGGGAACGGTCGGACTCTCTCGGCGGCAACTGAATCTCTGGTTCGCCCGGCAAGCTGGAGGCATCTGTGGCCGACGCCGGATGATTGCCGAGAGACTTTTCTTCGGCGAAATTCTGAATGACGCGCTGATGTTCGGGGCTGAGGTCAAGGAAACGAACGCCCATGCCGATCTGTGACATGGCAAAGCGCACTTCGGCGCGGGCTTCGATGATGACTCCGTTCATTGGAAACTGCAGATGCAGAATGGTTCCTGCGGAAAAGGGCGCTAGTGTGTCAATGAATGCGCCGCTCGTGCTGATGTCGCTGAGACGTTGCGAACTGCCTTGTGAATTGTCGTGCCGGACGAGCACTTCACAAACATAGTTGACCCGTACAGCGCGCCTTCTTTCCGATAGAAAAAGACTCATGACCTTGTGCCTCACAAACAAGTTGGCGATTGCCTGATGGTCTGAGCGGGCAGGGGGAAGCGGTCGGCAACGAGTCAAACATCACCGTCCGGGTCGGGTCCGGCGGTCTCCCATTCTCCGTCATCCCCCTCGAGGGCGCGCACCTTGCGAAGGATCAAATCGTAAGGGAACCCCCGTCGCGCCAGATAGGCAATCAATTTATTGCGGCTCTTCGGCTCGCGGGGGCTGCCATGAGCGCGCACATGTTTGTGCAGGGCGCGCTCAATCAATTCCTCTTCTGAGGTTTGCTCAAATACGGTTGCCACCGTTTCGTTGACCAGTTCGCGCGCCACCTCTTTTTGCACAAGCTCGCGCGCCAGCCGCGATCTGCCGACCGGCTTGGTGAGCAAGCGATAAGTAGCGAAATTCTCGGCAAACGCGCGGTCATCAAGGTAGCCAAGTTCTTTGAGTCGTGCGATACACTCTTCGACAAGCGCGGCATCGGCTCCGGTTTTGCCAAGCAGCCGGGCGCGCAATTGCTGTTCGCTGCGCGCCCGCGCCGCCAGCATTTTGAGCGCTGAGGCGAAGAGTCGTGCGCGCACGCGATCCCGATTCCTCTCGCGCAGTGCCATCAGAGGGTCGTTTGGGTTATCAACGAACGAATCGGGGGGCGACTCTTGACGAGGTTGCGCCCGCCCGCCGCGCAAGCGGTCTAGCGACTGACCTGTTCTGTGCCTTCGAGTAGCCAATTGACAAACTGTTTGGTCTCCGGTTTGTTCGCTTCGAGCATCGAAGACCGCTTTCTTGACCGCTCCATATCTTCGCGCGCTTGATCCATCGTCGAACGCACCCCAGAGACGCGCAATCGGAACTCGTCAGGATTTGACGCGCCCGTCATGGCTTCGTCTAACGTTATCAGGCTACGCGAATAGAGATCAAACAATGATTGGTCAAAGGTCTGCATGCCGTATTGCGATGTCCCTTGCGCAATGGCTTCTCGAATCAAATGGGTCTTTTCCGGCTGCACGATGCAATCGCGTATGTAGGAAGTCGCAACCATCACTTCAACCGCTGGAACGCGTCCATGAATGGTTTCGGAGGCGCGCACAAGGCGCATCGAAATTACCGCGCGCAAAACACTGGCCAGTTGCAATCGCACGCCACGTTGTTGATGCGGAGGAAAGACCGAGACGATGCGGTTAATGGTCTCTGTCGCATCGAGCGTATGCAGGGTGGATAAGACCAAATGGCCGGTTTCGGCAGCCAGCAAAGCCGTTTCGATGGTCTCAAAATCGCGCATCTCGCCGACCAGAATCACGTCCGGGTCTTGTCGCAAGGCGCCGCGCAGCGCATCGGAGAAGCATTTCGTGTCAACGTCCACTTCGCGCTGATTCACATAAGATTTTTTATCGCGGTGCAGAAACTCTATCGGGTCTTCGATGGTGACGATATGCCCCGTGCGCGTGCGGTTAATGTAGTCAATCATCGAAGCCAGCGTTGTGGACTTGCCCGATCCGGTCGTGCCGGTGACTAGCACCAACCCGCGTTGTTCGTCGGCGACCTTTTCAATCACGGGCGGCAAGCGCAATTCATCTATTGAACGCACGGTCGTTGGAATGACGCGCAGCACCATGCCGACCGACCCCCGCTGCTGAAAGATGTTGCAACGGAAGCGCCCCAATCCTGATACGGCATAGGCAACGTCAATCTCCGAGTTTTCGTTGAATCGTTGTTTCTGCCGATTGTTCATAATTGAAAAGGCCATACTCAAGGCGTCTTCGGCAGAGAGGCGTTGCGCTTCGACCAAAGGTTGCAATTCGCCGTTGATGCGGATGAAGGGAAAACTGGACGCTTTGATATGCAAGTCGGACGCGCCTTTGCTACAGGCGATGGTCAGCAGTTGGTCAATGCTTGGTGCCATAGATGATTGCCCTCAGAGCCGATCCCTCAAAATCATTCTGGTGCGCGATGCCCATTATCACGGGGTCAGCCTGACTTCCACACAAGGCATCGAGTAGGAGTGTCCATAACAAAGGGGCAGGCAAATGATTTGACCTGAATGAGGGACTGACGCGATACCACTCGGTCTGTATCGAGCGACCGTATTATAAGAGCAAGGCACAGAGGGAGCAACAGTAATGATTTTGATAAAGGTCGGTCGTGCGTCTCTGGTTTTCGGGCAGGTTGGCGGCTGAAAGTTGAGGGTTACGAATGAGCAGGTCGCTGCCCGTTCTGGCATCCGGTCGCCTCCTCGCCCGATCCCCTCTTCATCTGTGCCCCTTATCGGCGGGGTGGCGAGGAAAACTTCACTTCCCCCGCCTCGCTTTTCAGTTTGCTGATGACATACTGATTGTATTGCTTGATGCTGTATTCGAACTCGTAGTCGCCTTGTTGACCGGGCGCGAGTTCGGGGGGCGTCAGTTGCACGGTTCGCAATTCGGGTTCGGCTTCGCCGATCTTGAATAGCTTGATCTCGATGACGAGCCCGGAGAGCGTTTCGTTCGAGATGTTGACGACGGTGCCTCTGGCTTTGGCAATCTCTTTGACGATCTCGGTTTTGTAGACTGGGAAAATCTGCGCCTTGAAGGGTTCCGGCTGAGCCGATTGTCCGGGCTGACGGTTGGCGAACTGGCGAACCCGATCCAACCACCCGTCAACGCGCGTGTGAAACGAGGGAATAAAGAGGTAAGCGAGTACGCTCGCTGTAATCGCCAAAATCACGACGCCGAGGGTGATCGTTCCCCATCGGCCCCCTTCGCGGTCTGTGTCCTTCCCGTAGCCGGAAAATCCGACGACGCCGATATCTTCTTGGTGGCGAATCGGCGTGCCCAATATCAGAGGTTTGTCTAATTGGCCAACCGGCAATCCTAAGACTCCGCCTGCGACTTTGCGGTCGGGTGAGAGAGAAACAGAATGGCTGGCGGCAACCAGTGGGCGCGGCTCTTCGATGCGTGTCGGCGGCAGTGAGCGCGGTTCCTCTCTATCGTCACCGCCCGGTCTATCGGTCAAGGTAGTTGGGCGGTCGAGCGATCTGGTCGGGGGGGCAACCACCTCCTGCTCCTGTACACTAAGCGGTTCAATGGTCGGCGGCTCGAAAGTGCTGCGCCTTTCGGAGGAGACGAGATGCAGCGGTGCAACCGACGAGGGCGCATCGAGCCTTGCAGAAGGCAAAGGCGATTCGCCGATGGTTGCCTCCGGTAAAGCGACTTGCGGCGGCGCGGCTTGACTGGCGAGGGGAGCGGCTTGCTGCGACTTTTCAATCTCTGCCCAGACATCATCATCGAACAGTGTTGCCTCATCTGCGGCAGGCGCGGTTGGGAGAGGGGAAGCGCTTCTCAACACCTCAGTTGCGCGGGGCTCCGACGGCACAGAGCCGGGTGATTCGGCGAGACTCTCCTTGCTTACAGTCTCTCGCAAAGCGGTGACATATTCAGTGGCGCTGGTAATCTCTTCTGTAACCGGCGTGGCCAGTTGTTGGGTTTCAACGACCTCCCTCTCACGGGGATGAGGCGGCGCTTCTGTCGCCTCTGATCCCAACCCGACAGTGGTTGACGGTTCGGGCGCAGATTGGCTACCGAGCAGGCTTGTGCCTACTGGCTGTGCCTCCTGGTCGGGCGCGTCAACGGTTGTGGCTATCTCTTCGGCATCGGCTGCCAGATCGCGCGCTTCGGGCGCAACGGCTTGTACGGGCGCGGCAGTTGATAGCAAGCTCCGTTGCGAAAGCGTCCAATCCTCTTCGGGTTCCTGCTCACTTTTCCGCAAGCGTTTGCGAAAGTAGATGAGCATCGAAACGCCTGCCAAAAAGAGCACAATGGCGACAGTCCAGACGACCCACGAGACGCGTCCGGCTTGCAAGATGATAAATACGATTGCCAACATTTTTCTTTACTCCTACGACTCGGTGGAAACGGCGCTCCGGGTTGCCGGAGGCGCGATAGCTACGAGGGCTTCAAGAATCATCGCCTCCTCGTCCGCCGCTACGGTTCGCAGATCAATCAATACGCGGTCGCGTTCGGTGCGGGCGATGATCGGCAGAGGGGAGGCGCGCAAATGATGTTCGAGCGCCGCCGCCGAAAGCTGATGGCTTTCGAGGGCGACCAGCACAGTCGGTAGCTGCACGTCAGGAGCCGAACCACCGCCAAGAAACGATGCGCCATCTTCCAGACTAGTTCGAATGGCTGTGGTTTGTGCGGCTTGCCGGGCAAATCGCGCGGCGCGGGTTTCGAGGTCAGCGCGCGGGGTTGCCAGCGCGCGCAGGACGGGGATTTCTTCCGTCGCCAGACCGCGTTCGTAAAGCCGCAAGGTCGCTTCAAGCGCCGCATAGGTCAGTTTGTCTACCCGCAGCGCACGCATCAGGGGATTCTGCCGCACCTTTTCAACGAGGGCGCGCGTGCCTGCGATGAGACCGGCTTGCGGGCCGCCTAGCAACTTGTCGCCGCTAAAGGTGACAACCGAAATCCCTGCTTTGAGCGAGTCGGCGACGACCGGCTCATCTTTGATACCGAACGGGGCCAGATCAACAAAGCAGCCCGACCCCAAATCTTCGAATGACGCAATGCCCGCACGGCGAGCGAGATCGGCGATTTCCGCAACCCCGGGGCGTTCGGTGAATCCGACGATGCGATAATTCGAAGGGTGCACGCGCAGAATCAGTTTCGTGTCAGCATTGATTGCCCGTTCGTAATCGCTGATGCGCGTCCGATTGGTCGTGCCGACTTCGCGCAACCGCGCCCCGCTCTTTTCCATGATTTCAGGAATGCGAAAGCTGCCGCCGATTTCAACCAATTCGCCACGCGAGACGATAACTTCGCCGTCTGCGGCCAGCGTATTGAGCACCAGCATCACCGCCGCCGCATTGTTATTGGTAACGATAGCCGATTCGCTGCCAGCCAGACGCGCCAGCAATCTCTGGCAGTGTGCTTCGCGTCGCCCGCGTTTGCCTTGATCGAGATCGTATTCGAGATTGGCATAGCGAGAACCGATTTCGCTGATGGCCTCAAGCGCCGCCCGCGCCAGCGGGGCGCGTCCCAGATTGGTATGTAAGATGATGCCCGTCGCGTTGATGACGCGGCGCAGCGAAGGTCGCGCGAGTTGTTCGACAAGAGCGGCGAGGCGGCGTTCAATCTCCTCGCTCAACTGATCGGTTGTCAGTTGCGGGAGGTCGGTTGTTTGCTCATCTGCCAGTAGCCGACGACCGGCAACCGATAATCGGCAACCCATAATCTCTTCGCGCACCTGCTCAACAATGTCACGCAACAGATCGCGCGCCCGCTCGCGCCCGAAGGTTGCCGCGGCAACTGCGGCAGCCGGTCTGGCCAACAGGCGATCAATCGAAGGTACGTATCTCAACAGTTGATTCGACATGAAATTACAATTGACTCTCGTAAGCGCCTGCCGTACATTCTAGCACATCCCTTGCAGTTGGAAATAAGTCCCCACCGGAAGAAGTAGAATGGAAATCAAATCGGATAATCCCATTGACTTAGACATGGATCGCCTGGAGTTAGAAATTCGCAGGCTCAAAGTGGAATACGATATTTACTTCAATGGTGGAACTGTGCGCCCGCCGCTCGACACCAAAGGGCGCGTCGAAACGGCAATCAAGCGGCTTTACGAAACGCGCGGCTTATCTTTCAGCCAACGGTTTCGTTATAACACGCTGGTGGCGCGCTATAACGTGATGCGCGAATTATGGCGGCGTCAGACGCAAGAACATGAAGAGAGCGGACGCCCGCCAACTGCCGAAGCGGTTTCCGCCATGCGCGAGCGCGTCGTCGCCATCCGCTGCACCGACCCGCGCCGCGAGCCGGAAAAGGTCAGCGAGTTGTACGACCATTTGATTGCGGCGAAACGCGACTGCGGCGAACGCATCGGCGGGCTGAGCCTTGAGGTCTTTACTCAGTTTATGAAATCGCGCGCCGAAGAGATCAAGAAGAGCCTGCACACAGAGGAAGTGGACTTTCTGGTCGGCGTAGACGGCGGCAAGGTGAAGTTCAGCGCCCGTCCGGCAATAGAAGCCGGAACGGACCCGAAACTCAGCCCTGAAAAGTAGCCAATGATCGGCAGGCTTGCTCCTTGTCGTCGGTCGTGATCGCCGTTGGCGATTGGCCGTGATGGCAATCCGATTCACCGCCCAGGCGCACAGAATGCCGAGACGGCGCAGAGCGAAATCCCTTCGGAATCTGGTTGCAAAGACGAAGGGCTATCGAGAGTCTTCGCCTCTGTTCTTCGAGTTGCGACTCTCGCCGCCTTGCCGGAGTTCTTTCGACAAATGAAAAAGCCCTGCTTGGCTAAGCAGGGCTGAAGGATCGAGCGTCGGGGTTGCCGACGATTACATTCGTTTAACATATTCGGCCAACGGGCCTTTCGGGCCGTCTACGATCTTATACTCGACCGTATCGCCTTGTTTGAGCGATTTATAGCCGTCTTCTTGAATCACCGAGTAGTGAACAAAAACATCGCTCTCACCCGGTTGTTCAATAAAACCGTAGCCTTTATCGTTGCTGAACCATTTCACTTTGCCTTGTTTTACTGACATCTGTACTTCCTCCTCCATTACTACACCCCTAAGTGAGTGGGGCTAGCTAATTGTGCTCCGCTTCCCCTGCGAGCGCGTCAGTTGTGGCAATGCGCCTTGTCACCACCGACGGATGCGTCTGTTGCGATTTACTTCGCTTTGCTCAAAGACAGAAAGCCACAGAGCAAAGCTCCACTGGCAGGTGAGCCTTGCTTTGTGACTTTCTATATGAGCTTTGACTGCATCGTGCCCAAAACTTCTAATCTTTCGGGGAGAAAAATAAGATTTTCTGCGCGAAGCGGGCGGCATACTAGCGCATCGGATTTCGGAGTGTCAAGCACACTAGACGGGGTTTGAACACGCCGATTGCCGCGCTGGACAAGGGCGCAAACGCATTGCTACAATCGGCGGCTTTGAAGATGGGCGAACCCGATGGCCATGAGCCAACCGAAGGCAGCAGAGCGGAGGCCGCACAAGAGAGTGACGAGCGCCTCAACCGGCTGACCGACCCTGTTAGAGTCGAAGGCCGTATCATTCGCAACATCATCGCGGTGGTTGCGCTGGCGATTGTTGCCGCCGCGCTGTTTGCCGATCTGAAATTTATGCTCGGATTGACGCTCGGCGGGGCGCTGGCGGTGCTCAATTACAAATGGCTGCACTCCTCCTTGCGCGCCATACTCGAATCGGGCACTTCGACTACGCCGCCGGGAACGCGCATGCAGTTCATCGTTCGCTGGCTCATCATCGGTCTGGTGGTCTATTTTGCTTATCAAACCGGCTATTTCGAGGCGTTGGCGATGTTAATGGGGCTGCTCGCCCCCGCGCTTGCAGTGATGATCGAAGCTGTCTATGTTACCTATAAAACTCTGTAAGACGATGCAGCAGAATCACGGAGAACGATAATTGATGCTGACACTACTGGCACTCTTTCAAGCAGGTCACGAAGCCGCTGCCCCGCACGGCGAATCAGCCGCCGCTTCTGGCGAACATCACGTCCCGTTGCTGGTCGAAGTGACCAATAACGTTTTGGGCAGCACAGTGCTGGCCATTCAAAAAGCGATCTTGCCGCCGATCTATCACCTCTTCGGCGCTGAATGGCACGCGCCGAAGCCCGGCGAATTGATTATCCCGTCACACATCGTTTGGGCCGTCTTGTTGCTCGTCATTGCGACAGTGTTGGTATTGCTGTTGCGCGGCAAGCTGTCGGTTGATCGCCCGTCAAAGGGGCAACAGGCGCTCGAAGTCATTGTCGAACAGATTCGTGCCCTGCTCGATCAAGTCGTCGGCCCTTACGGACGACGCTATGTGCCGGTTGTCGGATCGTTCGCCGTCTTTATTTTAATCGGCAACTTGATGGGATTGGTGCCGGGACTCGGCGCGCCGACCGAAAATATCAATGTGACGGGCGCGCTCGGCGTCACCTCATTTTTGTACTACATGGGCACAGGCTTTCGTCAGCAGGGCATCAAGTACCTGAAACATTTCACGGGCGGGTTGACCGGCGCGTTGCTGCCGACGCTGGGCATCCTGATCTTCTTTGTCGAATTGATTTCGAACAGCGTGCGCCCGGTGACGCTGGCGCTGCGCTTGTACGTGAACATGTTTGCAGATCATCAGATTGCCGGTGTCTTTTTGAATTTGGCTCCTTATCTGGTGCCGATCTTTACGATTATCTTGGGCGTCTTCGTTTCGTTGGTGCAGACCTTCATCTTTATCATGCTCTCGATGGTCTATCTGTCGGAAACCGTGCCGCACGAAGAGCACGACCACGACGATCACGGTCACGGACAAGAGGCGATGGCGCATTGATACAAGCAGAAGGCAGCAGGATGCGGGATGACCGGCAGAGATTTTTCATCATTCCGCATCGAGTATTTGGGCTTCATTGGTACAAGAAACCGGAGAGAGGCGGAGAGCGAAGCTCTTTTATAGAAGTTCGGCGACACGGGCTGCTGGAGCCTTGCAGAAAGAGGGGCAAGCGTATACCGGGCATCGTGGAAATCATAACCCGGCTGAGTTTTTCGACCTCCTTCGTTTACTGACCTCGCAGAATCGCAGACCGTGATTCTGCCCGTTACGCCGGAGGCCGCGTCAGTGCCTCAAGGAGGAAAAGAATGATTAAAGCGAGACTCTTTGCCATGTCGGCGTTGATGACCCTGCTCTTCGTCGCCACCGCAGCCGCGCAAGGCGGCGGCGCGGAAGCCGCAAGCCGCTCGGGCAGCTTTTGGGTGATTCCTGACCTGCACATCTTCGCCGTTGCCATCGCCGCGCTCGGCGGCGCGATGGCCGACGGAAAAGCGATTGCCGCCGCCTGCGAAGGCACGGCGCGCAATCCCGCAGCCGGGGGCCGCATCTTCACGATGTTGCTGTTAGGGCTGGCGCTCATCGAAACGCTGGTGCTGTTTACCTTTCTCACGCTCTTCATTACGCCGACCCGATAGGCGCGGACGCGTGAGCCGTATGGTGATTAATGGGAGGCCCTCGCGCCTCCCATTTTCTTTCCCCTTGACGACCGCCGCCCGCCTCATCACCATTGCGATGGAGAAGACCTTATGAACGAACTCAAAAACAGCCTGCTCGAACTCATAACCGAAACTTCGACCAATCTGCCGCCTGACGTGCGTCAGGCGATGGCGCAGGCGCTCGGCGCAGAAGACCCGACGACGCGCGCTGGCAAAGCGTTGGCCGTCATCGCTACCAACATTGACATGGCGACGGACAACAGCGGGCCGATTTGTCAGGACACCGGCTATCCGACCTTCAAAATCAAGACGCCTGTGGGTGCCAATCAGATCGTCCTGAAGCGCGACCTATTTGACGCAATTGCCGAAGCGACCGGGCTTGGCAAGCTGCGACCCAACTCTGTGGATTCGCTGACCGGCACGAACTCCGGCAATAATTTGGGGCCGGGCACGCCCGCAATCTACTTCGAACAGTGGGAGAACGACGGCGAGATCGAAGTCAAGTTACTGCTCAAAGGCGGCGGCTGCGAAAACAAAAACATTCAATACTCGCTGCCCATCGAGTTGGCGCATCTGGGCAAAGCCGGACGCGACCTCGACGGGGTTCGCAAATGTATTCTGCATGCCGTGTGGCAAGCGCAAGGGCACGGATGCAGCGCCGGT
>CAYXVU010000083.1:0-23037 GCA_964468725.1 uncultured Clostridia bacterium
AGAAATGCCGTTATAGTTTACATTGCCTCCGTTATTGCGATATTGCTTAAATTTGGAGTCTGATTTTGATGCTGTTACTTACAACTTTGCAAATCGTTGGCACACGACAAAGGCAGTTGTTTATTTGTTGGAATCGAACTTGCGACCTTCGGTTTGTAAGACCGACGCTCTACCGATTGAGCTACGCCCACCCGCAAGCGTGACGCGCGACGGGTAACGGGTAACGAGCAAACAGCGAAGGGTGGCGCGACGCTTTGCTGGCATCGGCGCGCGAAGACCTGCCCGTTGCGGGGTGCAAAATCTCTTCCCTTCCGGCTCGTCACGGATCACTCGTTATTCATCACCGCTTCGAACAGAGCCGATGGCCAGAATTGAACTGGCGACCTTCTGATTACGAGTCAGACGCTCTCCCGACTGAGCTACATCGGCAATTGCGGAGGTTGGATTCGAACCAACACAAATGACACGGTTTCAAAGACCGCCGGGCTACCAATTACCCGACTCCGCAAAAGTGGTTGGAGGCGGAATTGAACCGCCGACACGAGGATTTTCAGTCCTGTGCTCTACCAACTGAGCTATCCAACCCAACCAACTATCGGGACGGCAGGACTCGAACCTGCGCGTTTTCGATTAGAAGTCGAATGCTCTCCTCCATCTGAGCTACGCCCCGCGAAGCTGTGATCTATGATCCGTGATAAGGTGATAACACGTTCTCTGCTTCGTCACCGAACAAAGCGTAACCTTCGTGCGGTTGCTTCCCTTTCGCTCATCACCTATCACTTGTCACTTATCGCAGTCGGGGTGACTGGATTTGAACCAGCGGCCTCTCGGTCCCAAGCCGAGTGCTCTTGTGCCAACTGAGCTACACCCCGATATTGGCTCTGGCGGCTGGATTCGAACCAACGCTCTCCTGCTTAACAGGCAGGCACTCTGCCATTGAGTTACGCCAGAACCTTGAGATTACGGAAGCGAGAATCGAACTCGCGCGCGCGGCTTATGAGACCGCTGCTCTTCCGATTGAGCTACCGACTCGCGCGATACCCCGCCGAGATTCGAACTCGGATCGTGCACGAATCCGGTGCGTACGCCTTATAAGGACGCCGATCTGCCAGTTGAGCTACAGGGGCAAGCGGATGGGTCAAGCAGGACTCGAACCTGCAACTTCCTGCTTAAAAGGCAGGCACTCTCTCCACTTGAGTTATTGACCCGCAACGGAGCCGACGAGACTCGAACTCGCTCTTGCGGATAGACAATCCGCTGTGCGTAACCTTTACACTACGGCTCCCTGAAATACGGACGGCGGGACTCGAACCCGCAACACCAAGACCCACACTCTTGCGCTCTCCCACTTGAGCTACGTCCGCTTCCAGTAGGGCATGCGGGATTCGAACCCACGATTTCAGCTTTGAAAGAGCTGCGGCTTGACCTCTGGCCCAATGCCCCAATGATGGGGATGAAATCTGAGGGGTGAAGGATAAACACTGAAGCGCTCCTTTCCTGTGCGCCGCATCCGGAGCGTCAGATTGAACAGCACAAATTCACCCTTCACCCATCATCCTTTCATCCCGGCTGAATGCCGGAGGAGAGATTTGAACTCTCACGCCTATGCGCGACGGTTTAAGCGTCGCGTGTCTACCGTTTCCACCACTCCGGCACAGGGGGTGGCGGGTTCGAAGCAGCGTCAAATGGTGCGCGGTTGATGAGTCCGCGCCTCTTACTTCGAACCCACACAAAGCACGCGGTGAGATTCGAACTCACGATGATCGGTTTTGCAGACCGACGCCTTGATCCACTTGGCTACGCGTGCAAGCGAATCGCTCACAGAGCTTCGTATCGGATTTGAACCGATGTTTCTGCGTTGGCAACGCAGCGTCTTGCCACTCGACCAACGAAGCCAGATGCGGAAGGAGAGATTCGAACTCTCACGGCCTAAGCCAGCAGGGTTTGAGCCTGCCGCGTCTTCCGTCTGCGCCACTTCCGCGCATGCCCAATCGAATGCGGGTGAGAGGAGTCGAACCTCCATAAAACGGCGTTCTCGACGCCGCGCGTCTGCCGGTTGCGCCACACCCGCACGATGCCGAAGGAGAGATTCGAACTCTCAACCACAGGTTTCTGAGACCTGCGCGTCTGCCAATTGCGCCACTTCGGCATACCGACTCACGCTCGAAAAGTAGTGATGGCGAACTGCGCCATCGTAACGGCCTGTGCGTAAGCAACAGTTTTTGAAACCTGCGCGTAGAGTCGCAGGGACACAGATCGTTGCGCCCCAGCTTTTCGCGTAGCTCTTTGTCGCCGTGGACAACGCGCCAGCCGCGTTTGACTTGCGTCTCGGACGGATAGCCGTTGCGCCGTTTGCTGCTCGGCGCGAAAAAACCGACCTTCATCTTGTCGCCGTTTCTTTGCCATACGCTTCTCCTTTCCAGTTTGTCGGTAGCAATAAAGACCAGCGGGCCTGGCAGGAATTGAACCTGCGACCTTCTCTTTCGTAGAGAGATGCTCTTATTCCAACTGAGCTACAGACCCGAACGGAGATGGCAGGATTCGAACCTGCAGGCCGGACGGCTCTGTCTTAGCAGGACAGCGGTTTTACCGATTCACCCACATCTCCATATTCGAATCAGCAACGGAGGGCGAGAGACTCGAACTCTCAGAGGATTGCTCCCGGCAGTTTTCAAGACTGCTGCCTTGCCAATTAGGCTAGCCCTCCGCAAACAATCTTCGCCGTGATGCTGAGGAGAGGAATCGAACCTCTGTGGTCATGCAGACCAGCGGGTTTACAGTCCGCCGCAATTCCATTCTGCCACCTCAGCGCACACTTCGACTGTCACACCACGCGGGCGAGCGGCGAACGGCTCACACACGGGTGTCAAGGTTGCGTGATTGAATTGTCAAAAAACCTAAGGAGCGAAACCCTGCCAAGCTCACAGCTCGGAAGCGCCCGCTCCTTACGTCTCTTGATCGAATCTATCGTTGGAGATTTCGAGAGCGGGAGAACCCGCTCCCGCTGAATCAGTTCTGGCTACGGCAATCATTGGACGTCAATCGGTCGACCGATTGGATGAGTCCTTTGTGTAAGCCGCTAAAGCCTGTTCTCTGATAAAGGAATGAACAAAGGCTGGGGTTTGACACAAAGGACGCCATACCGATCGCGCCCCATAGTTGGGCTGCGCGACTCTTCGCTATGAAGTTTTGTCCTTTGTGCATCATTGCAGTTTCCTCACACAAAAAAAGAATTCGCATTGTGCGCTCATCGAAAAAAATTGTCAACAACTTTTTTCGCGTTTTTCGGCCATTTTTCGAACTTTTTTGCCTCTGTTCGAATTACGCGCACACAGAGATTAGAATGATCGCCCTTGCGCCGATTGCAAAATTTTTCTTATTCGTTGAAGACACCATAGCTTTGCCGGAGTGAGGGTCAAGTATTCTTGCAGCATCCCATTTATCAAAGCGAGTCAAGAAACAAAGGTTTGCTGGTCAGCTTTGCTGATGGCTCCGTTAGCCTTTTTTGTCAGACAGCCATCCGACCGGGCGCAAGCTGATAGCCGA
Organism: uncultured Clostridia bacterium; assembly: GCA_964468725.1. GTDB lineage: Bacteria > Acidobacteriota > Blastocatellia > UBA7656 > UBA7656 > CAYXVU01. Next base: position 3,547 of record CAYXVU010000083.1, read on the forward strand.
CAAACTGGCAGCCGACGACAGACGGTTGCCTGAAGGTTGCATCCTCTCTGCCTTTCGAGAGAGCGAAGCCGCGTGCTACCATCGCTTTTCCCTCGCCTGCCCGCGCATGGAGGAATTCGGTTTGATGTCGCACTCATCAAGATCATTTTCACAATTCATCGGCCTGCTCTTACTTATCACGTTTTTCGATGCGCCGAGTTGGGCGCAGCAAAACCCGCAGGCCTCAGACGATAAGCAAACCAAACAGGAGCGACGACAGAGCCGCCGCGCTCGCCGCGCTCGCGCAGCCGAAGCGAATGCGAATCCGACTGACAAACCCGCAGCCAACGGCAACAACAGCGCCGCCGCTGAGACCGTAGAAATCTCTGCTGACCGTCAATCCAAAACCGGCGACCTGTTTGTCTATGAAGGCTATGTCAACGCGGAGATGGGCGAGATGCGCGTGCAAGCGGATCGCATCACCTACAATGATGCTTCCGGCGATATGGTTGCGGAAGGCAATGTCATCTTCGACGAAGGCTCCGATCAGCGCGTTACCGCCAGACGCGCCGAGATCAACTGGCTCACGCGCAAAGGAATTTTTTGGGAGACCACCGGCTTTACCAATCGCACGCAGACCGGAGAGTACATCTACTTCACTGCCGCACGGGTAGAGAAGATTTCGCAAGATACCTATGAACTTTATGATGCCAGTGTTACGGCTTGCGAAGACACGATCCCGAAATGGACCTTCACCGTCAAACGCGCCGAGTTGAAAGTCGAAGATCGCTTGACACTTCGGCGACCGGTCTTTCGCATCAAAGGTTATCCGGCCTTTGCTCTGCCTTATGCATGGATTCCGGCGACCAGTTCCGAGCGCAAGAGCGGTTTTTTATTGCCCACAACCGGCTCGTCGAATCAAAAAGGTCGCACCTTCAAAACCGCCTACTATCAAACGCTCGGCCCCTCGGCAGACATCACCTTTCGCAACGATATCTACACGGCGCGCGGATTGGGTTTCGGCGCGGAGTTTCGCGCGCAAACCGATGAGCGTTCGTATATGCGACTGGGTACCTTCACCGTCAAAGATCGTCTGTTTGGCGAAGCGGGCGAAGATCAAGGCGGTACGGCATTCGTTGCCGACGGCGTGCAATACTTGCCGCGCGGCTGGCTGGCTGTGGGCAATGTCTCGATTGTCACCAGTCTGCGCTTTCGGCAGGCGTTTTCCGATGACATTAGTCAAGTCGTAGACCCGCGCCGCGAATCAACGTTCTATGTCAACAACAACACCGGCAATGTGAGTTTCAACTTTCTCGCGGCCAATGAGACGACAACCATCTTTCGCCCCGACGCCAGCGCCTCGCCGGAATTGCCGCCGCGCACCGGAACCAACTTCGATATTAAGATCCGGCAGGCGCCGCAAATCGAATTGAACATCTACCCACGTCGCGTCAAAGAGAATCTGCCCATCTATTTTTCGCTCGATTCCAGCATCGGCGCCCTCAAGCGCGAAGAGACGGTTGACGACCAAATCGTTTTGATTACGCCCGCCGCCGTGCAACGCCTCGATCTGCAACCGAAGATCACCGTGCCGCTCGCTACGATAGGCGGCTTTGCGGTCACTCCGACGCTGATGTTTCGGCAAACCTTTTACAGCAACAGCCTTGATCGCAGTGTGCCGTTATTCAATCCCACGCAGTTTGCCGTTTTGCCCTCCGACCCGCGCCTCAATCCGGCGCGCGAGGAGTTCGATCCGGAGGTTCTCTTCTTCGACCGCACGGTATTTGACCCGATCAGCGGCAAGAACCTGTCGCGCAACTATCTTGAACTCGATGTGGACATTCGCCCGCCCTCGATGGAAAAGACGTTTCTTCACGACAATGGCTCGCGGCGCTTCAAACATGTCATCGAACCCTATCTCACCTATCGGTTAATCAAAGGCATCAACAAAGAGTTCGAAGAGATCATTCGCTTCGATGAGCGCGATGCCATCGCCAATACCAACGAGTTCGAATACGCCCTCGTCAACCGCTTCTTTAGGACGCTGCGAACTTCCGAGTTGAGAAACGGACGGGCGCGCAGAAAGGCTCGTGAGCCGGAGCCAATGGACCCGTTGCAAATCGAAAAAGAGAAACGCAAAAAGAAGAAAGGGGCGAAAGAGGCGACCGACGAAGCAACGGATGAGGCCAAGGCGGCGAGCAAGAAGACGAACGAACCGCTTTCGCAAAGCGATGACAAAAAACCGAAGTTGCAAACCGGCGAGCAGACCGACTGGCAAAAAGCGACCGCGGCGCAAAAGGCTCGGAGAGAGGCGAACCCCACATCTGCCGATCCTGATGATCCCAATGCTCCTGACGATGCGGACGATTCGGCGGTTGATAGTCCGGCGCAAGCCTATGAGTTCTTCAGCGTGAAGATTGCGCAAAAGTATTTCATTGATCGGTCGTTTGGCGGGGCGCTCATCGCCGGGCGGCGCAACCAGTTCTACCCGATCAACACGCTTTCGGGTTTCACCTTCGGCGGCGTGGCCAGAGACTTTTCGCCGCTCCACGTGCAAATCCGCTACCGCCCGCTTTCGACCATCTTCACAGATGTGCGAATGGATGTAGGGATGGAAGACAAAGGCGTTCGCAACCTCACCCTGAGCGGCGGTTATAGCAACGACAAGTTTTTAGTTTCGGCGCGCTACAACCTGTCCCGGCGCATTGATCTGTCGCCGACGACCTTCGAGCCGGGAACCTTTGCGGGCAATCAACTCTCGACGACCTTTCAATATGGTGACGAAGCGCAGGGCTTTTACGCTGGCACACGCATTGGCTATGACTTTACGGATCGCTTCAATTCGAAGGCGGAGATTTCGACCGGTCGCTTTCGCAATTCGCGCAGCTTCTTCGGCTATCAATGGGACTGTTGCGGAGTGCAGTTTAACTACAACACCTTCAAAGCGGGGCTGCGAAACGAAAGCGCGTTTTCGTTCACCTTTAACTTGGCGGGGTTAGGCAGTTTTGGGACTGAACAGTTTTCGCAGCTCGGTGGCGGGCAAGGCGGGCGACGGCGTGGCCAACGGGCGCGCCGCGACCCTTACGAGAACTTTTAAGCTGTCCCGCTTGCGCCGTCGAACAGGGGGCTTCGCCCCTTTCGATCTGCTCTTAATGGGTGAGATGGCGGCATCCAGCGCGTAAAAACCGGCGCTTGCGCGACGCAACATTCGCAGGGCATTATTATTGACAGGGGTAAACGAGGATGCTACTTTAGCAGCGTCATGCCACCGGGTTTGCCCCCCTACACAAACGGGTTATGAAGAGAAGCGGAGCAGAGTTCGACAACCGCAAGAGAGAGATTCTCACAACGACGGTGAGGACGCATGTGGCCACCGGGCAGCCGGTCGGTTCCTTTGTGCTTGCGCAAAAGTCGAGCGAGAAGCTGTCGAGCGCCAGCATCCGCAACATCTGTGCGGAACTGGAGAACGAAGGGTATTTGACCCATCCGCATACCTCTGCGGGGCGCGTGCCAACCGATAAAGGCTACCGCTATTATGTTGATAACCTGATGGTGACCACAGTGCCGTCGCGCGCCGAAGCGGCGCGCATTACCGAGCATATTCTCGACCGCGACTCGCAGATCAGTCTGGAAAGGTTGATGGAACGAACCAGCCAGTTGCTTTCGGAATTATCCGGCAATGTCGGCATCGTAGTCTCGCCGCTGATAACGCAGGAGAAGTTGCAGCACATTGACTTCGTCAAGCTGTCGGACTCGCGCGTTTTGGTTATCACGGTTTCGCACGCCGGGCATGTACAAGACCGCGCTATTCGCATTGATGTCGAACTGTCGCAAGACGAATTGAATTCGACGGCCAGATATTTGACAGAGAACTTTGCGGGCTGGACCTTGCCGGAAATCCGCGATGAGTTGATGCAACGCATGAGCGAAGCACAAGCTTTTTATGATAAGTTTCTGCAAAACGCCGTGCTCTTATGCAGCAACAGTTTTGCCGACGGAGATCAGCCTGATGTCTTCATCGAAGGCGCATCCAACATCATTGCGCGACCGGACTTTGTTGATTTGGAGGCTTTGCGGGGGCTCTTCAAAATGCTTGAGCAACGCAGTAAGATCGTCAAAATCCTCAACGAATGTATCGCGGGAGGTGATCTGGAAGCGGTCGCCGTGCGCATCGGCAAAGAGCATCGGGTCTCGGATCTGCGCGATTGCAGCATTATCGCCTCCTCGTGCCTCTATGCGGCGGGCAACGCGGTCGGTTCGATTGGCGTCGTCGGGCCGATGCGGCTCGATTACGACCGGCTGGTTGGCATCGTTCGCTATGTTGCACGCTTGTTCGAGCAGGCGCTCAATCCGACTAACGCCTATCGCTAATTCAATCCGACAGGAGTTGATCGGTTGGCTATGAAGAAAGCCGCACCAAAATCCAAGCGTGTCAGTGGTGGAGGAGACGACGTGCCCAGAGAAATTCCGATTCAGTTTACGGAGGAGAAGAACGAAAGAGACGTGATGAAGGAAACCGATAAAAAAGGAAATCTCGCCGTCGCGCCGGAAGAGGATGCCGAAGCGAAAACCTTACGCTATATCGAAGAGGTGGAAGACCCCGAAGTCGAAGTGATTTACGACTCCGAGCCGATAGATGCGCCGGTCGAGGCCGCACCGGTTGAAGAGCCCCGCGCTGGCGTTGACGCCTTTGCGCCGGAGCTACAAGAGCAGGTCGAAACGCTCACGCAAGAGAAGAGTGCTCTTTACGATCAACTGCTGCGCCGACAGGCCGAATTTGACAATTTCAGAAAACGGACTGAACGCGAGAAAGTGGATATCTACGGGCGCGCCCGCGCCGATGTGGTATTGGAGCTCTTGCCCGTGATAGACAATTTTGAGCGTGCCGTTGCCAGCCTCAATCAAGGCGCCGACGCCTCCGGTTTGCGCCATGGCGTCGAGCTGATTCATAAGCAGTTCAACGATGCGCTGACCAGACTCGGATTGCAGGCAATCGAAGCGGTCGGCGCCACCTTCGACCCGCATCTTCATGAAGCGGTCGTCCTTGAGCCGACCGACAAATATGAAGAGAATGCCGTTATCGAAGAGTTTGAACGGGGATACAAAATCGGCGACCGATTGTTGCGCCCCGCAAAAGTGAAAGTAGCCTCTAAGCCTTAATCATTCGTAGTTCCGGCGTCTTCGTTTCCGCCGACGCCCCAGCATGAAAAGCGCTCGCAGGGAAACGAAGACCGGCAACGTTCAACCCCGCCCCTGCACGAATAGCAGTCCCCTAAGCCAGTTTCGCTTTTGGTACGGTAGGAGGAGACTCGTATGGGCAAAGTCATTGGCATAGACCTTGGCACGACCAATTCATGTGTGGCGATACTTGAAGGCGGCGTCACCCAGATCATCCCGAACAAAGAGGGCGGACGCACGACGCCCTCGGTCGTCGCATTTTCGGAAAAGGGCGAACGCTTAATCGGACAGATCGCTAAGCGTCAGGCGATTACCAATTCGGCCAACACCCTCTACGCGGTGAAGCGTTTGATGGGGCGCAAATTCCGTTCGCCTGAAGTTGAACGCGCCCGACAAGTCTGCTCGTATGACATCACCGAAGCGCAAAACGGCGACTGCCGGGTGCGGGTGCGCGGTCGTGATTACTCGCCGCCGGAAATCTCCGCCATTCTCTTGCAACGGCTGAAATTGGCTGCCGAAGAGTTTCTCGGTGAAGAAATCACCGAAGCCATCATCACCGTACCGGCTTACTTCGATGACATCCAACGACAGGCGACCAAAGATGCAGGCCGCATTGCCGGATTGAACGTGCAACGCATCATCAACGAACCGACGGCGGCGGCATTGGCCTATGGGCTGGGCAAACGCGAACGCGAAAAAGTCGCGGTCTATGACCTCGGCGGCGGCACCTTCGACGTCTCCATTATGGAGATGAGCGACGGCGTATTCGAAGTGCTTTCGACCTGCGGCGACTCGTTCCTCGGCGGCGAGGATTTTGATCAGCGCATTGTGGATTGGATGATTGAGACGTTTCAGGATGAGACCAGCATTGATCTGCGCTCGGATCGCCTCGCGCTGCAACGCCTGAAAGAGGCTGCCGAACGCGCCAAATGCGAGCTTTCGACCGCCCTCGAATCGCAACTCAATCTGCCCTTTATTGCCGCCGATTCGAGTGGGCCGAAGCACTTCAACAAGTCGTTGACCCGCGACCAGTTTGAAAAACTCGTCTTCGATCTGGTGGAACGCACCATTGATCCCTGTATGAAGGCATTGGCCGATGCCAAACTTTCGCCCGATAAGATCACCAAAGTCCTGCTTGTTGGCGGGCAGACGCGCTCGCCAATCATCATCGAAAAGGTGCGCGAGATTTTTCGCTGCGAGCCTTCCATCGAAATCAACCCGGATGAAGTTGTTGCCATCGGCGCAGCTATTCAAGCGGGTGTCTTGACCGGCGATGTCAAAGACCTCATCTTGCTCGACGTCATTCCGCTCAGCCTCGGCATCGAAACGCGCGGCGGATTGTTCACCAAGATTGTGGATCGCAATTCGACGATTCCGACCAAGAAGAGTCTGGTCTTTACTACGGTTGCCGATAATCAGCAAGTCGTCGAGGTTCACGTTCTGCAAGGTGAACGCGAAATCGCCTCGGGCAATCGCAGCCTCGCCAAATTCGAACTCGTCGGCATTGCGCCCGCGCCGCGCGGCATTCCTCAGGTTGAAGTCGCCTTCGAAGTGGATGCCGATGGCATCCTCTCGGTCTCGGCGCGCGACAAGATGACCAACCTCGAACAGGCCATGAAGATCACCCCTTCTTCGGGGTTATCCGCTTCCGAGATATACGACCTGATCGAGGAAGCCAATCGTAATGTCGAAGCCGACCGCCGCATCAAAGAGGTTATTCTGGCGCGCAATCGCTTGGAGGGCTTGCTGCAAAACACCGTGCGCTCCTTCAGCGAATTTGGCTGGATGCTATCGAGCAGCGATCAAGAGTTCGTTCGCAGCACGCTAGAAGGCGCGCGCACGGCGGCCATCTCCGACAATGCTGGAGAGATTCGTAGCGCCCTGGAAGAATTGGAAAACGCGGCTCGCATCATCACCGATGCCATGTTTCGCCCAACTGGGCTGGCACAAGGCGCGATGGCGGACGAAACGGATATCGAAGACGAAACCGCTCCCTTGTCTGAAATGTCCTGAGGTTTGCTATAATCTGGCTTCGCGTTTCCGGTTCCTCGCAGAGATGCGTAATCGGCTGCCGGAAATGCGCCGTCAGAAATTAGAAACCAGGAAGTGACAGTGAGCAGCAAACGCGATTACTACGAAATTTTAGGCGTCTCTCGCACCGCAACCGAACAAGAACTCAAACAGGCTTATCGCCGCCTGGCTATCCAATTCCACCCCGATAAGAATCAGGGCGATAAAGAAGCCGAAGAGAAATTCAAAGAGATATCGGAAGCCTATCAAGTTCTTTCGTCCGCCGATCTTCGCGCTCGCTATGATCGCTTTGGCCACGCGGGGGTCGGCGCTGCTGCAGGCGCTGGATTCGAGCAAGGCTTTCCGGGGTTTGAAGAGATCTTTGAGATGTTCGGCTTCGGCGACATCTTCGGCGGGCGCAACAACCGGCGGCGCGGGCCGCGCCGCGGTTCCGACTTGCGCTATGATTTGGAGATTACCCTCAAAGAAGCGGCACACGGACTGACCACCAAAATTCGCATTCCGCGATTGGAACATTGCGAAACCTGCAATGGCACGGGTGCGGCAGAAGGCACTTCACCGGCGCGCTGCTCGACCTGCAACGGCGCCGGGCAGGTGCAATATCAACAAGGTTTCTTCTCCGTCAGTCGAACCTGTTCGACCTGTCGCGGAGCCGGTCGCATCATTCGCGATGCGTGCCGCGATTGTCGCGGTCAAGGGCGCATCGAGCGCGAGAAGTTGTTGGAGATCAAAATCCCGGTGGGCGTGGAAACGGGGTCACGCTTGCGCGTCGCCGGAGAGGGCGAAGCGGGTGAAGCGGACGCGGCTCCCGGCGATCTCTTCGTCATTCTTCACGTTCAAGAGCATGAAGTTTTCCAACGCCGCGAAGCCAACCTCTATTGCGCCATCCCCTTATCGTTTACGCAGGCGGCGCTCGGCGCCGAAACCCCTGTACCGACGCTTGACGGCGAAGAATCGCTGAGCATCCCCGAAGGCACGCAAAACGGCAAGGTGTTTCGCCTCAAAGGCAAAGGCATGCCGGTATTGGGCAGTCGCGGACATGGCGACCTGTTTGTCACCGTCACCGTCATCACGCCGACCAATCTGTCACGCAGGCAACGCGAATTGCTGGAAGAGTTTTCCAAACTGGAAACGCCCGCGCAACGCAAAGGCGAGCGCGGGCTTTTCGACAAGGTTAAAGATTATTTCGGCTGACTTGCCCCCGTGCCAGTTTGTCGCCTCAACCGGCGGCAAGCTTGGCTTGCAGCATCTCGATCACGGCCTCCAGCGCCACATCCTCCGAAGCTTTGGTGGCACGTGTCAATACTTCGACCTTTCCTTCTTTGGTCTTCTTGCCGACGGTGATGCGAAACGGCACGCCGATTAAATCCGCATCGTTGAACTTCACTCCGGCGCGCTCATCGCGGTCATCTAATAACGCTTCGATACCGGCGGCGGCCAACGCCTCGTACAGGCGTTCGGCAGCGTTCATCAATTCTTGATCTTTGATGTTGACGACTGTGATGACGACGGGAAACGGCGCAATCGCAGTTGGCCAGATAATGCCCGCGTCGTCGTGATACAACTCGACCGCCGACACCATGACACGCTCGACGCCGATGCCGTAGCTGCCCATCACAATGGGCGTTTCATTGCCCTCCGCCGTCAGCACCGTTGCGCCCATGCTTTCAGAATACTTCAATCCCAGTTTGAAGATGTGACCGATCTCGACCGCTTTGAAGACATCGAGCGGCGACTCGCACTTCACGCAGGCTTCGCCCTTTTTCACGGTTCGCAAACTTGCCCATCGGTCTACGGCGATGTCGCGGTCTACGGCGACGCCGCGCAAGTGATGGTCGTCTTGGTTTGCGCCGGTCGTCATATTCCGGCGTCCGCGCAAGGCTTCATCGGCGATGATGCGTGTCACCTTCGGGTGCGAGTTTCGACCCACGCCGACGGCTCCGAGCGAACCGGCAGAGGCGCCCAGCGCGTCAACGATCTCGTCGGCGCGCGCCGGACGCAGATTGATTGCGCCGCTGGCATCGGCAAGCTTCGTTTCATTCAATTCATGATCGCCGCGTAACAAGACGAGCGCCAGTTGGTCATCCAGCATATAGACCAACGTCTTGATCTGCCGGTCTGCCGTCGCGCCGCCTTCAAAGGTCACTAAATCCTCGATGGTGCGAACGCCAGGTGTGGGAAAGAGGTCAACGGCGTCGTGGCCTTCGCCATCGTTGACCTCCGGCAATTTTGAAGTCGCTTTCTCTGTGTTCGCAGAGTAGCCGCAGGCTGCGCATACGACAATCGTATCTTCACCAGCATCCGTGCGAACCATAAATTCGGTGGACTGACTGCCGCCCATCGCGCCGGAACTGGCTTCGACGGGCGAGTACTTCAACCCGCAACGATCAAAGATACGGCAGTAGGCGTCGTACTGGTCTTGAAAGGCTTTATCGAGTCCCGCCCCATCTACATCGAACGAATAAGCATCTTTCATGGTAAATTCGCGCACCCGCAACAGCCCCGATTTCGGGCGGGCTTCGTCGCGGAATTTGGTCTGAATCTGATACCAGACTTGCGGCAGATCACGATACGAGCGCAGGGTGTGACGCACAATGGTGGTGAAGATCTCTTCGTGCGTCATGCCTAAACACATCTCCGCGCCTTTGCGATCCCGCAAGCGGAACATATTGTCGCCCATCACCTCCCAACGCCCCGACTCTTTCCAGACCTCTGCGGGATGAAGGGCCGGAAGCAAAAACTCCTGCCCGCCGATGCGATTCATCTCTTCGCGGATGATCTGCATGACGTTGAGACGCACGCGCTGTCCGAGCGGCAGCATCGAGTAAACACCGGCGGTAAGTTGACGAATGAAACCGGCGCGCACCAACAGACGGTGACTGATGACTTCGGCATCCGCTGGGTCTTCGCGCAGGGTAGGAACGAACAGATTTGACCATCGCATAAATACATCTCCTACTAAAATGAAGAGCGCAAGCCGATGGCTTGCGCTACGAGATTGTGAGCCAGCAAAAGTAACAAGCGTAAAAGTTGACTGTCAAGCATCGCATCCGTCACGCTTGCCAAGCCGCACAGCCCTTTGCTAGAGTCCCGTGCTGGGTCACACGATACCAGCATCAAGTTTTCGATGATCGTTTTCACACGATTCTCAACTCTTCACATCCGACGCGCTGAGGCGCGCAATTTTTTATGAGGTGCTGCGATGCTGGTCAACGAAATCCCCGAAGCCTTAACGTTTGATGATGTCTCGATCTTGCCTGCGCGCAGCGGTGTGCTGCCCAATGAAGCCGAGACCGCGACCAAATTCACCCGCAACATTCCCTTGAATATCCCCATCACGTCGGCAGCGATGGATACGGTGACCGAATCGCATCTGGCCATTGCCATTGCCCAGCAAGGCGGCATCGGGGTGATTCACAAAAATCTCTCTATCGAGGCGCAACGCGACGAAGTGGACAAAGTGAAGCGCAGCGAGTCCGGCATGATCGTTGACCCGGTGACCATGACGCCGGATCGCCCCATTGCTGAAGCGATGGAGATGATGCAGCATTACCATATCTCCGGCGTACCCATTGTTGAAGAAAACGGACATCTGGTTGGCATCTTGACCAACCGCGACTTGCGCTTCGAGACGCGGCTCGATCTGCCGATCAGCGAAGTGATGACCAGAGAAAATCTCATCACCGTTCCGGTCGGCACGACGCTCAACGAGGCGCGCAGCATTCTGCAAAAGCATCGCGTCGAAAAACTTTTGGTCGTTGATGATAAGTACAAACTCAAAGGTCTCATCACCGTTAAAGATATTCAAAAAGCCATCAAGTATCCCTTAGCAGCGAAAGACCACCTCGGACGCTTGCGCGTTGCCGCAGCCATTGGCGCGACCGGCGATTTTCTGGAACGCGCAGAGGAGCTGCTGCGCGCGCGCGTTGATTGCTTAGTCATTGATACGGCGCACGGCCATACGGAGAGCGTTATCGCCGCCATCAAAACGGTCAAAAGCCGCTACCCCGAAATTGATGTCGTCGCCGGAAACATCGCCACCGCTGACGCGGCAAAAGATCTCATCAACGCCGGAGCAGATGCCCTCAAAGCCGGTATGGGACCCGGTTCGATTTGTACCACGCGCATCGTCAGCGGCGCGGGCGTGCCGCAAATTACGGCGATTTTAGATTGCGCGCGGGCGGCGCGCGGCACAGGCGTGCCGGTAATTGCCGATGGCGGCATCAAGTATTCCGGCGATATTGCCAAAGCGATGGTGGCAGGCGCAGATGCGGTGATGATCGGGTCGTTGTTTGCCGGAACTGATGAAAGCCCCGGCGAAATCATTCTCTTTCAAGGCCGCTCGTTCAAATCCTATCGCGGCATGGGGTCGCTTTCGGCGATGAAGCAGGGCAGCAAAGACCGTTACGGACAAGCAGGCGCGGAGATGTCCAAGCTTGTGCCCGAAGGCATTGAAGGCCGCGTGCCCTACAAAGGCCCCTTGGCTTCGATGATTCATCAATTGGTCGGCGGTTTGAAATCGGGGATGGGATATTCCGGCTGCCGCACCATTCAAGAGCTAAAAGAGAAGGCTCGCTTCATTCGCGTTACCAACGCAGGCTTACGCGAAAGTCACGTACACGATGTCATCATCACCAAAGAAGCCCCCAACTACCAGATCGAGTAAGGCGGAGGGTTGACCGACCTCCCCGAATCGCGCGTCTTTATGTCATCATGAGGCGCAACCGTCCGCGAATCAATCGCATCGGTGTGCATCCGATCCGCGACTTGTGCCCTTCAGAGAATCGTCTTGCCAATAGCCGTCGGCCATCTGGAGCAACCAACCTCAAACTTTCTTTGTAAAAGCGCAATCTTGAACTGAGCCATCTGCGTGTGGGCGTTTGCAACTACCCATCACCTCCGGCTCTTTCCTTTCCCCGTCTATGTGCCTGCTGACCTCGATTCGCCTCCGCAGACCTGTGGTTTTGGGGTGCAACAATGCCCTGCCCGGTGTCAGCAAAATCTTGCGCCATGATTTTGTTGTTGCGCGCAAGCGGACGGATTTACAATGGTTAGCATTGGTTTCTGTACGGCATCCGAATTGCTGATATAGCGGGTTGATCCAATGACCAGTAAACGAGCCGCCATTATTTACAATCCCGCGTCGGGGCGTTCGGGTCGCCGTGCTGAGAAGGTGCGCGACCTGATTCGCTTGCTTGCCGAACGCGGCATTACGGCTCAAGGGCACGCAACGCAAACGCCGCACGACGCCACGCGGCTCGCCCGTCAAGCTCTGAGCGATGGCGCAGAGATCATCGTCAGCTATGGTGGCGACGGCACGCTCAACGAAGTCATTCAAGCGATGGCCAATGATTCGGCGGCGCTCGCTGTGTGGCCGGGCGGCACCGCCAACGTTGCCGCTATGGTGCTCGGTATGCCGACGAACCGATCCCGGCTTGCCGACGTTATCGCCGCTGGCAAGACCAAACGCATCGCGCTCGGCATCGCGTCAAAGCGATTGCCGGTTATCGGCAGCCCGTCATCGGTTGAGACAGCAGCGAGTAACGAAGCAGAAAATCTGGAGAGGATGGCGACCGAACACGTAGCGGAGATTGCCCCTTCACCCCTTCACCCCCTCATCCCTTCATCCCTTCCCTCCGTCTCCCCGGCTTACCCGTCCCGCGAAACCGAGCGTTACTTTTTCCTGTTTGCAGGCATTGGGTTGGACGCTTCGATTGCTCGCAAGGTGAATGTGAGACTCAAGCGCGTGATCGGCGAACTTGCGTACTGGATCGAAGGCATTAAGCATTTGTTCAGTTGGCAACCGCAAGCCTTTGTCGTCGAAGTTGACGGGCAGAGATATGACAGTGTGTTTACGCTCATCGCCAATGGCAATGGCTATGGCGGACGGCTCTATGTCACCCCCAATGCGCGATTGGAAGACCCGATCTTCGAGTTGCACATTCTGCCGCCTCAGCGCAGCAAATTGGTTTATCTGCGCGATTTGATCAACTGCATGCTTGGCAAACCCGAAAAGACCAGCGGCACATTGGTGCGCGGTCTGCGCGTCACAGCCAACTCTTCGCACCTGCCTTGGGTCGAAGTAGATGGCGAAGTGATTGGGTCGTTGCCCATGCAGTTTGCGGTCGCGCCAGACGCGCTGACAGTCATCGTACCGTAATCATTCAGGAGGTTTTACAATGGATGCTTTATTCAATCTCGATCAACGGCTCGAAGGTGATCGCTTGAAGTTCTGCACCGTTGCGCGAGGCTGCGCTTGCCTAATGCTGTGCGTCGCGTTGGTGCTGCCGACACCGGCGGCAACGGCGCTGGCTTTACAACAGCCGTCAGTCAGTGCGGGGGTAGAGGGCAAAGCCGATGACACCAACGCTTCAGCTCTCAACCAAGAGATTGATCGCCTGCGCGTCGAAGGTTTCAATTTGCTCTACGATCTGGAGTACACAACGGCGCGCGAGCGTTTTTTGAAGATGACCAAACTGGCGCCCGATCACCCGGCGGGCTTTCTGTATCTGGCCAATAATCTATGGCTGGAAACCTTGGCAGCCAGTCGCCGCCTCAATACTTCGGTCTACACCAGCGGCTCGTTTTATGAGCAGGACAAAGACGAAGATCGCTCAGACCCCAAACGCGACCGCAATTTCGGCAATCTGATTGGCCAAGCTATCAGCCTGGCCAAAGCGCGTTTGCAAAAGAATACCGACGATGTTGAAGCTTTGTACTATTACGCTTCGGCGCTTGGTCTGCGCGCCAGTTATCAAGTCACCGTCAAGCGCAGCTTTCGCAAAGCCCTCGGCGATGCCAATGAATCCATCAAGCTGCATAAGAAGGTCGTCAAACTCGATCCCGACTATGTTGATTCGTATCTGAGCATCGGGCTGTATGAATATGTGATTGATACCTTGCCGATGTTGTGGCGCACGTTGGCGCGGCTGGCCGGACTGAGCGGCTCAAGAAAACGCGGCATCGAACAGCTTGAAATGGTCGTCGCCAAAGGCAAGTACACGCAAGATGATGCGCGCGTCGTCCTCATCGGTCTGTACGGCAAAGAGCGCAAGCCCGAACGCGCCCTTGAGATGATTAGCTATCTGGCCAATAAGTATCAGCACAATTACCTGTTCGGCGTCGAGCGCGCGGGCATGCTCTATAAGATGAGTCGCACCGAAGAAGGCGCACAGGCCTATGGCGAGTTGCTCAAAGATGCCCGCATCGCGCAGGCGGCAACCGATTTGATCTATTACCAATGGGGGCAGTCATCGTTGGCAAAAGGCGATTTTGTGACTGCTATTCAGAAATTCAATGAGGTGAAGAAGTGGTCGAAGTCCGACCCCGATCTGGTATCGTTGGCGCATCTCTATTCGGCGCTCGCGCTCGATGCCACCGGCAAACGCACGGAAGCTGTCAGCGAGTATGAAGCGGTGCTCAAACGTGAAAACGTTTACGATTCGCACAAGCAAGCGTCGCAGTACATCAAAGCGCCTTACGTTCCCGCAAAGAGTTGAGGCGCGGCATCCTGATGACGGGTTATGGCATCGAAGTGCCCGCGATTGCAACCACCCAGTCATCGCAGGATGAAAGGAGGATTCTCGATCTATCAGAGATCGGGAATCACAGATACCGCAGATGACAACTGGCTCAAAAATCGAAACGCCGTTCGTAGCGACGGCGAATCATCGTTTACCGATAAACGTGCGCCTGCTCGGGCTATTGCCGCTGGCGTTTTTCATTGCCCACTTTTGGTTCTATGCGACGGCAGAGTTTTATGCGGACAATCGCGGCGTCGAAAACATGCTCTGGATGTGCAATGTCAGCAATCTGCTCCTTGCCGTCGGGTTGTTGATCGGGTCGCGGCGGCTGATTCGCTTATCGGTCATCTGGCTCATTCCAGGACTGCCGCTGTGGTTGTTTGAAGTCGTGCGCAACGGCGGCTGGTTGATTACCTCGTTTTTCACCCATATTGGCGGGTTGCTCGTTGGGCTGATTGCGATGCGATGGGTGCGCACCGACAAATGGTCATGGGCTTATGCGCTCGGCTGGTACGTGCTGATGCAGCAACTGAGCCGCTGGTTCACGACGCCCTACTGGAATGTGAATGTCGCACACAAAATTTACAGCGGCTATGAACAGATTGTCAGTCAGTATTGGCAATTTTGGGGGTTGACGACGCTGATGGTCGCAGCGGGCTTGTGGGTGCTCGGCTTCCTCTTGCTCAAGCTGTTCCCGCCGCCACCGGCTTTGCCCTCAAACTAAGCGATAGATGAATCCGGAATCGGCGGATTGACCCGGAGCGCTCGGCTAGCTGCGCGCCAATCCGTCGCCTTCATCGGGATCGGAGTTCACTCTCTTTTTGTATTGAAGAGAACGTCATGGCACTCGTGCTTGAATCATCTGCATCGCAGGCCGTACAACTTACACACCCTGCGCCAAAGCGTAAGCTGATCGTCGCGCTCGACGGCGTTCCATGGCAAGCCATTGACGAAGCGCGGCGTGTGGGCTGCTTTACGATCTTTCACGAACCGGCGCGCGTCATCTCGCCGTTTCCGACGATGACCAACGTCGGCATGAACGCAATGATGGGCGCGCGGCGTTCGCTCGGCTATGAAAACCTCTACTACGACCGCGAACGCGGGCGCATGTGCGGCGGCGCGATGAAGTATGTACAAAAGCGCGGGCATGATGACGCGCAACGTGGCTATCACTGCTTGCTCAATTATCAAGAACCCATGCCCTACGAGTTCTTGATCTACGTCTTCCCGGAACGCATCTTCAGCGCCGATGTGGCGAGATTCCTCGATGCCTTCAACCGTTCGACCGCGCCAGTCTTCTATGCGTTTTTGAAGTCCACAGACGGTATCATTCACCTCGGCGGGCGAGAGAAGCTAGCCCGCGTGCTGATTGAAGTCGATGCCGCGCTCGCCCAGTTGTCTGAAGACCATCGCGGCGCGGTGGAAATTCTGGCGTGCGCCGATCACGGCAACACCTTGATGTCGTTCGAACGCGTGCCAATGAAGAAGCATCTGGCGCGCTACGGATTCGAGTTGACCAATCGCACGACGAAGCGACGGTCGGCCATCATTCCGGGCTTCGGTCTGTGCAGCTATGCGCCGATCTATACGGCGGTCGAAAATCGCCGCCTACTGGCCGAAGCCCTTGCTGAACTGGTCGGCGTGGACTTTTCGGCCTTCTTGCCGGTTGATGATGCTTTCAAAGATGGCGACGCAAGGAGTGTGACCGAAGTGATGGGCGCACGCGGTCACGCACGCATTCACTATGACGCTAAGCGGAATCGCTTTCGCTATGAACCGATAAGCGGCGATCCGCTGAAGCTCAATGAATTGGCGGCGGCTCTCGCAGCACAAGGGTTGCTCGACGCGTACGGTTACGCTGACGACTCTGCGTGGTTCGAAGCGACGAAAGACCACCTCTACCCGGACGCGCTGCACAATATCTGGTCGTCGGTGCGCGAGCACGTCGAATCAACTGCCGATGTGTTAGTCAGTTTCGAAGACGGTTACTGTTATGGCAACGTCTGGTTCGACCGGTTGGTTACGCTCAAAGCGACGCATGGCAGTGCGCTGCGCTCGACAAGCTACGCTTTCCTGATGTCCACCCACCGCGAGATGAACTCCCATCTGCGCGCCAGCGCAGCCAGTCGCTTGTTGCGTGTTTGATCGAAGGTTGTAGATCAGTCAGCTTTCTTGACTTTCGTCTTCAACATGGTGCAGAGGTGCGGGCGGCGGGAAGGCAATGCGTCTATATATCTCTCCTAACGAGAGCGCAACACCGATGGAATGAATCACCAGTTGGGCATCCGTTTGCGTCAGATTTTGCAATCGCCATTCACCGCCGGATTGGCGGGCGTAATGCTCGACGCGCAGGTGGTCTTGTGCAATCAGGATGTAATCAGTAAGGCTGGTAATCGTTTGATAATCAATGAGCTTAGCTCCGCGATCTCTGGCTTCGGTCGATTTGGAGAGAACTTCGATAATCACCGTTGGATTGAGGAGCGTATCGCCCTCACTCTCTTCAAACTGCGGTTCTCCGCATACAATGACAACATCCGGGTAGGTATAGGACATGGGCGTGCTTCGCACACGCATGTCACTAGCGTAGGTTTCGCAAGGTTGATCTTCTAATTGGTTTCTAACTTTTTGAGCCACATTGCCGCTAATCAAATTGTGCCGTCGGCTGGCTCCTGACATTGCTACGATCTCGCCCTTGATATATTCGTGCCTCTCTTCCGCGTTCCGTTCAAAGGCAAGATACTCTTCGGGTGTATAGAATTGCTCGATTTGCATTTCCGCTCCCCTTTTTCTCATCAGTACTCGCTCCGGCACGTCGAATCGCGGCAGCCATTATAACAAGAGTCTTGGCTGGGGTGCGATGTTCGCAACAACAATGACAGAGGTAGAGTGCGACACAATCGCTTTCAATCCTCTGTGGAAATCCTTTATCATTCGTTCAGGCAGTCAGGAGTCGCTTCCCATCTGCACAACTGAATGGAACAAAGGTGGCGCGCATGCAAACGGGGGATATTCATGACCGACTTTTTCTTCATCAAGCGCGCGGCATCCCAACTTTTATCGCTTCGCTAAAATCTCTCAGCATGAGGACAGGCCATGGCACGCGGCAGAAAGTTCAGAACAACCCGACGCATTCCCGAAACCGAGCGCGCCTTATTCGAACAAAAATTCACGGGCTACTATTCGCGCACCCTTGATCGCACCGAATTGCTCGATCTCGTGCGCGGCGGCGAAGACACCTACCTCGAATTCAAAGTCCGCCTGGTCAACACGGAAAAGATCAGCGCCGAAATCGTTGCCCTCGCCAACACCGGCGGCGGCGCCATCATCTTCGGGGTCAACGATCAACGCCGCGTCGAAGGACTCGACGATCCTGAACAGGTCGAAGAACAGATCATTGACATCTGTCGCAATCAGATCACGCCGCCCATCTTGCCGCACATTGATAAAGTCGCTTTCGACAATGGTGCGCGCCTTATCGTGTTGGAAGTGGATGACCGGCGCGCTCCGCATGCCACGCTCGATCAACGCTACTTCATCCGCATTGGTTCGACCAAACGCGAAGCCGACAGCCGCGAAATCGCCGCCCTCTTTGCGCGCTCGCGCGTCGCTGCCTTCGAAGACCGTCCGATTCTGACCGCCTCGATGGCAGAGATTGATGAAGCCTTAATCTGGAGTTTTGTGCGCGATCTGGAAGGCGAAACGTTTCAGGAACCCGCAGGTTTTCCCACCGAACAAGCGATGCGGGACTTGCTCTTTGCCATCGAATACGCCGGTCGCTTTGTGCCGACGCTGGCAGGCCTGCTGCTCTTTGGGCGCAACCAAGCGGTTGAGCAAATCGCGCCGCAAAGCCGCATCGAGCTGCTACGCTATTCGGGCACGGGGCTTCACTCTCCGATTATTGAACACAGTAAAGTAGCGGGCAATCTGCCGCGACTTTTTGACCGCACCCTCGCCTTCATCAAACGTTACGCGGATTTGTGGGAGGCGCGCCCCAATCGCGCCAATGGCCATGCCGCTTCGTCCGCTCCGGTTTCTCCGCGCGCCAATTACGGGCACGATGTCGTCGTCGAAGCCTTGACCAATCTGCTTGCTCACCGCGACTATGCCATCAACGAACCATCCGCCCGGGTGATGATCTTTGATGATCGCGTCGAACTGACTAATCCGAGTCACGGCGAAGGCGTTCGGAAAAAGACGATAGACTATGGCGCGACCGCTCGCCCCAATCCACGCCTGCATCACATCCTGACCAAACGCGAGTACGGACTGGAATCGGCGCAGCGTGGCATTCCCGCTTTGCGCCGCGCCCACACTCTCTTTGCGCGCTGCGAGCCGAAAATCTCGACCGCTAATGGCGAATTTCGTATCGAACTGTTCGGCATGTAGCGCCCCTCACCATGGTCAGCAGGAAAGAGGGACTCCGCTACCAGCCACCGGATTCGGTTTTAGCCCCTTGCAAGTAGGGCATTGCCGGGTATGACTCGCAGCCAGTTCTCTCTCTGCCCTCAACCTCAGTTGCCATCTTTGCCGAACTTTTGCTTGCTGTCGGCGTATAACTCAACGCCACAAAGAGTAAGCGGGTTCGGGTAACAATCAAGCAAAGGGTTTTCATGCATGTCACTTCCTCCACGATAGATTTCTTTTCCGACGTTTTACATCATGCGGACTTTGCTTCCCTATCGTTGACAGAAACTCGCTACCCGCCGCCCTTGAAGATGGCCGAGCATGCACATGAACCGGCTTATTTCGGTCTGGTCTTACAAGGCGCATACACCGAACG
>CAYXVU010000084.1:0-22827 GCA_964468725.1 uncultured Clostridia bacterium
TCCATCATCTCATTGAGCCGATCAGCCCCCTCGCCCGGATCTAATCGCCCAGTGATCTTGATTATGCGAACAGAATCCACCTTGCGGCTGACAAATTTGGTGGGTCGTCTCATCATAGCAATTCGCTCTTTTTGAAATCCTTATGGGCAGGAACTCTATTGTGACGTCATCGCTCAATCGCCTGCGTTACGCTTGAGCGCTATGGTTACATTGGTTTCGAGATCAAGACCATCAGTGGGCGCTATCGGATTTGAACAGATGACCCCGACAGGGTGAAAGCAACAATGATTGCCTACCTGCTTCCATCTACCATCCTGAATCTGAAAAATCCCTTGTTTTCCGAGGATTGTTCTATCCTCATTTGTGTACGCCTACTGGTGCCGATCCGCAGTCAGACTAACGGTATGGTCGAAAACCGGAAGCCTCACAACGGAGTTGAGAGTATAGCCTACTGGAAACCGCGCATCAAATCCGACGGCGTACATGTATGTTGCGATGCTTCGATATAAAGCAAGGCAGGCAAATCGCACTCCAGTCATCAGCAAAGTCAGAGACCGACTAAGCGGAACCGTTGTCACTCGACCTCAGACGATTGCTTTCCTTCCGAACAGATGGGTATTGATCTGGCGGAAAGCACGGGAGTCCTTGCCATTACGTATCGAATGGCATATCATCGCCCGCGTTTTAACGAGATAAGAATTTTTATCTGGTTAAGGACTAGCGGACATCTCCTTCTCATCCTACTTTGAGCTGTCCGATAAAATCGTGACCGCAGATACAATCTTATCGCGGCCTTTCGCCCTGCACGCGCCTCTTCTCGTTAGAAGAAGCACCGTGCAGCCGACCCTAAATACAATGTATCGGACGCTGTGAACGAGCGTTTGATCCCTTACTCTCTGATTACCGAAAGTCGGCTGCGTGTCCGTCAAACGGATTCTCTTTCCCCGGCGCTCTTTCTTGTATCCATAAAGCTCTCGAAGGATAGATTCCCCACAGTCTCATGGCCTCCTCAACAGGGGGGAGAGGAGTCTCTGACTGCAACTGACAGGTTGAACCGTCGCACCCGGCGGCTCGATGTGTGAACCGACTTCCAAGAGCGTCTTTTTGTGAGTCCGTAGAAGCACGCAGGTAAGTGACACAATGATAAACGAACGAAAGCATCTCCCTCACGATTTGTTGTTCCGATTGTCCCTTCGGTTTTTTCCTTACAAACAGCAGTAATCATTTGCCTATTTGGCCAAGTTGGTTGTTTCGGTAAGCGCACTCTTCATTCGAAGCAAGGAATCGGGAGCAAGGAAATGCTGGCGAAAGCTCCCCCTTGTATGCAAGTGACGAAAGTGATGCCCAATCTCAGGCACTTTTGCAGCGACTCGCTGAAGGTGACTCGGTAGCTTTCTGGGAATTATGGGAACAGTATAAAGATTTTCTCTATGCCATCTGCCTGCAACAGATGGGAGGCAACCGCGACGATGCAAAGGATACTCTGAGCGGCGTGATGCTGCGGGCATTCGACAAGCTGCCCAAACATGCCAACAAGATCAATTCTCCGAAAGCCTGGTTAGCAAAACTGACGCAGAATTTTTGTATCGATATTCATCGCGCTCGTCAGCGCCGCCAAGCGGCACGCTCCGAAGCAGCCCTGCCCAAGGAAGGCGATGAATCTCTTGCTCCGGTCACCTCACCGGAAAAGCAACTCTTCAGCAAAGAGAATCTCTCTTCCATTCGTCACCTCATCGCCAGCTTATCGCCCGCTTTGCAAGAGGTCATCGTACGAAAATTTATCGAAAATCAGTCGTATGCTGACATTGCAAATGCGCTCGATTTATCCCCCGCCGCCGTCCGCAAACGCATTGAGCGTGCCCGCAACGCCTTGCGACAACGGCTGCAATCCCAACCGTCTGGCGGCGCAGCCGCGCGCGAACTCGCAACCGGCGGCGGCAAGACTGCACGACATAAATCGGCGCGCGAAAGGAGCTACCGCCCTTCAGAGACCGAAGAACTTAGCTTTCACCCCATCGCCCTGCGCCTCCTGAACGTCACCTTTCCATCAGGCAAAGAAGCTGAACTCTATATTGGCCTGCCACCGAAAGAGGGCAGGCTGCTGAGTCGGTTGGCCAGCTTGGAAAAATATGTTCACCACCACCCATCGGGATGGAAGAAACGGCTAGAACGAGCCGACATCTTGTATCGGCTCGGACGCTGGTCAGAGGCGATTATCGAGTATCGCACAGGGCTGCGAGCGCAGCGGCGGTCGTTGGCAGCGCGTCTGCGACTGGGCAACCTCCTACAGACATTTGGTCAGTCGCAAGAAGCGATGGCTCTCTATCGCAGCACCTTGCCTCTCGCCCGTCAGCCCGCAACCCGCCACCACCTGAACGGCTTGATCGAAGTCTCTCTGCACAACGAAGAAGCGGCAATCACAGCTTTCAAGCAAGCTCGATCTTTGGAGCCACAGGTTATGGCGCATCGCTATGCGCTCGGACAACTCTATCTGCAAAAAGAGTTGCCCGCCGAGGTCTTGCGCCTGTATGCCGACCTTCGGCAATCCGACGACGCCGATCTTCTCGCTGCTAGTCAGCGTCAACAGGCGCTCATGATGATGGAGCGATTTGACGAAGCCGAGATGTTAGCCGCGCGCGTTTGCGAAGCGGACGCGGGGAACCTGTTTGCTTTGAAATTTCAGGTTGATCGTCGCTGTAAGCGGGGGCTTGCACAGGGCGCGGAAGGTCTGCTCACCCGACGACTGCTGAAAAAGATGATACGACTATCACCCGCCAGCGCCGATGTGTGCGAATCGCTTGCCGTCTATCAACTGATGCGGGGAAAGTGGAAACCGGCGCTGCGTCTACTCTTTGATTTTACTTCCGCTCATCCGATGAATGACCGAGGCTGGCTTCATTATGCGCGTTGGCTGTATCTGACCGGCAGTTACGAAGCGGCGGCAGAGGCGATTCGTCAGGCCTTTGCGCTCTGTCAAGATATGGTCGAACTCTATAAACCGTTGTGCGACATCCTCAGCGCGACCGGGCAACTGGCTTTCCTACTGCCGATTTTGCCGGAAACTTTGCGGCGCTTTCCCGAAAGGTGGAGCCTGTGGGCGACGAGCGCCCGCGCGCTTGTCTCGCAAGCTGTCCATCAATCGCAAGCCTGTCAATATGCTCGGAAGGCTTGCAGGCTTGCCAGCCAATTGGCAGAAGCTTGGTTTGCTTACGGACAAGTACTGGCTGCGGCGGGCAGACACGAGCAAGCCGTTGAAGCTTTTGCGGCAGGCTGGCCACGCTTGCCGCAAGCCGGTTGCCTGAGCGCCTCTATCGAAGCCGCCGTGCAGAGAGCCATATCCCATTTGGCGCTCGGCGACCGGCGACAAGCCCTGCTATGGGCTGAAGAAGGCAGACGACGCGCACAGAGGCTAAGCGAGATTGACCCGGCGATGTCTTACTATTGGCAAGCTAAAGCCGCCGAATTGTCGGGCGATGCCAGCGCCGCGCTTCCCGCTTATGAGCATGCCCTCACTCTTCACCTCCTCTTTCCGCAACGAGCCGAAGCCCTAGAAGCCGTGAAGCGATTGCGCGCGAACGGTATGGATTACCAGCCTTCAAGATGAACAATTTTTTCCTTTCGCTTCGAAAAACGGGGGAAAACTCGAAAATGTCACAAATCGAGTTTTACAACCGTCTTTGTAACGTAGTCGAAATCACAGACTCGTGGTCATAAAGGTTATGCCAAGAAGAGTTACAGGAGCCAGATTCGCGTTACGCCGCCGGGCGGCAGCCCTTCGACGCGGACGCCCAACGACCCCGATTTTACAGGGTTTTTGGGGATTGGCCGGATTGCCGGGCGCAGAAATCCGACTCCTGTTCTTTGCCCAAGTGGGCGACACAGTAATCGGGCAACTGACCGTGCGCGTCAAGGGTGTACAAAGCAGTTACCGGGTGAGCGGTCAGAATCAATACCCGAACGTCCGGCTCGATTTCAAAGCCAATAAAGAAGTGAAGTTCACCTTTACCGGAAGATTCATCGAAGACAGAAAGATCAAAGGTGAACTGAGCGGCTCGATCTCGGCAAAGGCCATTCTGTTTCCCAGAACGGCCAGGCTCTAATCAGCGATTGAACCCGCGCCGTCAGGCGAAGCGGTCAGCCCGATCAGCAGGCTCCGTCTTCGGTCTTCGCACGCCACCGCCCGTCGGTGGTGAACCGCAGTCCTGTGGCCAACTGGCGCTTTGCGGTTTCGTCGTGCGCCGGTTCACTTGCGCCTTCGTCCTGCAACATAGACAGGATCGCTAACCCGCTCCTGCTCAGGCTAACAGTGATGTGCGGTTACGCACTCTCTTTGACGGATTACGATTATGCCGATACCAGAAGATATTGTTGAGGCGATTGCCATATCGAATGCGAAGGCTATCGGAGAGCAGCCAGCCATACTGGCCAACTTAGCCCTTGCCAACCAGATCAATAACAACAACCTCGCTCAGCAAAACGCTTTGGCAAATCAGCAAGCCCTCTTTCAACTCCAGATGGCGACCATCGCCAAGTGCGTTGACATCATCTCGGCCATTGACCCGTCGAAAGCCGGTGCGCTCAAACAGTTGGAGTCTTACAAAGATATTCTGGGCATGGTTCTCAAGTACGTGAACAACTCTGGTCAACAAGCCGAGACGATAAACCCGTCGCCCTCAAAACCGAAAAAAAGGCGCGCGCGACCCAAACAATCCCCGAGGTCTTAAGCCGTCAACGGGCAATGGAATCGTTGAGCAAAGGATAACCAGATGAAACAACGCACAACCAGCGATAACCGCCTATCGCCGCTGCCGCTTACGGCAACGCAGGTCGGACGAGAGGGCTGGAGCGCGGCGTGCGGATGGGCGGGCGTACCCGTGAAGCGTCGCGTCGCGCGCTGTAGCCGCAGCCCATGCCGGAGTTGACGCCCCATCTTATGGCTCGCCGCAGCGAGGCTCCCCAAACCCTATTCAAGAGTCGGACTGTCCGGGTCTTAATTCAATCGGTTCCCATTCAGAAAGGAGACTGTTTATGCCAAATCCCATTAACTCGCCGTTGCCGGATCAGATCACTGAATCCATCGCCATCGGCAATGTCAAAAGTGTTGCGGAACAACCTTCGATGCTGAGCAATCTGGCGTTTTCGAACCTCCTCGCAAACGTCAACCTCGCTCAGCAAAACGCGGTTGCCAACCAGCAAGCCATGAACCAACTGGCCGTCACCGTCACCGGTAAAGCGGTCAATCTGGTGGCCAATCTCGACCCGCTGGAAGCCGTTTCGGCCAGCACCATCCTGACCGGCAATGCGGTCGCTCAGGAGCTGATTGACATCATCGGCGCAGGGCAAGCATAAGCGGACGAATTGGCAGGGTAGGTAGCGCGCCGGACGGTCCATTTACCTATCCTGCCTTGCGCCGCTATTCCCTTGACCTTCGCGCTTGCGTGAACCCCTAACCGAGAAAGGAGGCTGATTATGCCAGAGAAAGTCCTCGTCACCGATCCGGATAGCGATAGCATCATTAACTCGCCGTTGCCGGATCAGATCACTGAATCCATCGCCATCGGCAATGTCAAAAGTGTTGCGGAACAACCTTCGATGCTGAGCAATCTGGCGTTTTCGAACCTCCTCGCAAACGTCAACCTCGCTCAGCAAAACGCGGTTGCCAACCAGCAAGCCATGAACCAACTGGCCGTCACCGTCACCGGTAAAGCGGTCAATCTGGTGGCCAATCTCGACCCGCTGGAAGCCGTTTCGGCCAGCACCATCCTGACCGGCAATGCGGTCGCTCAGGAGCTGATTGACATCATCGGCGCAGGGCAAGCATAAGCGGACGAATTGGCAGGGTAGGTAGCGCGCCGGACGGTCCATTTACCTATCCTGCCTTGCGCCGCTATTCCCTTGACCTTCGCGCTTGCGTGAACCCCTAACCGAGAAAGGAGGCTGATTATGCCAGAGAAAGTCCTCGTCACCGATCCGGATAGCGATAGCATCATTAACTCGCCGTTGCCGGATCAGATCACCGAATCCATCGCCATCGGCAATGTCAAAAGCGTCGCCGAACAACCTGCGATGCTGAGCAATCTGGCGTTTGCCAATGCTTTGGCCAACGTCAATCTGGCTCAGCAAAACGCGGTTGCCAATCAACAAGCCATGAACCAATTGGCCGTCACCGTCACTGGCGGAGCGGTCAACACGGTTGCCAACCTCAACCCGCTGGAAGCCGTTTCGGCCAGCACCGTGCTGACCGGCAATGTGGTGGCGCAGGAGTTGATTGATATTGTCGGCGCGGGACAGACAACCTAGTCGCACTCCGCGACCCCGGTCGGGTAGGGGCGTGAGCCGCTACCCAAACTTCTCTCCTCCAACCGGCTTGGAAAGTGTAGACCCCTTGCCCGGCCACCGAGAGTGAAAGGAGCAATGCAATGCCAACAGAACCCGAAACGGAAGGGAACCCGAACCCCATTGATTCGCCCATTCCCGATCAGATTATCGAGAGCATCGCAGTAGGCGGCGTCACCAGCGTTGGTGGGCAATCGGCTGTCCTGTCGAATATCTCTTTCGGCAATGCTGCCGCTAACGTCAATCTCGCCCAGCAAAATGCCGTCGCCAACCAGCAGGCGATGAACAATCTCGGCCTTTCAGTCGTCGGCGGAGCGGTCAATCTGGTCGCAGACCTCAACCCCTTAGAGGCCATGTCAGCCGAGCAAGTTCTCACCGGCAATGTGGTGGCGCAAGAGTTGGTCGCCATTCAAGGAGCCTTGAAGGATTTGAGCGGCATCACCGGGCGTCCCGGTAGCCCCCCGACCAAGCAGAAGAATTTGCCCGTCATCCGGCGCGGCAAGTCCGGCCTCTACAAGCTCTATATCCGCAAAGATCAGATGCCGTTTGAGACCATCATCTATGGCCCTAACGAGCCGGTGAAATCTGCGAGCGGCGAGACCGAAGGCTTCAAATGAGGCGACGCAGCCAGCGGCAGAGATTTGGAAGCGCGCGCCGCTTCCAAATCTGCTCTTGCTGTGCGCCGGAGAACTGTCACCCGCACCTGTGTAAAGAAAGCGAGGGTCCCATGAGTTTGAATTTCGCTTGGTATAACGGCGTTGACTCCAGCGACATGATTGGGCAGCTACAACTGGCGCTCTATCCTTTAGGGCAATCGCCGAAACTCAACCCCGATCTGAATCCGACGGTATCGGCACAAGTTCCATCAACCTTCGCCACCACGTTGCAGAATATCGCCAACTGGTGGAACCTGCCGCGCTCACAGGCTGCCAGAGACACCCTGATTGATGCCTACATCTATCAAGCGATGGTGCTCGGCACGAGCCCCGGTTTGATGGTCAGTTGCGAAGAGTTCATTGCCGAAAACAACAAGCGCATGGGCGACGGAGCCATCAGTTATTTGTTTTCGGCTATCAATTCGGGAACCTCAACGCCGATTTACAGCCCTTCGATTGCCCTCGAAGCGCAAAAGAGCATCATCCCTTTGCCCGCTGGGATGGATACGGAACCCAACGGCCAGAACATCGTGCTGGCCGAGATGGCGACCCTCTGGCAACTCGGAAATCTCCAAACCGGGTGCAATCGCGGCGTGCTCACGGACGGTCAGTATTGGGTCTTTTATGAGATTCAATTCCAACAGGAGCAATTCATTCTCAACTCGACGGTATCCTACGATACCGATAACAGCAGTGGCGTCGCCTCTGTGCTCGGATTGCTCAGTCGCTTCTTCGTCAATTTCAGCTCAAGCACCAGTCAGTTGTTGTCCTGACGCGGCGGTTTCTGCAATCGAATGGCAGACTCAACCAACCATCGCCAGCGGCACAGACCGCCAACCCGGCTTCTCAGCGATCCTGTAGGGATAAGCGGCTTGGCGAGCCGCAGCCCTAGCTCTGCCTGCTGAAGCGGAGGTGAAGACGGATGCCTATCAACATCACTTGGAGCGCCAGAATCTATGCCGTGCAAGCGGCGCAGCCCTATATGGATCATGACCATGTCTATCAACTCGAACTGCGGGATGGCGATGGGAATCTGATCCCGAACGCTCTGGGCAACTTTCTCTACATCATTCAAAACCAAGACGGTGTTCCGGTCTACGCCGGTCAAGCCGATAGGCTGCGAAACCGATTCGATGCACGAGGCAGAGTCCTCAGAGAGTTCGGTTTAAATCCCGCAGAGGTTCTTGCTGGCTACACCGTACGAACCGCAACCGTCGCGCCGGGCGCCCAACTGAATGCGGCGGAGAGATGGTTAGTACGCATTCTTTATCTTGCCGATCAGGATGCGGAGGAGCAGACCTTGACGAACGTTGCCTTGACGCAGGCCTTCGAGGCGACGGAGGACCTGACCATTAACAATCTTGGCACCGTGCCCGGTTACTTGGAAGACCAGTACGAATACGACGAGGGCGCAGAGATTTAAGCAAAACGGCGACCGTGCCTTCACCGCCGCGCAGAGCGTTGCGCCGGGGCGCGGCGGCTGGCAGAGCCGATTGGCCGCCGAATCGAATCGTTTAAGGAGAACTGATGGAAAGCGTCTATACCTTGACAGCGGGTGAAAGCCACGAGTTTCGCGGCGGCGCGCTCGCCATTCGCATCGCCAACCCGTCAAAGACGGCGCGCGG
The DNA here is from genome assembly GCA_964468725.1 of uncultured Clostridia bacterium. Lineage (GTDB taxonomy): Bacteria > Acidobacteriota > Blastocatellia > UBA7656 > UBA7656 > CAYXVU01. The sequence goes on from CAYXVU010000084.1 coordinate 8,618, forward strand.
CGCTGCCGAGATCATCTTTCTCAACTCTTCGCGCCAAACCTTCCGCGAAGCCTTGCCCCCCGGCGGCAGCCTCACACAGGCCAATGCGCGAGGGTCTGCGGTTCAAGTGGTCAATCGCGGCAAGACGCAACTGCTGATTCAGCCTGTGTATGCCATCGAACTGGTTGCCGATGGCTTATCCGCCGAACGCTACAGTGATTTGTGGTCGGCATTCGACGCCAGCGGTTTTCAAGTGCAGCCCTGCCGCACAGAGCGCGATGCCTTGCCCGATAGAGCGGCAGTCGTGTACGCGCCCGACGCGGCTGGCAATCAATGGCCTGTGGCTATGCAGATACGAGAGATTTTGCAGGCGCAGGGAGTCTCTGATGTCGCGCTGGTTGACGCAGATTCGCTAAGCTTTGATCTACCCGACGGCAATTTCATCGTCGTGCCCGCTGCGGTGACCTGCTCGCTGCGCACTCTCACCTGCGTGCAGGTCTATCACGAACCGGAACGCACCCGCGTGGCGTTGGTCAATGGAATCGGGTGGCTGGAATACGATGCTGACGGCGCGCGAGTCATCGTTGCCGATGCGTGGGTCGTCCACCCGCCACAGACCGACCGCACTTACTTTATCGCCAGCGTTGACGGGACGGCCATCACCCAATTTCGCAATATGGCTTGCCAATCATCAGGCCCGAACAACACCTATGTCTTCACCTGTCTCAACTCGTAGTTGATGCACAAGGCTGCGTCAGCTTAGGAGGCGAAGCAATGCTGGAAAACTTACAAGCGGCACACCTTGCCATCTCAAAATTCATGCAGGCGAAAACCGATGCGGATTTGCCTATCGTGCTGGCTTATGTAGACCCCATCCAACCGGCGCTCGTCATCGGCATTGATGCGCAAGCAGCGCTGCCGCCTCAGCAATACCGTCAACGGCTACGCCATTTCGTCGAGAGTTTGCCTCTCCGCTTGCAGGGTGTGAGCCTGAGCCGACATAGCAGCGCAGGCCCGAAGCAGCAACTCTTTGATCCGATCATTGGTGGGATTCAAATGGTCTGCAACTTTACAGTCGAAGGTTACAGCCCTTCGACAATCGCTGTCGTCGGAAGTTTGGGTGGCACGTTGGGGTTTATCGTGTCCGGGCACGGCGTCGGGAAGACGAATAAGGCCGTCTATCAGCCATCGAGCGGTTCGAGCAATCGCATCGGCACAGTGAAACTGGTCTCTAACTGGCAAGGTGGAACTTGCGACGCCGCTTGGGTCCAATATAAAAACGCAACCCGGCAAATACCGCCAAAAGGATTGATCTACAAAAACGGCGCGCCGTACAAGGTGACAGGCACAAAGGATTCGACGCATTCCAACCTGAAGGATCAAGTCACCATGCAAGGCTCGGCTTCAGCGGGCAAATCCGATGGCCGAATCGAAGCCCTACAAGCGACGGTGAAGTTTGCATCGGGAAGCTTTGAGTCGCAGACTCTCAGCAATCAGGTGCTTACCAACTATAAGAGCATAGCAGGGGATAGCGGCGCGCCGGTGTTTGAGGATGCAGGCGGCGACAACGTGACCTTTCTCGGCGTCAATGTCGGCGAAGCAGCGGCTAGCGATGTCGTCTCTGTGGGGCAAGGGCCGGTTTCGCACTTGAGCGAGTATGGGATTTACAGCCCATGGGAGAGCATCGTCCGTGAGTTGGGAGCCATTGATGTAGTCGCTTCTTGAGTCGTAGACGAAAATTGTCGATTGCTTTTCAACGGATAGGCATCTGAAACGGACAACAGAGAATGGACAATGGAGAGACAGTTCGGCAAGCCGGATTCTGCAAGCGCGCCACAGCAATGGTGGGTGCGCAAATCGCCGGTCGGAATTTATATGGCCGTTTTCGGAGAATGCCAAGAAGAGATGGGCTACCAATGCGTGTTTGGTCCGGCCACCTTTGTCGAATGCGACGAATGGATTAACCGCCAAATTCTGAACACGGCGGGAGAGTAGAGTATGGCGTTAACCGACCCCATTCAAGCCGCACAGGAGGCTGTCGCCGAAGCGGAAGCGGCTGCCAGCGCAGCCGTTGCCGAAGCGGAAGCCGCTGTCGCCACTGCGGAAGCTGAAGCCCAGGCCAGCGCCGCGCTTGGTGATGCGGAGGCTGCCGAAGCCTATCAGTTGACCATGGCGATTTTGCAGGATGGACAGGTGGAATTGATTCCGGCGCTGCTGGAACTGATCGCGTCCGCCATTGAGGAAGGGATTGCGACTTATCTGGCCGAGCAGGCGGCAGCGGTCACCGCCCTGCAAGAGATCAACGCGGAGTGGAAACTCGCCAGCCAGCAGGCGAGTGCGACTTATAAGAGCGATGCGGCCAGCCTTGCCCAGATGCTCGCTGAATACGAAAGCCGTCTGGCAGCAACTGCGAGCCGCACGGCAAAGTGACAGTGCCGACGCTTCTTTACTTAAGAAAGGCAGCCCCTTTGTGACCTACGAGATTGTCGCAACTGAAGATCGGGGCGAGACGGCCAAATTGATCTCTTTGGTCGCCGGAGAGCCGTACCGCAAGAAACATGATCGCATTGTTAAGAGGCTGGCAAGCGGAACGATTCAGCGGCAGCAACTGGGGAAGATTGACGCGAAAGTCCTACAATCCATCGGCAGCGGTTGCACCTACAAACTCGTTTACACGTATGAGCCGACATCCACGACGGCTGCCAAGTTGGTGCTGTTGAACCTCTGCGTGCGCGACCGTTCGCACCGCTATCAGATCGTGAGCGCCGCCGGAAAAACGGACGTGCCCTGTAGCTGAACCGGAGGCCAGTTGGTGAGAAGAAGCAATGGCCAGTAAACGAACCCCGTCATCAAAAAGACGAACCGATGCGAACCAAAACCAACAACCCGCGCCGCCCCTCGCCCTTGAATTGCAACTGGCGGCACAAGCGATGGTCGAGCAAATCAATAAGCTCCCGCCGGAAGGCCGCCCGGCAGCACAGGCAGCGGCGATTGCGGCAATCAAAGCGATTGAGGCGACAACAGTCGCGCAGGTTGAAGCATTGCCGGGCGACTGGCCATATTTGCAACCGCCGCGCGTCAAAGTGGAAGCGATTGGCTTAGAGATGATGGTCGAACACCTGCCGCCTTCCGCTCCGGCAAAAGACTTTGCGCCGATCATTGAGCTGCTCCGCACAATTGATGAATCGGTCGAACTACCCTACAGCGTGCCTACCTTCCCGCACTACCAAACCGTCAGCCTGATTCAAGAGCAGACGAATCTGATGGTGAACTACATCAACACACACGTGCTCGGTTGAGAGATCAAGAATCGGCGCTCTGAAAAGCCAAATGGCGAGCGGCCAGCCGAACGCAGAGGCAACAGATGGAGAGGAGCAGAATCGCCATCTATCTCCGCTCAGACGCCTGGGACTTGAATAGACCTACCACAGCTTAAGTGAGCCTTCCCCCATAGACGTGAAGAAGCTGTCTCTTTCGCTCAGCCTGCTACTTTGACTTTTACTTGAGCAGTTGCTAGCTTGAAGACGAATCAGCCCAGCGGCTCGACGAAGGAATTGGATGAATCTCAATCACAAAGTCATCTTCGGCATGAAACTCCGGCAGTTTCGTGAGCAAAAGTGCCTCTCGCTGACCGACTTCGCGGCGCTCACGGATTTGTCAGTCTCCTACCTGACCGAAATCGAAAAAGGCAAAAAGTACCCGAAGGCTGAAAAGATCGCCCGCCTCGCCGACGCGCTCGGCAGAAGCTATGACGAACTGGTTTCGATTCGCATCAATGAAGAGTTTTCTCCGCTGGCCGATTTTTTGACCTCGCCGGTGCTGCACAACTTTCCCTATCACCTCTTCGGCATTGCGCCCGCACAGGTCGTCGAGTTGCTGACCCGACAGCCTGCCGAAGCCAGCGCGTTGGTTAATGCTCTAGTCGGAATTGCCGAACAGTACAATATCGGCGTTGAGCACCTCTTTCGCTCGGCGCTGCGTTCCTATCAGGAACTCAACGCCAATTACTTCCCGGAAATCGAAGATGCAGTTGATCGGTTTGTCCAACAGGCCGAGCTGTCAGCCGACCCCACGCCGACCTATCGCGCTCTGCGCAGTTTGATCGAAACCCAGTTCGGCTATCACCTTGACGATCAGCGGCTGAAGCGACACCCGAACCTCTTGCGCTTCCGCTCGGTGTTGGTCGCCAAGCCGCGCCGCGCGCCGCAACTGCTCATCAACCCCGCGCTCTCCGAATGGCAGAAGAAGTTCATTCTCGCGCGGGAACTCGGTTATCAGGTGTTAGGGTTGAAAGAGCGCGCTTTGACCTCTGCCCCCGAAGGGGTGGACTCTTTTGAACAAGTGCTCAACGATTTCAAAGCTTCGTATTTCGCTGGAGCCTTGTTGATTCACCGCGAGCGTTTGTTGGCCGACCTGAAAGCCTTCTTTGCGCTGACCAAATGGAACCCCGCGCGCTTTCGCGCCTTTCTCGATCAGTATCAAGTGACGCCGGAAATCTTCATGTATCGGCTGACCGAAGTGCTGCCGCAATACTTCGGCGTCCGCCTGCACTTTTTGCGCTTCAATCATGAAGGCGGACAGTTCAAGCTGGTCAAACATCTGAATATGTCGCAGGTGTTGATTCCGGGCGGCACGGGCGTTCAGGAACACTACTGTCTGCGCTGGCTGGCGATTCGCATCCTGAAAGACCTGCGGGGGCAGAGCGCCAACGGCAAGGCGATAGAAGAACCGACGGTGGCGGCACAAGTCTCTCAGTTCGTTGACACCGATGCGCAGTTCTTGTGCCTCGCCTTCGCTCGCCACTTGGCACTCAATACCTCTGCGACTTCATCCGTATCATTAGGTTTTCGCCTTGATGAAAACTTCGAGCGCATCGTGCGCTTCGCTCATGATTCGAAGATCGCCCGCTTGGTCATTAACGGAACCTGCGAACGTTGCCCGCTCACGGCTGACGATTGCCAAGACCGCGACGCCCCGCCCTCTTTGTTGGAATCCCAAAAGGTGCGCCGCGATATTGAACGCGAACTCGCTGCGTTGTAGCGACCAACACCTGTTCGTCGGATGGAACCAACCCATGAAAAAAGTACTCCTGCTCATGCTCTTGCTGATTGGGGTCAGCCTTTCTGCGCATCCCCAACAACGCCCTCCGTTACGCTTTGAGATTACCGTTGCACCTGGCCTGCTGGAGCGCCCGCAAAGCGGCAGACTCTTGGTCATCTGCGGACGCTCGGCGACTCCCGAGCCGCGCACGCGGGTTGGCGACACAGGGTTTGATGCCGCCCCTGTGATGGCGCGCGATGTGCAAAACTTCGAGGCTGGCATGACGGCGACGGTTGATGAGCAAGCGGTAAGTTTCCCGATTGACCGTCTGGCCGCGCTGCCCGCCGGAGAGTACTTTGTGCAAGCCGTTTTGGATACCAACACGGAGTTGAAATCAATCAATGCGCCGGGGAACCTCTACAGCCTCGCGCAAAAGTTTCATCTTGACCCGCAAACTGGCGGCAGCATCAAACTCGCGCTTACGCAAAAAGTCCCGCCAGAGGAGTTGCCCGCCGATACCGACCTCATCAAATACGTCAAACTGCAATCCGACCGGCTGACGAAGTTTCACGGCAAGCCCATCTATCTGCGCGCTGGCGTGCTGCTGCCGCGCGATTATGCCGCCGACCCGACGAGGAGATATCCGCTGCGCGTGCATATCGGCGGCTACGGGTCGCGGTTTACCAATGTGAGAGGGTTGATGAGCAACCCGGCATTTCGCAGCGCCTGGATGGCGGAGGATGCGCCGCGCATGATTTTGTTACACCTCGATGGCGATGGGCCGTTCGGGGATTGCTATCAGGTCAACTCGGCCAACAACGGCCCCTACGGAGATGCGGTCACGCAAGAGCTGATTCCCTACATCGAAAAGACGTTTCGTGGCATTGGTCAACCCTACGCGCGCGTCGTGGATGGCGGCTCGACTGGCGGATGGGTATCGTTAGCCTTGCAAATCTTCTATCCGGATTTCTTTAACGGCGTGTGGTCGTACTGCCCCGATGGCGTAGATTTTCGCGGCTTTCAACTCATCAACATCTACCAAGATGAAAACGCCTACGTGAATCGGTACGGCTTCGAGCGTCCGAGCGCGCGCGATTTGAATGGCGATGTGATGTACACGATTCGTCACGAATGTCAGATGGAAAATGTGTTGGGCGCTGGCGATAGCTGGACCATGTCTGGACAGCAATGGGGCGCATGGAATGCGACCTATGGCCCGCGCGGCGCGGCTGGTCGCCCGCGCCCGTTGTGGGATGTCAAGACCGGCAAACTGGACGGCACGGTGGTCGAACATTGGAAGCAATACGATTTGCGCATGGTGTTGGAGCGCAACTGGAAGACCCTAGCGCCGAAACTGCGCGGTAAAATTCGCATCTGGATAGGCGAAGCGGACAACTACTTTCTCAACAATGCCGTGCATCTGCTGGATGATTTCTTGACGAAGGCTGCACCGCCCTATGAGGGCAAAATCGTTTACGGAGCGGGCAAAGGGCATTGCTGGCTCGGACTTACAGAGCGACAACTGCTTGACGAGATGGCGGCAGCGGTCGAAAGAGCGCGAACGGCTGCGCCTCGGTGAAGTTGAGCAGGTCATCCTAACAGGGATGAAAGGGTGAGCAGGTGAGGGGATGAAAGGGTGATGGGATGACCTGGAACGATGGCAGGCGGCGACCTTCTCATCTGCCTGCCGCAGGCAAATCCATACCGTTTCACCTGTAACCTTCGACCTTCAACCTATAACCTGTATCCTTTGACCGCTAACCGGTAGTGAGAAACCGATAACCGCCAACTATGCAAATCGCTATCGTACTTGCCCTGCTGTTGATTGCTGTCGCTCTCTTTGCGACGGAGAAGCTCTCTGTTGACATTATCACCTTCCTGCTTTTGATCGCGTTGGTAGTGTGCAGGATTTTGCAGCCCGACGAAGCCTTTGCCGGTTTCAGCAACGACATCATCATCATTCTCGGTTCGATCTTCATCATCAGCGGCGCATTGCAACGCACAGGCGTACTCGATTGGATGGGCAGTCGGTTGCAGATGGTCGCCAGCGGCAGCAACAATCGGTTGTTGCTGCTCTTGATGGCGGTGGTGAGCGGCATCTCTGCCTTTATGAACAATACGACGGTGACGGCGATCTTCGTGCCGCCGACGATGGGGTTAGCGAAGCAGACAAAGACCAGTCCTTCGGGATGGTTGATGCCGGTTGCCTTTGCTTCGATTATGGGCGGCACCTGCACACTGATCGGCACTTCGACCAATGTCGCAGTGAGCGGCTACATCGCGCGGTTGGGGCTGGAACCGCTTCGCATGTTCGAGTTCACGCCGATTGGGATTATCATCGTGGTGATTGGCATCGCTTACATGATGTTCATCGGGCGGCGCTGGCTGCCGGATCATCAGGATGAAAGCCTCACAGAAGAGTACGAGATTCGGGAATACCTGAGCGAAATCGTCGTCACCCCTGACTCGCATCTGATCGGGCAGACGATTTTCGAATCCGACTTGTCGAAGATGGACTTTCGGATTCTGGAAGTGATTCGCAATCAGGAGAAGCTTCTGCCGGAGCGCAAGACCACGATTGAAGCCAACGATGTGTTGCTGATTGAAGGCAAAGTCTCCGAGTTGATCAAAGTCAAAGAGGCGGCGGGCATCGAAATCCTCGCCGAAGTCAAACTCGGCGACAAGGATTTGCAAAGCGAGCAGATCAAAATTCTCGAAGTGCTGATTACGCCGCTCTCTTCGTTGATCGGCCAGACCTTGAAAGAGGCAAACTTTCGCCTGCGCTTCGGCATGAGCGCGCTGGCCATTCACCGACACGGCGAATCGCTCAGAGAGAAGATCGGGCGCATTCGGTTGCAACTCGGCGATGTGCTGTTAATTCAAGGGGCGAAGGAGCGCATTGAGGAGTTGCGCCGCGAGCCGGACTTCATGATCTTCGGCGAATACGCGCCGCCCGCCTATCGCAAGAGCAAAGGGTTGTACACGGTCTTGTTTTTCGTCGCCGCCATCGTCACCGGTTCGACCGGCGTCCTACCGCTTTCGATAGCCTTTTTGAGCGCGGCGGTGCTGACCTTACTGACGCGCTGCATCACCATAGAGGAAGCGTACGAATTTATTGATTGGCGCTTGTTGATCTTGATTGGCGGGATGACGGCATTCGGCACGGCAATGGACGATCATCACACAGGCGCGGCGGCTTTTCTGGCGAAGCTGATCGTTGACGGATTGCATCCGCTGGTTTCGGGCATGCCGGAGAGGTATGGCGTGATGCTGATTTTGGCGTCCTTTTTTGTCCTGACCGTAGCCCTGACGCAGCCGATGTCGAATGCCGCAGCGGCGTTGGTCGTGTTGCCCATCGCGCTGGAGACGGCGCAGCGGCTAGGCGTCAATGAGCGAACCTTTGCCATTGCCATCATGCTGGCGGCATCGGTGTCGTTTATTACTCCCTTCGAACCCTCGTGCATACTGGTGTATGGGCCGGGCAAATACAAATTCGCGGACTTCTTGAAAGTCGGCCTGTTTCTCACCGTGATCTTGACGATTGTCGTGCTGTTTTTGCTGCCGCTCTTCTGGCCGCTGAAGGCGGTATAGGTTAAGAAGATGAGGCAGCGACCTGTGCAACCGGCAACTCTTGTTTGCGAAGTTGGACGAGCGTCCACACCATGATGATGCCAAAGATGACGCTCAATAAGAGCAGACCATCAATCCCCATCCAATCGGCAAACTTGCCGCCGATGGTCGTGCCAACCACTTGGCCGACACCCAAAAAAACGGAGTAGAGTCCCATAATCGAGCCTCGATCTTCCTTGTGCGATTCGGTTATATCAGCCAGATACGTTAATGCGGCTGGCGTAAAGCCGCTCAAGATCAGTAGTCCGAGCAGCAAGGCTCCCATCAGCGGGTAATAGAACGGACTCGCCAACGAACTGAGATGATTGAGGCTGTAGACCGCAAGCAGTGTTAGGAACAATCCCGTTGTCGTCACCAGCATGACGTTGGTTTTGCGATAGCGTCCGAGATAAAAACTCCACACCAACAGACCCGTCGCAAAAAAGATTGCCAGCACCGCAAAGCCGTTGCCGAACTGAGCCGGGCTGATATTGCCCATTAAAATCTGCCCTGGCAGATGGCTCTCGCCCGTCAGCAAGCCCGGACTATGATTGGTCCATAATCCGATGATCGAAAAGATGGCGAGCCAAGCGGGAACGAAACGCCAGACGTTCGGCGCGCGCAGCGTCCGTACTACCCGTCGCCATTCGAAATGCGAATTGGCGGTTTGCAAGCTTCTCGGACGCCGTGTTTTGGTTATGCCCCAATAAAAGATTGCCAAACTAATCAGGTAAACCAGCCCATTAAGGGCAAACGCCGGACTGATGAGATGCACGCCTGCAACGATCATCGGCTTGCTAAAATACTTCCACAAATAGCCGCCAATGACCGCTCCCAATGCGAGGCCACCAACCAGCGTCAATTCGAAGAGGCCGACAATGCGGGCGCGCAACTTCGGCCTTCCGGCTGTGACTTCGGAGATATATCCGAGGGTGGCGGGTATGGAACTGGCAGTAGAGAGCCCTTCAAGCAAGCGCGTGAAGACCAGCAACCAGATGGCTGTGGTCATTGAGGTAATTTGTACAGCGAGGGCTCCCAAGATGGGGCCGAGCAAGATGAAAAATTTGCGCCCGTAGCGATCACTCATTGCGCCCAAAATGGGAGAACCGAACATTTCCGGGATAAAGAATGAGGCGATAATCAGACCTCGGATGCTATAGGAGATCGGGTAGTAGGTGTTGTTGATCGTGTCAAAATAAAATTGCAACATCTGCGTCATCATCTGTGCAGAGAGACGAAGGATGAGACTGCCGAGAAGCACAGCAATGAGCGAACGCAGAATCGAAGATTTGGACAGCCGTCGCAGCGAGGCATCGCGGGTCTTTTTATCGGTGATGACGGCAAAGAGCGAAGACGCCGTGTCGGCCAACGATGTTGAGCCCTGCGTTTGCACGCGGACATCAAGGTTTTCGGTTTCGGATTTCTTTTCGGTCAACGGCATCTCATTCTCGGCAACGATGAGCGGCAACCGGCACGCATGAAGAGTTGCATTCTCGTGGTCTAACAGCCACAGGCAACGGTAGCAAACCGCAGGAAGCGATGTCTAGCGAGCAAGAGAACGCCGTAACGAAAACGAGGGAAGAGAGCCGGTCGCTTCCGCTTTTGATGATAGCCATTGGCAATGGAAGGTGGCCGAGAGTGCATTCGCCGCCGCCGCGTGGAGAAGGATATCCTTCCGAGTCGCACTCCGTGATCAATATCAAGTCGTGAGCCGAAAAAGAAGATGGCGAGAAAACGGATGGGCAGGGACAATCTTCATGGCTCTGTGCCCATCCGTTGTTTCACGGTTCATCTAGTCTGATGAGTTCGCAGGGCGCTATTGCACATAGACCTTTGTCATGGTGATTGGTTTGAGCGGACGGTTGTTCGAAGGGTTGGTTGGGTCGCTGGCGATTTTATCCACCACCTCCATGCCCTCAACAACGCGCCCGAAGATCACATAATCGGTCTTCAGCGGATACTTCTGATGCATGATGAAGAACTGGCTGCCCGCCGTTTCCGGTTTGCCGCGATTCGCCATAGCCACAAGCCCGCGTTGATAGCCATTTTGATAAAGCTCTGCGGTCGGGCGGACTTCATTGGGCAATCCGGCGGCGGTGGCGGCCTGCCCGCCCGTGCCATTGCCGTTCGGGTCGCCGCCTTGAATCATAAAGCCGCTGATGACGCGATGAAAAATCGTGCCATCATAGTATCCGCGTTGCGCGAGCAGTTGAAAGTTCTCTGCCGTCGCCGGAGACTCGTTCCACAGCAGTTCGAACTTAATCGTGCCGTATTCGGTTTCGATAACGGCGAATTGGGGTCGCTTCTCGCATCCGGTCAGCAGCAGAGCGCAGATCAGTCCGAGCAGCATCAACTTGAGGATCGAAGGGCGAAGGAAGGTCAAACTTTTCATGAGTTGAATGATTATCCTCCAAACGACGAGCGGCCAACCTCAACGCTCTCTCGCAAGCCGTATGGCGTTGAGGCCGCCGCTTCGATTTTGCGATTTCGGCTGCCGGTTTCGGTTGCTAAGGCCGATAACCGGAGACTGTCTTACTGGCCGTCTTTCTTCTCTGCGAGCTTCGCCTTGTAGGCCGTGACGCAGCCGTCGCAGCAGAGATAGACTTTGCGGCCATCATGTTCGACGAAGAGGTTGAACTCGGTGATCTTATCTTCGGTCAGCGGGCAGATATCGTTGGCTTTGACGGCTTCTTGATCTTCCTTCGATAGCTTGGCGATGTAGCCTTCCGGGTCTTTCTCGAACATCTTGATGCAGCCTTGACAGCAGAAGTAGACGTATTGATGTTTGTATTCGGTGCGGAATTTCTCGCTGACGGCGGCATTCATCACCGGACACATTTTATTGGTCACAGGTTTTTTGACGGCATTGTCTGCCGCGACCGCCATGGCGATGGTCACGGTTAGGATGAGCAGGGTGGCAAAAGCCGCATATCGTTTACGCATAAGTTCTGATTCACTCCTCTTGAGATTGAGAATTCGGCTGTCAGCCGAGGGTTGATTATAGCGATGCTGAAAGAGCGGCGCAAAGGCGAGGCGCTTACCGCAAGTAGATTTCCAGCACGCGGTTTTGCTGTTGCGGGTCATAGATGACCGACACGTCGTCGCCTTCCGCAAGCTCGGCAGCCGTGATGATCTCATCGCCGCGCCCCTCATCGGCGAGCAGTCCGAGCAGGTCCACCCGTCCGCCGCGTCGCACGGCGCTGCCGACCAGATCGTTTTCATGAGCGAGGACGGTGACGGCGGCAAACTCTTTCGCAGGCTTCACGGTGATGAGCAGCAGCCCTTTGCTTTGCGGCTTAATGGTGGTGATTTCGCCGCGCACCGCGAAGAGTTGTTTGGCTGAGGACGCGCTTTGCCGGGTTGTCGGCGCGGCGAAGGTCGCCAGCGCGAGCGCGACAGTGGTAAGACCAATGAGCAAGGATTTCATGAGCGATCACTTCTTGCAGGTGAAATGCAAAGACCTCATCTCCGGGAGAGAACAGAGAACGTTCCGATACTACTATTGCTGCTCGCTTCCCAGCAAGCGTTGCCTTTGGCCATGCTTGGCAAGCTCTATGCCTGTGTGTTAGACATACAACATATAAATTGTTCTTTGAGAGGAAACGAATCGAGGATATATATGAGAGGTAAAATTACCATCTTTATTGACGGAAACAATCTATTTCACGCAGCCAGATCGGTCGGAGTCGAAATTGATTATGCCAAGCTTTTGAACTTTCTTCGCGGCAATTCGCCGCTCCTGCGCGCCTTCTTTTACACGGGCGTTGACGAACGAGCGGAGCGGCAACAAGGCTTTCTGTTGTGGATGCGCCGCAATGGCTACCGCGTCGTTGAAAAGGAGTTGAAGACCTTTTCGGATGGGTCGAAGAAGGCCAATCTGGATGTTGAGATCGCCGTTGACATGCTGTCATTGGCCGATAAGTATGACACCGCCGTGCTGGTCTCTGGCGATGAAGACTTCGCCTATGCCATCAACGCCGTCGCTTACAAAGGGGTGCGCGTTGAACTGGCAGGCTTTCGTACCAATACCAGCCCGCGATTAATTGATGTCGCCGATCAGTTTATCGAATTAGATGCGCATCTGGAGGAAATCGCTAAGCTTGATGGTCGGCATGGGTATTCCAACTATCAGTACAATCAAGTGCGAACCACCGGTAATCTGGCGCGGTCGCGCGAAGTAGACCCAGAGGTCACCCTGCCGGATTGAGGCGTATCGGCAACCGGTAAGGCAAGCTATTTTTTCGGCATCAAGATTTCACCGGCCAGTTGAATTTGTTGGCGACCTTCATCGCGCACGCGACCGGCAAGGCTGGCCAGTTCTTCGTCTTGGGTTTGAGCCGCCAGTTTGACGACCATCGGCAGATTGACGCCGGTGACGACTTCAACCTTGGCTTGGCCGAGAAAGCTGGCTGCGATGTTGGTTGGTGTGCCGCCAAACATATCGGTCAGCAGGAGTACGCCGCCGCCCGAATCCACACGTTTGATGGCGCGTTCGATCTCTCCTCGCGCCGCGTCCACGTCGTCATGCCAGCCGATAGAGACCGCTGTGATATGGGCGATTTCGCCGACGATGGTCTCTGCCGCCGAGACTAACTCGTTGGCTAGTTGTCCATGGGTTACGATGACTGCGCCAATCATATTGAGATCGTAAAGGATGGCGAATGACCGGTGATGAGCAAAACTGCCAACTCACTTGTCACTCGTCACTCCTTGATAGCGTTCTTCGTCTTTGCCGATGTCGCGGTGGACAACGCGCGTTTTGTATCCTAATGCAGAAAGGCGTCGGTGTATAGCTTCGGCAATCATGACCGAGCGGTGCCGCCCGCCTGTGCAACCGATGCCAATGGTCAGATAGCTCTTTCCCTCGCGTTGAAAACGCGGCAACAGATATTCGAGCAGTTCGACAAATTTGGCGATAGTCTCCAGCACTTCGGTTTGCGCTTCGAGATAGTTCACCACTTCCGGGTCGCGCCCGGTCAGGGACCGCAAGGCGGGGAGAAAATGCGGGTTCGGCAAGAAGCGCACATCGAAGAGCATATCCAACCCGCGCGGCAAGCCGCTGCGAAAACCGAATGAGGTCACAATCACCTGTAAAGATGAGGGCGCAGCGGTTTCGGAGAAGCGGCTTTTGATGTCGTCGCGCAGCGTGTGCACGGTCAATTCCGAGGTATCAATGTGAACATCGGCGAGGTCACGAATTTCGGCCAGCAACTCGCGCTCCTGTCGAATCGCGGCCAGCACATCTTGGTCTGGCAAAGGATGCGGGCGGCGGGTCTCGCTGTAGCGGCGCAGCAAGACTTCATCGTCCGCTTCCAAAAAGAGAACCTTGACGTTGACCTGCTGATTTCGCAATTGCTGAAGAATGTCCGGCAAGACGGTTAAGAAGGAACGCTCCCTCACATCAATGACAAAGGCCGTGCGTTCGATCTCTGCCGAACCTTCGCACAGTTGCACAAAGGTGGGGATGAGTTGCGTCGGCAAATTATCAACGGCAAAGAAGCCCAAATCCTCAAATGATTTAAGCGCCGAAGACATTCCCGAACCACTCAAGCCTGTAATGATGACGACGGGAACCGGCATAA
>CAYXVU010000085.1:0-22771 GCA_964468725.1 uncultured Clostridia bacterium
ATGCCGGTCAACTGCACATCAATGCCATCGAAGATGTCTTTCTCCTCTTTGGCTGCATTGACGGAGTTCTCCAACAGATTGAGCGCGGTAAAGCGCGGGCCGCGTCGCTGAATCGCGCCTTGATCTTGCGAGCGATGCTGGCTGCGGCCTTCGATGGCGATTTCGTAATAGCTGCGTCCGAGCAGCGGGTCAAACTGCCCTGTATTCAGGACGAGAGTCGGTTTTTCGCCTTCTCTAGCGGTCGGCTCGGAGCCTTCGCGCGACTGATTGGGCAGCGCAGTGCGGTGATAGAGTTTCAAGGCTTTCCATACGCGCAAGCCCTCTTTGATCTGTTCGGGGTAGCGCGTCGGATCAGCGGCGGCACGATAGGCTTCGGGGGTCAAAAAGCCGGAGGCTTGATGTTGACCGTGCCCGTCGCGCGGCGTGCCCGTGAAAGCGGCGGCGATGACCAGCGGGCGAAAGGTGCGAATGACGCGCACCATATCGCCGAGCACAGCGTCGCGGTCCCATTTGCTCAAGGCTTCTTCGCGCGATTTGCTAAAGCCGAAATCGAAAGCGCGGGTGAAGAATTGCTGCGCCCCGTCAAGGCGTCGCGCCGCGAGCATCTCTTCGGTACGAATCACTCCGAGGGCTTCATAGAGTTCGGGGCCGATCAAATTCTGACCGCCGTCGCCGCGAGTGAGCGCAACATAAGCGGTGCGCGCCTGTCTGCCGCGCGCCAGATAAGCCAGCAAGCCGCTGTCTTCATCATCAGGGTGCGCGCCGGTGTGCAGGACGGAGGCGATGGTTCCCAGCTTTTTGATCGCCTGTCCGAGTCCGACGGCTCCGCTATCGAGCGCATTCGATGGAAGCGTTGCGCTCGCTGCTTGACTGGTGGCCAGCGGCTGAACCAGCCAACCGACAGTAAGCAGAACGATCAGCGAGAGGGAGAGGAGCGAAGCGAGCGGGCGATTCGATTTCACGTTGAGCCTCCGATGAGCAATCATATTCCGGTGCACTGAGTGTATCGGAATATGGAAGGCACAGGAAAGTGCAGATGAGGATCAAACCGGGGATGCGAAGTTCACCAATTGCTTCTGATCTCTTCTCATCTTCGGAAATCATTGCGCATGGTTGTGACGATCATGTTGAGCAGTTGTAAAATTCGATGCCCTTCGTTGACGCTCGCGCAAAGCGCGCCATAGAATACCTGCGCTTCGCACGATCAGCATTGGAGGTACGCATGCCCGACAAACCCGCTGACGAAGGGAATGAACCAATCGCTTTCTGGGGAGGCTGGAAAGGGCTCTACCTTTTCATCATTGTCTACGCCATCGCTCAGATCGTTTTTCTCTACCTCTTTACCACCACGTTGAATCGAAGCTAATGAGTACAACTGACTGGATTATCTTCCTCTCTTATCTGGCGCTCACCGTTGCTGTCGGGCTCTTCAAGAGTCGCAAAGGCGGCGACATGGAGGCCTACTACCTCGGCAATCGCAGCATCCCGTGGTGGGCGGTCGGGCTCTCGGTGATGGCGACGCAAGCGAGCGCCATTACGTTCATTGGCACCACCGGACAAGCCTTCAATGACGGCATGCGGTTCATTCAAATCTATCTGCCGCTGCCCTTCGTCGTTGTGATTTTGTGCCTCGTCTTTGTGCCCTTCTTTTATCGGGCGAAGGTCTACACCGCCTATGAATATCTTGAAACTCGCTTTGACACCAAGACGCGGGCGTTGACCAGTCTGCTCTTTCAACTGTCGCGCGGCATGGCGGTGGGCATCGTGTTGTATGCGCCGTCGGTGGTGCTTTCAACGATTCTCGGTTGGGACGAACGCACGACGATTATATTGATGGGGGTTACGACGCTCGGTTATACAGCCCTTGGCGGGGTGCGGGCTGTGGTGTGGACGGACACCATGCAGATGATCTTGATGTTCGTCGGCTTGTTCGCCGGATTATACATGGTCATCAACGCCATTCCCGATCAAGTAAGTTTTTCGGATGCCGTCTACCTCGGCGGCGTCACCAATCATTGGAATGCGATTGACACGTCGGTTGATGTGAATAACCAGTACACCTTGCTTTCGGGATTGCTCGGCGGCTTCTTTCTGATGCTCTCTTATTTCGGTTGCGATCAGAGTCAGGTGCAGCGCTATATCACCGCCAGTTCGCTCAAAGAGGCGCGCATGTCGCTGGTGATGACGGCAATTCTCAAGGTGCCGATGCAGTTCTTCATTCTGGCGACCGGCGTCTTTTTGCTGATCTTCTATCAATTCGAGCGCCCGCCGGTGTTTTTCAATCCTGCCGATGTCAAACAGGTCGAAGCCAGCGCCGCGCGCGAATCCTTTGCCGTCAAACAACGCGAATTCGAAGCTATGTTCGAGAAGCGCAAAGCCATCAGCCTACAACTTCTCGAAGCGCGCAACAGTGGCAACTCGACAGGAGTCGAGCAACTGCTTGCCGAATTTCAAGCCGCAGACAAACAGACTCGTGACGTGCGGAAAGAGGCGGCAGCCATCATCCGCGAAGCGACGGGCGCAACCTCAAGCGATGTCAACTATGTCTTTCCCAGTTTCCTGCTGAAGTACGTGCCCATCGGGTTGGTCGGGCTGATGATTTCCGTCATCTTTGCGGCGGCGATGTCTTCGATTTCGGGCGAGATTGCGGCGCTTTCCAGCGCCACGATGGTGGATTATTACAAACGCTTTTTCAAACCCTCGGCTTCACAGCAACATTACCTGCGCGCCAGTCAGGCATGCACCCTCTTCTGGGGCATCTTTGCGACCTTCGTTGCTCTCTATGCGGGGCGCATCGGCACTTCGCTGGTCGAAACGGTCAATGCCGTCGGTTCGCGGTTTTATGGCCCCATACTCGGCGTCTTCTTGTTGGCCTTTTTGGTTAAACGCGCCAATGCAACGGGCGCATTCTTCGGCATTCTCCTCGGCATGATCGTTGTTTTGTACGTAAGCTTTTTTACTAACATCGCGTGGCTGTATTACAACGTCATCGGCCCGGTCGTTGTCATCATAGCCGGAACAATCATCAGCTATCTGACAACGCCAAAACGCGCAGCCCAAGAGGACTAGCAATGATCTCAGCTTTCTGTCTGCGAATCATCAGCGGCGCGGCGGGCGGTTCTGATTGGGATTGCGCCCCGGCGGTTGCTGCTGTTGCTGTTGTTGAAACGGCGGGATGTAGATAAAAACCCAGTCTTCGTAATTTTCCAATCCCCACAGCGAACGAATCGAGCGGCCTTTCATTTTCGGAGCGACGCCGACAATGGGCAGCGAACTGATCTCCGTCTTGCCAGAATTGAAAAACCTTGCGAACGGATCATTAGCCGCCCCACCATCATCCTCGTCGTCATCGTCATCATCCTCGTCGTCGTCGTCATCATCGTCGTCGTCATCATCGTCATCGTCATCATCGACAGATGAAGTATTTCGGTTGACTGGCGCAACGTTGGAATTCGATTGATTCGAATTTCCCGATGGCAAACCGCCGCCGGAACCGGCAAGCGGATTATTGAATGCGCGGCTCGGCCCCGCAAGAAAGAGATAATCTTGCGGCACTGGTTGATTAGTAAACGCCGAATAGGCTTGTAAGATATTCCCCAAACGCGGATCGCGGAGGCGCACAGGCTCCCACTCTTCATTCGATAGCGGGTCAATCAATGCCGAAGCGCGAGCGAATTTGAATTCGCGCACGCCAACCGTAACGCCTTCTGTGAGTTTTTTCAGTTCCGTCAAATAGCCGTAAGCAGGCGGAATGCGCACCGCCACCGAACCGCCGAAGGGATTGCCGTTGTTGTAATAGCGCGCAATGGCAAAAGCCATCTGCGTGCCCCGATAGATCATCTCTTCTTCTTTTTCGCGGCGCACTTGCATTTGCACGCTCGGCACAACCGCCGTCAGCATGATGGCAATCACCATCATCGCCAGAATCAGTCCGAACAACGCCCATCCGCCTTCTTCCGCCGTTGTCCGTCGTCCCTTGTCCGTCGTCCGTCGCCAGTTCGCCTGTGAGGTTCGAAGGTTGCAAGTCAAAGGTTGCAGGTCAGCATCTGATGTTTGGCGGTCGGCGGTGGCAAGCGGAAACTGACCATAGGCAAACGCCTCCGCGTCATTGCCTCTTTGCGTCTTTGCGTTTCCCCTATTCATCATCTTCCCTCTTGACGGCACTACCGCCCTTTGTCCTGCATGGCAATCGAACGTTTGATGTCGTACTGCGTATGCGTCAACTCAATGCGCGCATCGCTGATGGTATCCACGCGCCAGACGTTCAACATCATCTCTCCGACCTTCAGCCGCCGGACTTCTTTCGATGAGTTGAGTTCAAGCAGCGCCATCTCGCCGAAGCGACCGATGTATTTGAAAGGCGGGTCGGGCGGCGCTTGAATCAGAAAAGAGATGCTATTCGAATACATCTTCGTGGGGTCGGAGATGGATTTGACTTCGATGTTGATGTTGCCTTGCGACGGATACTCTTGCGGCGCGACCTCCGTAGACAGAGAGTTTTCGCTCACCCGTTTCGTCGGCTTCGGGTTGCCGTTAAAGAGAATCTGCGGGTCGGCGGGGAAATTTCTCCCTGTCACTGTCAGCGTGAATTTGCGCGGCGTCCCGCCGACGGCGCTTTGCGGTTGTAAAAATTGCAAGGCAATCGGCGGCGGCGGGTCAGGCTGTCGCGGCGGCGGCGGCGGCGGAACATAGTACGCAAAGATGTTGCCGCGCGGGCTGACGGCGGCGCTGCCCGAAGTCAACGAGACGGGGCGCAGCGGCGAGGTATCGGCCAGCAGTTGCTCAAAAGCGGCGTCCGGGGTAAGGAGTGCCGTTTCGTTGGCTTGCGACTGTGCCGGTTGCGCGGGCGCGGGCGAGCGGCTAGGTGTAGCGGCGTTGTTGGTATTGCCCTGTGCAGTGGTTCGTTTGCGCGGCTCCGGCGTATTGAAAACGAATTGATAAACCAGCACGCCAATCATCAACAGAAATAAGATGCCCAACGCGATCTTTTGTTTCTTCTCTTTGTTTGCTTTTGCATTTGCCATAACTCAACCTATCATCTGCCGCACGCGCAGTTGTGGTGTCGTGCAGCTTACGGTTGAAAATAGACCTTCATCTCGATGGCCAGCGACAGGGCGCTGCTTGCGCGTTGAGCAGAGCGACGCGAGCTTCTGCCTTCCTCTTGGCTCTGCCGATTCTCTTCGCTCGCCAGCGTCAGCGCTTTGATGATGAGGAACTGCCGGTTCTGTTCAAGCTCGTTCAGGAAGGCGCGCAACTGCGGATACTCACCGGCGACGGCAAAGTGAACTTCGGTTTCGGGAAAGACCTTCTCTAGCGAAGAGGACTTCTTGGACGAGTCGCTATCTTCTTCGGCATCGCGCCCCTCTGATTGCGCCATTTCGATGCCGCTGGCAAGTTGCAGATTGTGCTTTTTCGCCATCGCGTTGATGTCTCTGTACAAGGCGATCTCGCCCGGCGCGCGCGGTTTCAGATTCCGAACTTTGAATAGCTCCAGACTGTTGAGCGCCTCTTCTTCGGCGCTGGTCTGCGTCTGCGGCGAAGTGGCTTTGGCCTTCTCTTTGGCAATCTCTGCGTCGAGTTCGGCAACCTGCCCGGCAATGGTTTGCAATCGCTGCCGCTCCGGATTATAGGTACTGAAGAAGTAATAGAGGACATAGCCGATCAGCGCGGCGGCAACCAAAATGGCAACGATCTCTTTGCCGCCTACCGCCAGCGGCAAACGTCGAACCGGTTTGGTGCGCGCGCTCAGATTGATGGTGCTACGAACTTGGCTGCTCATTGCGTCATCCCTCTGAACGGTCTGTAAGTCACGAAAATCGAAAAGGGAACATCGCCGCTTTGATCCATCTGATCCTGATTGGTTTTGCCAACCGTGAAGAGGCCACCGGATTCGGTCAAGCGCGTCATCATATCGGGCAATTGCGCGGTGTCTTTCCCAAATGCGCGAATCTCGATATTGGCCGCCACACCCTCTTCCTGACTGAAAAGCTCTTCCAGGTTCAGCGACTCGATGCGCGTGTTGTTGGGCACGAAGCGTTCGATGTCACTCACCAGTTTATTCCAGGAAAACGATTTGCTCTGAATGAGCTGACGCGCGGCAGCCAGTTGCAACTTATCAGTATGGGTCAAGACAACAACTTTGGTTTGCTGCTCCGTGCGCTGGCGTTCCTCTTTGATCTTTGCCAATTGCAGTTGCCGGATTCTCACATCCTGTTCCAGCCCGTTGGCTTCGGCGATAACCAGCGACTTTTCCGAAGAGATTCGCAACAAAGCAATCAGCGTCGCCAGACAGACCGCCGCCCAAATCAACCAGAAAAGGCGGCGATTGGCAAAGGGTTGACTTGATAAATTGATGTTCGTTCGCATCGTGCTAAGAATAACGGATAACGACGATTGATTACCAGTTGGCCGCAGCGCCAGCCGAGGCTCAAATAAGCGTAGCCCGCGACGCGCCGATCAGTTCTGCCAACCGATTGACGGGCTACTTACGACTTAGGCAAACGCCTGCTCGTTTGAGAAGTTCCGCTTTTGTCCGCCGCGCTTTGCCCCCCTGTTTGGCAAAGCCCACATCGCCCGTTATAGTCATCAGGGTAGAAAAAGGACATTCGAATGCATAATCAAGAGAACCCGAAATACACGAATCGGCTAACCAACGAAACCAGCCCATATTTGCTTCAGCATGCGCATAACCCGGTTGATTGGTTCCCCTGGGGCGAAGAAGCTCTCGCCAAGTCGAAAGCGGAAGACAAACCCATTCTCCTCAGCATCGGATACGCGGCCTGTCATTGGTGTCACGTCATGCATGAAGAGTCGTTTGAGAACGAGCCGATTGCCGCGATTATGAACGAGCATTTCGTCTGCATCAAAGTGGATCGCGAAGAGCGTCCCGACCTGGACTCGATCTATATGAACGCCGTGCAGATGCTCACGGGACATGGCGGCTGGCCGATGACCATGTTTCTCACCCCCGATCTGAAACCCTTCTATGGGGGAACCTACTTCCCGCCGGTTGACCGACAAGGGATGCCCGGCTTTGCGCGCGTCTTGCTGACGATGGCCGAGATTTATAAAACCCGCCGCGACGAAGTCAACGAAAGCGCCGATTCGATTCTCGCCGAACTCGGCAAGCTCAACAACTTTCGCGTCACTGATGATCTGCTGACAACCGAGGTTTTGCATCAAGCCTTTTCAGGATTGGCCTCCCAGTTCGATAAGGCCGAAGGCGGCTTCGGGCGCGCCCCGAAATTTCCGCCTTCGATGAGCCTGATGTTTTTGCTGCGCTATTTCCTGCGCACCCATTCGCCGGAAGCTCTGCACCTGGTCGAATTCACCCTGCAAAAGATGGCGGCGGGCGGCATGTACGATCATCTTGGCGGCGGGTTTGCGCGCTATTCGGTGGATGCGCTCTGGCTGGTTCCGCACTTTGAAAAGATGCTCTACGATAATGCACTGCTAGCGCGCATCTATCTGTATGCCTATCAAGCGACGAAAAACCCCGCCTATCGCCAAACCGCCGAAGAGATTTTGGAATATGTATTGCGCGACCTGACAGACCGAACAGGCGCGTTCTACTCTTCTGAAGACGCCGACAGCGAAGGCGAAGAAGGCAAGTTCTATGTCTGGACGAAAGCCGAAGTCATCCAGCATCTCGGAGCAGAGGAGGGCGAAATCTTTTGCTCCTACTTCGACATCACCGAAGCGGGCAACTTCGAACACGGCACGGCGATTCTTCATACCCCGCAAACGGTCGAAGCAGTTGCCGCGCAACACAGTCTGCCGACTGACGAACTCAAGCGCACCATCGCAAGCGGCAAAAGCAAGCTCTTTCACCTGCGCGCGGCGCGGGCGCGACCATCGCTTGATGACAAGACCCTGACCGCGTGGAATGCGATGATGCTAATGGCCTTTGCGGAAGCGGCAAATATCTTAGGCCGCGATGATTATCGCCAAGTCGCCATTCGCAATGCCGATTTTCTGCTGAATCATCTCGCGCGCGAAGGCCGATTGCTCCGCACTTATAAAAACGGCACGGCGAAACTGAACGGCTACCTCGAAGACTATGCCTATTTAAGCGAAGCTCTGCTGGCGGTGTACGAAGCAACCTTCGACACACGCTATGTCACCGCCGCGCGCCAGCTTGCCGACTGCATGATCGAATACTTTTGGGATGAAGCCGAAGGCGGATTCTATTTCACCTCCTCAGACCATGAAGAGTTGATTCTGCGCAGCAAAGATTTTTTTGACAACGCTACGCCCTCGGGCAATTCGGTGGCGGCGATGGCGTTGTTGAAGTTGGCGTTGTTGACCGGACAGAGCAATTATCAGCGCATCGCCGCCACCATCTTTCGCATGATGCGACAAACGATGGTGCGCTTCCCCAACGGCTTCGGCTATCTGCTATCGGCGCTCGATCTCTACCTCTCCGAAGCCCAAGAGATTGCCATCATCGGCAAGCCGGATTCGCACGAAGTCCGCCTATTGGTCGAAGAGATTTATAGAGGCTTTCTGCCTAACAAAGTGGTGGCCGCTCGTTCGCCAGATGATGAAGCCGCCACCCGCGCCATCCCACTGCTGGCCGACCGCGAGATGGTCAATCAGCAGGCGACCGTTTACGTCTGCCGCAATTACACTTGTCAATTGCCTGCAACGACCGTTGCCGAGTTGGCCGAGCGATTACAAGAATAGAGTGCGGCTCAAGGCGCAGCCTCTCGGGGAGAAAAGGCTGCCCGCGAATTAGGCAAATCACGCGAACTCGTTGGCGGGACTGCGAACCATTTTGCCTGATGCACAGCCAGCGGGTTTTGCCTCATCGTTGTGGGGCTGTCATCACGGTAGCCTGATGGTAATCGAATTCGTGGCCTTCCCATTCGCATTCATAACCTGCACCGTGTTGTCGCCTGCTACCAATCCGAGTTTCTTCTGTTTCCCTTTCAAAATGATCGCGGTATCGGAAGCCGACGAGACGCGCGCCGTTTGGTCTGTGTCATTGATAAAGACTTTGGCATTGGCGGCGAACCGATAGCCGGAGAGAGTGATTTTCTTTCTGCCATCGAACGTCGCTGACACCAGAAACGGAGAGGTCGGGTCGAAGGCCGCGCAGAGAGCAAAGTAGAGTTGTCGCGGTTGGCGGTCAATGGTGACCGCGCCAAAATACTCTTCGTTGGCAAAGTGATCGGGATGCCCGTTGAGCAAGAAAAATCCGTTCGGCTCTTGTGAAGTTGGCGGAGATACTTTCCACCACTCGTCGCTGAAGATGAAAGCCATGCCGCCCAAGCAGACTTGACCGGGATTGTCAGCCGATAGGTGATCGAGAATATCTTTCCACAAACTGAGGTTCCATTGCGCCTGCATCGCTTCGTCAATCGCCCCTTGCGGCGGATTGGTCGTAGTCGTCGAGCGAAAGGCATCGGTGCCGTATTCGCCGATAAACATCGGTTTGGAACTGAGCGCCGCCCACTGCGTAAACAGATCGCCAAAGCGATTGCCTCTGTAGATATTCAGTCCCCACACATCTACGCTGGTGCAAACGGTGTTGACGTAACGTTGCGTGTCAGCCAGCCGCAATCCGTCGGCAGCGATAGCAATCTCTCCATAGCTGCTGGCCACAGGGTGCTGGCTATCGAGTTGTTTGACTAAGGCGGCAGCCGTCTGGGTGCGCTCTGCCGCCTCTTGAACCGAATTGGCGACGCCGAAGTAGCGATTGATATTCCACTCTGAACCGAGCGACCACATCAGAATCGCCGGATGATTCTTATAGCGGTTGACCGCTTGTTCGACCCGAACGAGATTGTTGATGGCATCGTCTATGGTCATCACTACCATGATCTGCTGGGCGTAAAACTGATCGAGCAAAGCAAGACCATCCTCATCCAATCCGGGATCAATGAAGAGCCGCACCGTATTGATCTTCATCTGTTTCAAAAGCGGCAGGTCGGTCGTTGCCCAGATTTTGAACTCGCGCCGACGAATCTCGGCATTGTTAGGGTCGAACGGCGATGTGTTGGTGGTTCGACTGGCAGGCGAGTAGTTGATGCCAATGATGGGAAAGACAATCTCCGGCGCGAGCGCGCCGTCGAGGTTGCGCCGACGCAGAAAGAGTTGGCGGCCTCGAATTTCAACGAGACTGGCCCCCAATTCGACCGGTTCCGGCTCTTCCACCGTAAAGCTTTCGGTCAGCGTATCGGGGCAATCAATTTGGCTGAGGGTGATCGGGCCGCTGAGGGCCGTCTTCGGCACTACGGTGTTGATCGTTTGCCCGTCGGCGCTAATCGTGAAGTTCGCTGCGGCGTTACCGGAGAACTTTACCGACTGAACAGCAGACAGATTCAGTCCGCGAATCGTGATGGGAGTCTCCACCAATCCGCCGGTTGGGCTGATGCCTGTCACTGTCGGGCATGGCGGAGTGATCGTGACTGACTCTTGCACCGACACATCTACGCCATTGTTCAACGCTTCGCGCGCTTGCCCTTGCCCTTTATATACAGCTAGCGCCCATGAATTGCGGAAGCAGTAATTCAAAACCTGCTGACTCCCCAAGCCGGTCAGTTCGTTCAGAACGCTGCTGACCCATGAGAAGGGAAAGCGGGAGCAAGAATTATCCAGATTGAGACCGGCTTCATCGCCGACCGCAATCAACACCAGCGTGCCGGGAGGCAGGCTTCTCAAGAAGGTAACCAACGCGCTAGCAGCGCTTCCAGTGGTGCGCGTAAACCAGGTGTCAAAGTTCATCACCGGATGCAGCAATTCACCATCCAACGGGTTGATGGCAACAACCGTAAATCCGCGCCCGCCGCCGCCGCCGCCGGTTCGCCGATAAAATAGGGAGCCGTTCTTATAAAACTCGACATAGCCGCATTCGAATGAATTGACGCAACCGCGTGATACGGCGCGATAGGTAACGGTGCGAATTTGACCGGCTGGATTGAGGGCAATTCCGGCCTGAACCGGGCGCGGCAACCGATGAGGAAAACCGAGCAGAACGCACCCCAGAATCATCATGAGTAAGAATTGTCTCATGGGAGCCTTCCTCCTTCCGACAGAGTGATACGGTGAATCGAACTGATACTCTATCGGGCAGCCTACTAAAAAAAATCGTTTTTGATGCCAGGGAATAGAAGCCTTCCTAACTCAGAGAGCCGTTTATTTTGAAAGCCGGTTTGAAACGGGAGGTCGGGGCGACTGCCGCCATCTCTCCCTTGCGACCGGCGGTTTTCATTCGCTTACGCTTCCGCGAGGTTGAGCAGAAAGTCCACTTGCCAATCATCGGCAAAGGATAGGTTGTGAGGTCGCTGCGGCAGCGGAGCGGCGGTGATTTCCGCCATCACAAATCGTTCGGATCGTAACAAATCAGGATACTTGGTTCGCAAGAGATAACACCAAATCAAGGTGCTATTGCCATCCATTCCGAATGCCGTCAACAAGGTCGGCCCCGCTTCGGTCAACTTGGTCAGCAGCAAAAAAGCAGCCGTCTTTACCTCGCCTTCTTCCATGTACTGCCAGCGATGTTCTTCCCGATTGCTGATATAGGGCGTGCGGTGGCGGCGGTAGTACGCGCCTTGATGCATGGTAAAGTTGATCTCGCCTCGATTAAGAAATTTCAACTGCGGCGCAAGGGCTTTGGCCAACGTAATGCGCGAACGCCGACAGACATCGAAGTAGCGATGCACCGCGTTCAAGATGGCGCTCTCCATCGGCGTGCCGCTGCGGCGAATATACTTTCGATCAAACTCGTCATCGTTGAGCGGTGGCCGGGTGCTTAATACGATCAGATCGGAAGGGTCAAAATCCTGCGGTCGCAACGTGTGCGTCGGGTCGGGAAAGTTAAAGAGCAGTCCGCCATAACGAAATTGATGGTCATACAGCGGTGCCATCAGTTCGGCGAAGGCATCGCCATCGCGCAGGTCATGAAGGCGCGGCCTCCCTTGAGATGGCGATTCCGGATAGCTGAAGTGATAGACCAATCGGGGCATAAGGAGGCTCCTCTGTAGCTAGAACACGAACCAGTATGCTGTAGGTGAAACCGGTAACAACCAAACAGAGCAACGGCGGTCTCGAATCGTAATGGCATCGCCCATAAAAGGCAATTGCCAAGGCGCACCCTGCCAGCCATAAGCGGCAGAGCGTTGTGGCGCTCAATCGGGTACGCAAAAGAAGCGGACATCACAAAGCAGGCTTCGCCAATCTATTGATTGCCGATGTCCTCATCTTATCTAATTGGGAGTCCTCCAGATTCGATTTTCGGTTCGACACGGAGGCAAGCGAACCTGCGAAATGCGGAACCGCGTTCAGGGCGTGGGTGCGGGAGGGTGGCTTTCGTTGAGCATCCGTTCGAGCAAAGCGATCTGTTGCTGTTGCATGGCGATCAGATCAGTCCAGTATTTCTCTTTCAGCTCATCCAGCTTTTCATGCAGGGTGCGGATTTCGAGTTCAGCTTTCAAATTGACTTCATAATCATTGGCGGCGTTGAGGCGATCTTTTGCTGCTTGCCGGTTCTGCGACATCATGATGATCGGCGCTTGCAAAGAGGCGAGCATCGAAAGAAAGAGATTCAGGAGAATGTAGGGGAAGGGATCGAAATCGCTGCCGTAGCGACTGAGGATGGCGGAATTGAGAATCACCCAACCGATTAGCGCACTGCAAAAGATCAAGATGAATGTCCATGACCCGCCGAAGGCCGCGATCTGATCGGCCAGTTTTTCGCCGAAGGTGCGCTCGTCTTCGAAGATGCGGTTGGTATTGCGACTGACATAGGCGCGTTCGAGAAAGTATTTGACGACGCGGCGTTCCCGCTCCGTCAGCTTGTCCCACTCCTTCTTTAACACCTTGCGAGAGATTTCCTGTGCCTTTGCACTCATCAGCCTGTTCTCCTTTCCTTGATCGTCATCAACAGATGGCCGATGAGATTGTACCAGCAACCGGCATCAGGGAGCGGCGGCTTCCAGCAAGACCACATCTCGGGCAATGTACTGACCGGCTTTTTGGCTATAGCGCACTCGCGCTTTCAGATTGGAAGTAGGGGTAGCGAAGGTAACCGAATGGTCGGAGCCCGACATCTTCGTAGAAGGGTCAAACGCGAAGGTTATCGCCTGCCTGCCGGTATCGAGCACAAAAGTTCCCCGCTCGGTATCGACGCTACGAATCAGCCCCTCGGCCATCTGCGTTGATCGGTTTTCGTCGGTTTGTCGTTGCGGATGGCGGGAGGGAGAGAGCGTGTTGCCGAGGCGGAGTTTAAAGAGCAGATAGCCGGATAACACGAATAAGACCAAGATGAGGCTCAGGGCTTTCGCTATCTTATTCATTAGCACCCCCAGGGCTTGGCTCTCTTTGTTGCCTCCCTCTTCCCCTCCCTTCTGAAAAGGAGGCATATAGGCGGGCGCGCTTCAGCCGATTGCTGTAAGTGGTGAAGCGCGTCCGCAAGGAGGCAGGCTCCGATACAAAAATATAAAGTTGGAGCCTTGCCTCGGTTAATCGGGAGCGATGCGGGGACAAGAGAATCGGTCGTCTTCTGTCACCCTCTCGCCTGATAGGGTGACTGGCGCTTTTGACGATCCGGTTTCGGCATCCGGGATTGAGGCAATTCGAAAACCTATGTGCGATAAAAAATCAGAGCGGATTCAACTGCCAACCCGCTCTACTATGAAAAAGGCTTTCGAAAAGGCGACCCTGCCCAATTGAACTAGTGCTTCTTCGGAGTCGTGGAAGAAGTCTGCGACGGATTCTTGGCTTTGCGATGGCGTCGTTTCCTATGCTTCGCGGTGGTCATCGTCTTTGCCGACGCTGTCGTACTCGACGCTTGCGCCGTTGACGAGGGGGGTTTCGGCTGCTTAGCCGTTTTGGCATCGGTTCCGGCAAACGCCGAGGCGGCAGCCAACGCCATGATGACGGTTCCAAGCATAATGAGTCTCTTCATCTTTTCCTCCAGATATGTTTTCGCGCGCGGTCTGATGAGCACTAACGCTCTCTGACCAGCCGACACAGAACGAAGTTCTGCAATGGATGTGCCACATATTTCCGCAGAGGGCAGATGGCCGAACGCCTTTCTTTTAACCAGTTACTATCAGGGCTTCCCTGTCCGGTCAGACGACTGGGGAGAAGGGGCGAGGCGGTTTTGTCGCCGCCGACCAAATCGCCACAACCGTAAGCTGTCAAGCTGCGAGGCAAAGAAGAGTGTCAGATGGGTTGAGCGAGCAAACCGCTTTCACAGCCAGAGAGAGGCGAGGAGAGGATTCCCCTTTCACCTGAGTTTGATCGCCAAGCGTTCCGCCATGCGGTAGAGAGTGCGACGGTCTACTTTGAGGATGTCCGCAGCTCGAGTGCGATTGCCCTCCACCTGTTGCAACACGTAGAGCAGGTAGCGCCGTTCAAGCTCTTCCAAAGAAGGCAAATCATCGAAAGGAGAGGCCGCCGAGTGAGCCGTCTCCGCTCCGAGTTCGGGCTGCCGCAGTTTTTCGGGAAGGTCACGGGCAGTGATGATCGCGCCTCGCGTGTACAGCGCCGCATTTTCGATTGTGTTCTCTAACTCCCTGACGTTGCCCGGCCAATGATACCTGCACAAGAGGGTGAGCGCGTCTTCTGATAGAGACCGGGCGGTCGCGCCGGATTGTTGCATACGCCGTAGGGCATGAAGCGCCAGTTGGGGAAGGTCTTCGCGGCGCTCTCGCAAGGGAGGAATCTTTAGCACCACAACGCTTAAGCGATAATAGAGGTCTTCGCGGAAGCTCCCCATCTTTACTGCCTCTTCTAAATTACGGTTGGTGGCTGCCAGCACCCGCACGTCAAGGCGCGTGGTCTTTGCGCTTCCGACTCTGCGAATCTCACTCTCTTGCAGCACGCGCAACAGCTTCACCTGTAATGCGAGTGGCGTTTCGCTGATTTCATCCAGAAAGATCGTGCCTCCATTCGCCTCTTCGAACAGTCCCACCTTATCCGAGTTCGCCCCGGTGAAACTCCCTTTGACGTGGCCGAAGAGTTCCGATTCGAGCAGAGTCTCGGTGATGGCCGCACAGTTGATTGCCACAAAGGGCGCAGCGGCTCTGGGGCTATTGCGATGAATGGCGCGCGCGACCAACTCTTTTCCGGTTCCCGACTCGCCGGTAATCAAAACGGTGGAGCGTGATGGCGCGATGCGGGCAATCTGTTTGTAGACCTCGATCATCTTGGGGCTGTGACCAATGATGCCGGAGGCTTCGCCGGATTCCCGCAGGAGAGCCATTGCGGCTTCTCCGATAGGATGTCCGGCAAGGGCGCGTCGAGCGGTTTGAATCACCTCATTGACATCGAAGGGCTTACTGATGAAATCGAACGCGCCTTCGCGGGCTGCCTCAATCGCCGTTTCCAAAGTGCCGAAGCCGCTGATGAGAATCACTTCCGGAGGCGGCGACAGAGCTTTGAACTCTTTGAGCAAAGCGATGCCATTGCTGCTGCCGCCCAAGTTGATGTCGCTGACGATCAGATCGAAATGGCGCTCTTTGACCGTTTCGCGCGCCGCCTCTGCCTGTTGACAAGCTGCGACCTCCCACCCCTCCTCAGAAAAAATCTCCATTAAAAATTCACCGGTTTCCCGATCATCATCAATCACCAATACGCTTTTCATCATTCGGCCTTTCGGAATCAATCTCGCACTCTGACTTGCAACCTTCGCGCCGCCTCTCCATTAGGCGCGAGTCACCGGCGATTCGATCTCAACCGCCGATGGGGCCGGTGGCTGAAGGGGTAAGCGGATGGAAAATGTCGTGCCCTCTCGCCAACGGCTTTCAACGCTAATGCTGCCGCCATGTTCGACGATAATCTGTTTGACAATCGTCAGCCCCAGTCCGGTTCCCCGATCTGATTTGGTCGAAAACATTGGCTCGAAAATCGAGCCGATATCTTCCTCTCGAATCCCTTCTCCAGTATCGGCTACGCAGAGCAGCAGCGCCTCGGGTTCCGTCTCGGTTCGGATGGTGAGCGCACCGCCTTGCGGCATCGCATCTATACTGTTGTTAATCAGGTTAATCATCACCTGCTGAAGTTTTTCCGCATCAACGAGGAGGGGCAGCATCGCATCCTGGCGCACAACCTTTACCTCAATGTTTCGCGCCGTCAGGATGGGCAAAGTCGCTTCCAATACCGCATCAATCAGCGCCGCGAGATTGGTTTCGGCCAAGCGCAGACGCGGCCTGCGCGTTGCGTCTAACATCGTCCTGACGATTCCAGTGATCCGTTCAATCTGTGCGGAGATTACCTCTAATCGTTTACTCGATTTGTCATCGGTGGCGCGGGCGCGCAACAGTTGAATATGCCCCGAAATTAAGTTTAGCGGTGTCCCGACCTCATGCGCGAATTGTGCAGCCAGTTGCCCCGCCGCAGCCTGTCTCTCCAGTTGCGACTGTTGCCGCTGCAAGTCAAACAGCCGCAAGTTGGCTTCTTCGAGTTCTTGATTGCGTTCGGCAATCTCGGCGGTTGCTTGTTGCACGCGCTTTTCAAGCGACCTCTGCTCGTCCGCCAGTTGCGCTGTCATGTCACGAATGCGCGCAAGCATACGGTTGAACCTCTGCGTCAACAGGCCAATCTCGTCGGGCGCGGAAACCGATACGGTGGCGGCTAAGTCGCCGCTTTCGGCCTTCGATATGGCCAGCAATAGTTGGTCTATGGGTTTGTAGATCAACTGTCGAAAGAGCACATAAACGCAGAGAGTAATCGCGCCGATGGCCAGCAAGATCAGCGGCCAAACCAGGCGGCGCAATTTCGCGGCATAGCTTTGCCGCTCATCAAACACCAGGGAGATCGAAGCCCTTCCAACTTTGAACGAGTGCCTTTCATCAGGCGCAAAAATAATGGGGGCAACCGCTTTGACAAACTTCTGATTGCCTTCGCGGCGGTCGCTAACGACTACAGCCTCCTCCCGACCGTCTCCCATCCCTCGTTCGCCCTCATCGGTTACCGCAGGGGAGCCTTCCAGCAATCGGACAGTCTCCTGCCAGCCCCCCTCTTTTGTTCGCTGAAAAATGCTGATCTGAGAGATATCGGAATGCTCGCTCAGAAGGGATTCTTCGATGGTTCGCTTGACCTCCGACCAGTCGGGAGCAAACTCTTCTTCTATGCCTGCGCTCTGCGTTTTTTGGGTGCGCAGCACGCGCTTCGCATGATGCTCGACCGTATTCGCCACCTGCGTGGCCAGCAGTTCAGCCTCTTCTCGTTCCTGCCGGTCGCTCAGTTTGGTTGCTGCAAGGTTGGAAAAATAGGCGATAACAGAGAAGACAATCATCAAGACGACCGAAACGACGATGGTCGTTTTGGTGTGGAGTTTGAGCGCCTCCGGTTTGGGCAACTCTGCATCTCGCATTGCCGACCCCCTACACGAACCGGACAGCTATAGCCTACCCGCGCGCCGAGCCGATGCCGGAGGATGGCTTTCCATCCCCTGCCTGATGCGCCGGTCTTACGCCGAGACTACTTCAAGCGAATCTCGAAAATCTTCGGCCACAGTTTGCCGCTGATGAAGATACGTTTGGTTTGCGGGTCATAGGCGATGCCATTGAGCACGGCCTCCGGGTCGCGCCGTTGATCGGCGCTCAAGATGCCCTTCAAATCCAGATAAGAGGTCACGCGCCCGCTCTCCGGGTCAATGCGAACGATCAAATCTTCGTGCCAGATGTTCGACCAAATCTCTCCTTCGATGAACTCTAATTCGTTGAGGTTCTGCACCGGGCGACCGTTCATAGTGACCGGCAAACGGCGCACCGATTTGAAATTCTGCGGGTCGAAAAAGGTTAAGTAGTTCGAGCCGTCGCTCAAGATCAGTTGCTTGCCGTCATAAGCCAATCCCCAACCTTCCACTTCATAGCGGAACTCCTGCACGACATCGAAGGTGTCCTTGTCATAGACGAATGCCTTCTGCTCTTGCCAAGTCAGTTGAAACAAGCGATTGCCGACCAGTGCCAATCCTTCGCCGAAAAAGTCGGGCGCGAGCCGTTTCGACTTCAGCACTTTGCCGGAAGGAAACTCTACACGGCGCAGCGTCGAAAGACCGTATTGCCCCGTGCTTTCATAAAAACCGCCATCATACCAGACCAACCCCTGAAGAAAGGCCTTCGGGTCGTGTGGATACGAATTGACGATTTC
Source organism: uncultured Clostridia bacterium (assembly GCA_964468725.1). Lineage (GTDB taxonomy): Bacteria > Acidobacteriota > Blastocatellia > UBA7656 > UBA7656 > CAYXVU01. The sequence goes on from CAYXVU010000085.1 coordinate 18,103, forward strand.
GTACTCAACCTTTTTCGCTGCCATCGCATTGGTGTCCGTCGGTTTTTTTTCCGCCCCCGGCGCACTCGGTTGCCCCGCCGGATGCGATTGAAAGAGCGACCGTCCGCCGAAACTCAATATCCCGCCGATCACGACGACGATGATGCCGAGAGTAAGAAAGAGTCCGGCCTTGCTCTTTTTCGTCTGCGCGGTTGCCTGCCGCGATCCCTTACGAGCCATGAAAATTCCTCCGATCTCATTTTCGAGCTTTCCCCGGTCATTATACGTCTTATTCATGTGGTTGTCCGTCCCTTTCCCGATGCTGTGAATTGGAAAACCGAATGCGCTTGATTATACTCGCGTGCGCTGCATAGAGGATAATCCGGTTCACTGAAAACTAAACCAGAGGAGAAATTCGATGCGCCGAATCAGCTTGATCCGTTCCTTCATCATCTCTTTCATCTTCCTGCTTGCTTGTCTGGTCATCCCTGCCAAAGCCGAAGGCGAGCCGCCCGCGCAAAAAGAGATCAAGATCGTAATGAAGAAGTTTACCTTCGCGCCCAAATCGCTCACCTTACGCAAAGGCGAGCCTGTTAAACTCGTAGTCACGTCTGAAGATGTCAATCACGGACTGGCCATTGACGAATTCAACCTTGATCTGCGCGTTCCGGCCAAACAGACCAAAACCCTCGACTTTACCCCTGACAAAGCCGGAGCCTTCACCATCTATTGCTCCGTCGTCTGTGGCGACGGACACCCGGAGATGACCGGCGAACTCATCGTCACCGATTCGCAAACGGCGAGCCCATCGAACATTCAGGTGCGTTTTGATGAGCGCACCCCCGGCGTTGTCATCGTCGAAGCCAATGGCGAAACAGTCCGAATTGATACCTCCACGAAGACCGTCACCCCCTTGAGCGCAGCCGAACCCATCAGCCCGACGCAACCTGCTAGCGCGCAGAGCGAGCGGACGCGTCGCACCGCTGCCGAGCCCTATGATTATCGCCTCGTCAACGTTCCGACGCCTAAGCGCGTGCCGCGCCATAGCTTCAACGTGCATTTCACCCATCGCTTTCAACAATCCGTGCGACAAGACGATATTCCGGTTCAAGATGAATTTTCCAATCTCTTCGGTCTTGATAGCCAATCGGTTTCGTCGCTCGGCTTCACCTACGGCATCACGGATCGCCTCTATGCGAATTTCTATCGCGCCCCGATGGCGCAAACCGGGTTGAATAAGATCATCGAACTCGGCCTCGGCTATCACCTGCTTGATGAAGCAGGCAAATCGCCCGTTGCGCTTTCGGTCTATGGCAGCATCGAAGGCAACGACAACTTTTCAGAAGAGTTCACCTACAACCTGCAAGCGAGGGTGGCGCGCAGCGTGACCGAGTACGTCAATCTCTTCTTTTCGCCCGCCGTACACTTCAACGCCAACGGTCAAGGGCGGTTCAATCCGCGCCCGATTCCCGGCTTTCCGCTCGACCCGGAAGCCGCAGACTTTCGCTTAGGTCAGCACACCGGCTCATTCGGATTCGGCGTCAATGCGCGGGTGCGCCCGACGACCTCACTGCTTTTCGAGTACACGCCGCGCGTTGGATTCAAACTCGGCAATGTCGAACCCATCTTCGACGAGAACTTCACCCGCATCTTGCGCTTCGAAAATCGCTCCGAAGCTGCCATCGGTTTCGGCATTGAAAAGCGATTGGGCAGGCATTCGTTCGCGTTGACGTTTTCGAATACACAAGGGACGACGACAAGCCGGTACAATTCCAGCACCCTCTTTTTGCCGCCGAGTCGCTTCACCATCGGCTTCAATCTGTTTCGACGCCTTTTTTAGAAGCGCAGCCGACATCACGAATTGCCCGCAGCGCAGCCTTCCGGCACACACGGTTCGGGCAATTCGCGGTTCCGCCATTTTCGATTCATCTCAGGTCAACAAGTGCAGCAACAGGGTGGCAATGCCGAGAAAAGAGAGGAATCCGAAGACATCCGTGCAAGCGGTGACGAAGATCGAAGACGAAACCGCCGGATCAACCCGCATCCGTTTCAAGATAACCGGAACTAAGGTTGCCGCTAATCCGCCGATCATCATATTGATTACCATCGCCAGAGCCAGCACCAGCCCGAACCAGATGTTATAAAAGACTGCCGCCGCCGCCGCGCCGACCAGCCCAACGATCAACCCATTGCTGGCTCCAACCAGAATGGATTTCAGCGTCATCCGGCTTAACGAAGAGAGTTCGCCTATCGCCATGCCGCGAATCATCACGGTCAGGGTCTGTGTTGCTGCATTGCCGCCCAATCCGGCAACAATCGGCATTAACACAGCGAGTCGCGGCTGCTGGCCAATCTGTTTTTCAAACTCGGAGACGATCAGCGCCGCCGCGCTCGCCGTCAGCAGATTGATGAGCAGCCAAGGCACGCGCAGTCGAATGGAACGCCACGCCCCTGTGGAGATGCGTTCTTCGGCAGCCACGCCCGACAGCGCAAGCAAATCTTCCGCAACTTCGTCCTGCATGACATCGAGCACGTCGTCAACCGTGACGATGCCGACGAGGCGGTCGGCTTCATCCACTACGGGGATGGCCAGCAGGTTATATTCCGAAACCAAGCGCGCAACCTCTTCCTGACTGGCAGTGGTTCTGGCGCTGATGACATTGGGAATCATGATGCGTTTCAACTGTTGCGTCGGCGGGGTGGTCAGCAGTTTCTTCAAACTCACAACCCCGACCAGATGATCGCGCTTATCAGTGACGAAGACGTAAAAGACCATTTCGAAATCTTCCGAACGGCGTTGCAATGCGGTGATGGCTTCCGACACCGTCACCTCTTCATCCAATGCGAAGTAATCCGGCGACATGATGCGCCCTGCGGTCTTCTCTTCATGCTCTAACAGTTCGCGCACGTCAGCAGCCATCTCGGCTTCCATGAGAGCCAGGGCATCGGCGACCAGTTCTTTCGGCAGTTTGGTGACCAGAACCGTAGCGTCGTCGGCGGGCATTTCGTTGAGCAGGCGGGCGATCTGTTTGGCATCGAGCGTCTGTAACAAAGCGATGCTGTCACCGGCTGACATCTCGCTCAACACCTGCGCTGCATGTGCGGGTTCACATTCCGAAAGCAAGATGGCGAAGGCGTGCGCGCGTTCGGCTACGCCGAGCAAAGCGAAGAGTCGCGCCACCTCTACCGGATAAGCTTTGGCAAAGATGCGTGCGAGGTTGGCGCGGGCGCCTCGGTGAAGAAGTTTTCTGACTACCGAAATGGGAAGTTGCGTCGGCTGTGCAGTTTTATTATTGAGTTCCATCATGATGGCGTTTCACCCCGTAAATTCGCGCTATTCTAATCCTTTTATCGCTCAGAAGGGCAAGTGAAATCGGAGAAGACAAGTCATCTATCCTCCTCTGTCATGGCACGTGACGCTGAAGCAATTACGCTCTGCGCAGCCTCGGCGTTCTCTGCGTCTTTGCAGTGAATCGGACTTGCAGTTACGACCAATTTAGCAAAAGGCGATAGACGGGAAGAGATTCAACGGTAGCGGCAGGATGCCAAACGGGCGAGCCCCCGGCATCGGCTTTTCACTTATGAATGGCTGATCGGTAGCGACTGGCCGGGCGTCGCTTGCCCTCAATCATCAGCGACGCTTTCGGCGAAGGCGCGTTTGTAGTCTTGATAAAACTGCAACTGATAGAGCCGCCAATAGAGGCCGCGTCGGGCGAGCAACTCTTGATGGTTGCCCTCTTCACGAATCTCGCCTTTGTGCATGACGATGATCTTGTCTACCGATTGAATCGTCGAAAGCCGGTGCGCAATCACTAACGAAGTGCGCTCGGCCATCAATCGTTCGACCGCATCGCGAATTAACAACTCGGTCTCGGTGTCAATCGAACTGGTCGCTTCATCCAAAATCAGCACTCGCGGGTCGAAAGCTAATGCCCGCGCAAAGCTAATCAACTGCTTCTGCCCGACCGAGAGTCCCGCGCCGCGTTCGCGCAGTTCGGTTTGGTAGGTTGCCGACAATCGGCTGATGAATTGATCGGCGTGAACTTCGCGCGCGGCTTGCCGCAGTTGTTCATCACTGATGGCAGCATTGCCCAAACGGATATTGCTGGCGATGTCACCAGAAAAGAGAAAGACATCTTGTAAGACGATGCTGAAATTGGCGCGCAACTCTTGCAGATCGAGTTGGCGAATATCCACACCGTCGAGCAGAATCTGCCCGCGTTGAATGTCATAAAAACGCAGCAATAGATTGGTGATCGTCGTCTTTCCGGCTCCTGTATGACCGACGAAGGCGACCTTCTCGCCCGGTTCGGCAATGAACGAAACGTCGCGCAAAATCCAATCTTCATCTTTGTAGGCAAACCAGACGTTGCGAAATTCGATGCGCCCCTGTGCGCGACCGAGGCGAGCAGGTTGGTCAGGCGATTGAATGCTCACCGGCTCATCCAGCAAACTGAAGATGCGCTCGGAAGCCGCCATTGCCGACTGCAAGATGTTGTACTTTTCGCTGATATCGGAGATCGGTTCGTAAAAATTGCGAGCCAGTTGCACAAAGGCAACCAACGTACCAATCGTCGCCATGCCTTGGATTACCGTGCCGCCGCCGTACCAAATAATGAGCGCGATGCCCAACGCGCCGATGATCTCGACCGCCGGGTAAAAGACCGCGTAATAAAAGATGGTGTCAATG
>CAYXVU010000086.1:0-15040 GCA_964468725.1 uncultured Clostridia bacterium
GGTCTGAGGTCGTCGTAGTACCACTCATAATCGCGCTCCGGATACCAGTAGTGATAGAACGGATTTTGATAGACCAACACTTCGACCGTCGCATTGGCGACTGCGCCGCCGAAGTAGTAAACGGCTTGCACGGTGACTTCGACCTTATCGCCAACGCGAAAGGTCTTCTTCTTGCCGTTCTCTTCCGGCGTCTTCACCGCAACCTTGAATTCCGGCAGTTTGTACTCTTCCAAGCGAAAGAGCACAGCCTGACCAATCGAGTGGCGGCGGCCTTCATCCCAAAAGTTGACGCGGTATTCGCCAAGCGGCATCTTGTCGGTCAAATCGAGCGTCGCCCACGCGCTGCCGAAAGCATTGAGTTTGGCCTGCTCTTCTTTGACCTTTGCGCCTTGCGGGTCGGTAATTTCGTACTCGACCACTTGATTGGCGGGGGTTGTATAGACATCGGCTTGTTCTTTTCGAGCGATGAATTTCCACTGCGCAGTTTCATTCGGACGATAAGCAGGGCGATCTGTGAACGCATAGATGCGCCACTCCTCTTCATTGCGCGCGTAGCCGTAGCTGTAGCCGTTGCTAAAGGCTTGTCGGTCATCGAGCGCGGCAGTGATGAAGACTTCGGCGTTGTAACTGTCTTTGCTCATCAGGTCGAAGACCGCCAACCCATCTTTGTCGGTCACTTTTGTCAGGTCGCGCCAGACATAGTCTCTGCCGTTGTAATAGCGTTCCCATAGCTTCACGTTTGCGCCCGCAAGCGGCGCACCGCTGAGCGCATTGCAAAAGTAGGCCAACGCTTGCCGCTTCGAAGTCTTAATCACCAATGCCGTGTCGGTGACTAAAATCAGATCGCGCGCGCTCTGCCCTTCGCCTTTGGCTTCGATGATGTACGCGCCGACGGGCAGCTTGCCTTCGATGCGAATCATCTCCTGACCGGGTTTGTAATCGCCTTTGTCTTTCGTCTCTTTCGTCCAGAATTTGACCCGTTCAATGTTGGCGACATGGACGCGCTGCAACCAGCTTCCCGCGCCTTCATTCTTGTCCGTGAAGCGCACATCGCGCGGCAGGTCGAATTTGTAGAGCGCCAGTTCGACGCGCTTGATGTTGCGCCAGTTCAGATAAAACTGCGTCTCCGAATCGGGCAGAAAGACATTCGACACGCCGACGCCGAGCGCAGGCCGCGTGATGTTTTGAATATGGCTGTTGGCTTGATCGTAGTAGCGCGTCTCGCCTTTCGCGTGCTCGCGCACAAAGCGACGGAAGAGTTCGAGGGCTTTAACGTAGTCTTGCTCTTGCTGCCACTGGCCGTTGGCGTTGCGCGTCACCCGACCATAATTCATCATCCACTCGGCGTAATAATAGAGCGCGTCATCGTACCAGTCAGTCTCTTTGCCTGCGGCGAGCGCGGCTTCAAACTCTTCAGGCGCGCGTTTGCGTTGCGCGTAATCGCCGCCCTGATTCCGCAGCGTCATCGCGATCAAGTAATGGGCATGCGCTTTATCATTTTCGGTGTTGGCGATTTTGAGCGCGTTGTCGAGTACGTCGAGCGGCACATAGTTGCCGTAGTATCCGTAGTAATAATACGGCTCGCTCCATGCCGGTTTGGCGATCTTCCAAACGATGCCGAGATAGCGCGCGCGCGCCGTTTCGAGATCGTCCGAACCTGCCCACCAATCGAGCGCCTGTTGATAGTTCTGCCATCCTGCGTACCAGTTTTTCGACTCGCGGCGCATCCACCAAAAATCGCCGATGGACTCTTGCACTTCGACCCAAACGCGGTCGCGGTCTTCGACGCGTTGAATGTCGCGGATGAGGACTTCGAGTTGCTGCCGCGCTTTGTCAAATTGAGTGGAGTCCGAAGTCTGCGAACCGGCTTCGGCGCGCCATAGCGTATCGGCGATGCGAAAGGCGACCCAGCGCGCTTCATCTTTGTCGAGCGTGAGCGACTGAGCGCGCAGATACACCTCATGCGCTTTGGCATAGGAAGCGACGGCGTATAACTTTTCGGCTTCGGCTTTGAGGGCTTGATAATCTTGTTGATAGGCTTTGGTGGGCACCAGACAAAGCACGCCGAGCAGCGCGACAGCGACGAAGAATTTCATAATCATCCTTAGTTCTCTGATTTCAGGTGTCAGGAGAAATCGGGAACTCGTCGGCGAGGTGCTTTCCTCATTCTCCTATCCCTTGAAACCTAACACCTAGTCATCTTGGGGGCGATAGGGATTTCGTGGCACGGAGCGTACGGCACTAAAAAGAACGCTGGCCATAAAGCCGCGTTGCAAAACTTTTTACCGCACGATGAATTTTGTCGGAGCAACGACGGCACGAGCTTCCGGATTGTAGTAATCATACAGCACAGATGGCGCGCTTTGGGCTTTAATGCCAAAGCGTGGGCGAAGCTTGAACGCGAAGGTTGTTCCACCCGCGCGCGGCCATAGGTAAACAATCACCCGATCCGGTAGCACTTCGTATTGATTGATGCCCCACTCGGATGCTTTCATCGCGTGTTCCAGCGAAGCGCGATCAACGTCTATGCCTGGAGGCAGACCGATTTCGGCCAATAGCATGCCGTAGCCTCTGAAACCTACGCGCTCGACTTCCACTCGACAAGTGATTTCATCGCCTGCGCGAGCTTCGGTCTTATCGAAGTTGATCTGCAAACGCAGCGCGTGCTTTCGGTCTTCACCCACTTGCACATCAGGCCATGGGGTGTAATAGGTCGAAACGATCTGCACAGCCGCAGGCAATCCTTCTCTAGAGCGGAGAATTTCGACGCGGTTGCTACCGGTTGTCAAAAATCGAGAGACATCCACAACAATCGGATTGGTCGCCTCATCGCGCTGAGGCAGAGCTAGTGTGGCCGCGGGGTTGCCATTGATGACAATTTCGGCTTGCGCAGCGGCTCGGCTTGGTCCCTCACGCTGTTTTGCAAGCAACAGGGTGAAGGCATCCAACACATTGATTGTCGCTTGGGTTGAGTACCAAACGCCATAGCGATCTTTGTTGCGAATCAAAAACAACAACCCGCGAGAGAGCAGGTCATCGCCTGATAAAGCAGCAGCGTTTGCCGAAAGCGCCTGCACGGCAAGCGCAGTGGTTTCGATACGTCCCGCCAGCCCCCAACCATAGAAAGGCGTGTTGGTCTCTAACGCCCAGTAACTGACATCGCTTTCTTGATGGGCGAGTGAGCGTAATTTCTCGATGGCGCGCGCCGCTTGCGCTGGTGCGCCGGATTCTATCACCGCCAGCGCATAGGAAGCCAGCAAATACGGTTCGTCAATCTCTGCGCTGCGCTGCGCCAGATAATTGAGCGCTTGCTTGAGCGAAGTAGCTAGCCCGTAGGCGCGCTCGAAATCGTTCGCCTGCTCTTTGGCTCTTGCTTGCTGCTTCTGTACGGTTGCCAACGCGCGCGCGATGAAGGCCGTCGTCATCACGGTGCGCTTGCGGTCTTCCTGATTGTCCCAGGGGTAGGCGGCCCAACTGCCATCCGCTTGTTGTTGTTTGATAAGCCACGCGGCAGAGTTTTTCTTAACATCCTCGTCTACAGCGATCCACTCCGCCGCCGCACTCAGAAACTTCAACGCATAAGCAGTAAGCGCAACATCCGCATCACCGCGCCCCCAATAAGAAAATCCGCCGTCCTCATTTTGGTAGTTGAGCAATCGCTCATAACCGACTTGTACGTACCTCCGCGCTTTTTCTGCGACGGGCGGCAGAGCTTCGCCGCGTTGTCTGTAGTGACGCAGCACCAACAGACTCGGATAGCTCGAAGAGATGGTCTGCTCGGCGCATCCATAAGGCCGTTGCATAATCGCTTCAACACTTTCGACTACGTGTGTCATCAGATTGGGATAGAGCTTCAGCTCCGCGCGCGCCTGCCCTTTGAGAGCAGTTTCAGGAATCTCGACCGTAAGTGCCGCGCGGTCTGTGAAGACTTGGCTTGTCGTCTTCGCAATCTCTTCACCGTTTGGACGCACCCGCAAAGTTTTTTCAATGGCATCACTTGCTTTCGCGCCGTAAGCCGTGACGCGCTGCGGAGCTTTCTCCATTGCGGCAATAGCGCGAAAAGCGAAGGTCGGACGCGCCGCGTCACCGGCAGCTACGGTCGCGCTTTGTCGCGCCGGGCCGAGAAGAGTAAACCAGCTTTCGGATTTCATCTCCAACTCGACCCGTTGCCTGGTGTCGAGATAGTTGCGCAACACCACGGGCAAGCTGATCTCGTCGCCCGTGGTTAAGAATTTAGGCGGATCGTGTTCGACAAAGAAGGGTTGAAAGGCGCGCAATTCTTTTTCGAAGATGCCGACCTGTCCGTCTGCGGTCGAGGCCACCACCGCCATCTTCCACGTCGTGAGGTTATCGGCAAGTTTGAATTTCAGTTGAGCTTGTCCTTGTGCATCAGTCTCTAGGAGCGGCTGCCACACCAGAGTTTCGGGAAAGTATTCTCTCAGTCGCGGCGTTTCCATCTGCGCTTGCAGTTTTACGCGATTGAGCAACGCCCCTGATTTGGTCACATCCTGAATCCGTCCCCCTCCATTCACAGGCAAAGCCTTAACCTGACTAACTTGTGTGTGTTCCGTTTGAACGACCTGTTCTGAGTCCGAGGTGACCGTGACCGCTTCGCTGACTTGGCCGACATCCAATGTCACGTCTAGTGTCGTGATGTTTTGTGCAGTCACCGGCACATCCACAATCATCAACTGTTTGAACCCGTTCGCATCGAAGATCAGTCCATATTTACCGACCGACAAGTTCGAGAAGAAATAGCGCCCTTCACTATCGCAGTTGGTTTCGTAAACCAGTTGCGTAGATTGATTCGTTGCTTTAACGGTGGCTCCGGGAACCACTGCGCCTGACGCATCCATAACCGTACCGCGAATGGAACCGGCTCCGCCGATGACTTGCGTCGAAAAGCTTACCCGTTTCGGCTTCGCCTCTTTGCTGCTTTGTTCCGCGATAGCACGAGAAAAGACCGCAAGATTGAAGTCATCCAGGGTGTCGAGTTTACGGTCTGCGCCGCGGCTCCGCACCGAGACGAAGTTGACCTGTTGCGTGATCGGCGTAATCTCAACGCGGTTTCTTTGCGCTTCGCCGAAAGGCATATAGGAATAGAAATTGACACGGTCGGTATAGCGCGCTTCGGTTTTGAATGTAGCATAGTAGGACTGTCCCCAGGCATCGCGTAACCTCGCAAAATCAATTCCGGCGCGACTGAGCGCGGCGCGAAATTCTTGATCGTTTTGCGGGAAGTGCTGGGTAATCTTGAAATCGGCGGCCAGCGCCGTTTCGATCTGCGCGCGAGTTTCGGCAAAGTAATCAATCGGCGAGCTCCAAACTGTGAAGTCATCGCTTTCGGAGTCGGGCAGCTCGAACTCGCCGTTCGGCCCTCGACTCAGCAAGTCCAGGGTAAAGTTTGTGGTGTTGATTCCGAAGGTGATGCGATAGGGATTGCCCCAACGGTCGCGGAGTTCATCAAGGTTGATGCCAACCCCTAACAACTCGCTTTTGAGAGTGACGATATCCCGAATGTATGCGCCCGTGCGGTTGTGATAGGCGGCGACAACTTTATTGATCGCTTGACCCTGCGGCAAAAAATATGGCCAACTCCATCCTGACATGGCTGTGAAATCATCAGCCGTATCAAAGCGTTTATCTGCGCCCGCACAAACGAATTCGAGCCGGTCAGCAGTGCGTTGCACAGCAAACTCTGCGCGGTAGAGGTTTCCCCAAGGGTCTTTGAGACTCTCCCAGTCAATTCCCGACTCGCGCAGGATACGGCGCAAAGAATCAAGGTCGGTCGGGTATTCGCTTTTTTGCGCATACCGATTGCGGAGCGCCGTTTTCACAGGCTCCAAGCGCAATTCAATCAAGCTGTCGAAAGCTTCCCGCACGCTCACCGGGTCGGGGCTGCGAAAAACATTCGGCGACAGCCAGCGGTCATAATTGAGCAGCACTTCCGCCACGAGATCTAGCCCATCGGGAACGGGCTTCGCCAGATCGAGGCGATTCACTTCGCGCAGACTCACCCCGGACAGCGACCCACCGTGCTCAAGCAGCGCATCGCAGAAACCATAGCCGGAACCGAACTCTTGATCGGTGCGCGCGCGTTCTTCTACAGCTTTGTCAAAGACGACCACGCCGAGCGCGCTCTCCGTCGCTTCTCCTTTGGCACTGCGTGTAGAGAACGCGACTTGTACCTCTTCACCCGGACGATAGGTATCGCTTACGGTCTTGGCATCGAGTTGCAGGTCGCGGTTGCGCGGATAGATCACACTATGCGAGGCGAACAAGTAGCGGTCTTCTCCCCCCTCGCTATCTGCATAAGCCGTGATGAGGATCTCGCCATCGAATTCGGAGTGATAGGGGAGCGTCACAGCAGCCTCGCCATTTTGTAAGCGCACGACTTGCGATGCGATCACTCTCTTCTCACGTTCGACGCTGACGACACAACTACGCTCCGGCTGACTCGTAGCGAGTTTTAGGTGGATGGATTCGCCCGCGCGATAGATGGCCTTGTCAGTGCCTACGCGCATCACGGGTTCGTCATCGGAATCGGAAAGCAGCTCTTTTTCGGCTGTGCCGCGTAGTCCTCGACGATCACGCGCCTGCAAGAAAAGATCGCATTCGCCACGGGCGGCAACCCGCAGATCGCTGACTTTGGCAACGCCGTAGCGATTGGTCTTGACCGTACGCAGTAGACGGCGCGGGGTCGCTTCGTCGTCATCATCTTCGATTTCGCTGATGGCGACTTCGCACTCAGCGGGCGAGCCGTCGGCATAAAAGGTCGTGAGATAAAATTGCAACGGGAAGCCTGCGGTCTGCCGATGATTCCCTTCACTGGCGTAGACGTGAATCGCGTGCTTGGTGATGCGAACATCGAAACGCTTCTGCTCCGTGCGTCCGGTTGTCGCATCGGTGAAGTAGGCTGCGTAGGTGAGGTCTTCGAACCGAGTGTATTCATTCTCATCGAAATCTTGGTGATCGTCGCGTAAATCGAGGCGCGCAAGAAAGCGTCCCTGCGCATCGGTTTCGCCTTCAAGTTTGTCGCCTTCTTCGACTTCCCATTTCTGTTCGCGGTAATTCCATCGTCTTTCGCTTTCGCGCACCACGCGCACGTGCCCGCGTCGCACCGGCTGACCAAACAGATAATCGGCGCGCACCTCGATTTGCGCATTCTGTCCAGGCAGATAATAGGCGCGATTTGGTTTGGCGGTGACCGTGAAATTTGGCAAATCGTAAGAGCCGATGGTGATCGTTTGTCCTCCCATTGAGTTTTCATAGCGGCCTTCATCGATCTCCACACGGATGAAATACCTGCCGAGTTTCGTGCCCTCCACGATTGGCCAATCGAAACTAGCGACACCAAACCGCGAAGTTTTAACCGTCGTGCGAAAGACTGTGGTGCCTTCCGGGTCGGTGATCTTGATTTGTGCAACGGTGTCGGCCAGCGCGCTTTTAGTGATGGCATCGAAACAGAGTACGCGCGTGTGCAAGGTTTGCCCCGGCTGGTAGAGCGGCTTGTCGGTGCTGGTAAAAATGTCGGCGAGATGTTCCATTCTCACTTCGGTGCTGGCATCTTGAATCCAGCCGTTGAGATTTCCTGTGACTTGAACCTCCAACTCCCGCGCTTGGATTTGCTGCGGCAGATCGAAATCGAAGATTGCATAACCGTCCGCATCGCTAGGCTTGGTTGCGGTGATGAGCGCTTGCGCGTTGTCCTCCACCTTCAACATCACCTCTACCTTGACGCCCGACACCGGGTTCGCATTGACCGGCTGCACAGCGCGCGTGATGACGCGATAGCTTTTGCCTTCTGCGGCGCTAGGAGCCGCAAGCGCTTTGAGGCTGAATACTTGGGTAAAGATTTCCGACAAGGCAACCAAGCCTTCGACAGGCTCGGTATTCATACTGGCATCCGGCAGAATGCGATAGCGCAGGCGGTCCCATAAAAATCGCTGACGTTCATTCTCGGGCATCTGCGAAACCGTCAACGGCAACACCATCGTGATGAGATTCGATCCCGGTTGCAAGGTGATGACTTTTTCTGCAGACGCGCGCACGTTACCTTGAGTGGAAACCATTTCGATTTTCACATGCGCTGCCAATTCACGACCGGCAAGACTCGCAATAGGTAAGGCGACCGTAGCCGCATCGCCCTGCAATGACATTTTTATGGTTGATTCATTGACGCGAATGAGCGTCGCCGCACCGGATGACTTCTGGGTGGCGAGAGCACACAAAGCAAAGCACAAGACAGCAATCCACTTGAGGGAACGCATAGCCTCCTCCTGATGTTGAGCGGAAAGTAGACGGCACGGGATTGCTCGTCTCATTGACGGATGCGCGCAACCCGGTTGAAACGTGCGGCCTCAATGAGATCATTTTTATTTGTGATGTTCGGGAAGAGAACGGCAGCGCTGAATCGGCTTGCGAAGAACTTTTCCGCATTTGCTACGGCGGGAAACTCAAACGCGTGACGATCTCTTGATAGCGCGGGTCATAGCGCAAGCTGTCCCAGACTTGATCAACTTGTAGGGTGATGATGGCAGGGTCGCGTTCGTCATAGGCGCGGCGCAGCCAGTCGAGTGCGGCTCCTCGATCTTCGGCGGCGGCATATTGCAACGCGAACGAGTAAGGGTTGAGGGAAACTTTTTGCGCGGCGGCTTGCAATCGCTTTAGTCGCCACTGTTCGACTCTTTTTACTGCCGTGGCAGCGTCGCCCCCCGTCACCAAAGCAATCTCTTCGGCAGTCGCGCCAAATCGCGTCATGATCTTACGCGCTTCGACGAGCGATTCCGCATACATCCCCTTTTGCACATAGGCGCATTCCAAACATTCGAGGCCGACGCTGGAGTTTGGCTCGATTTCCAGCAAGCGACGAATTTGTGCGATAGCCTCGTCGTAACGCCGCGCCCGCAGATGTATCCATCCGGCATCGGCGTTGATACGCAGGGAGAGCGGGTCTAAAGCTTGCGCGCGCTTGATCTCGGCGACCGCTTCATCGAATCTCTTGCAGGCGATCAGGTACCAACTGTAATCGTGATGGGCAAGGGCGGAGTTCGGATTGATTTCGAGAGCCTTGAGAAAAGACCTCTCGGCTTCTGCCCATTGCCAGTCGAGGCGAAACTGCACCGATCCGAGCGTTGCATAGGCTTCGGCGTGGCGGTTGTCCAACTCAATGGCGTGCGCGGCGGCAGCCTTTGCTTTGCGATAGGCTTCTTGGGGCGCAAGCAACGATGCGAAGCCGAGCTGATAATAGGCATCCGCTTGTGCCGCGTGCGTTGCCGCATCGAGCGGCGCTTTGGCAAGAGCTTGCGCAAAGTAATCTACACTCTTGAACAAGCTGTCGCGGGTGCCTTTGCCTGCCAGATAGCGTCCTTTCAGATAATCATCATAAGCAGACGGGTTGCGGGCAATCGCTTGTTCAGCGTCTGGCGTGGCGGCGGGCAACAATTCGACGGCAAGAGTGCGCGCGATGTGTGCGGCAATCTCGCTCTGCACGGTTAAGATGTTCAAGTCGGTGCGATCATAGGTCTCGGCCCACAGATGAGTTTGGTCACTCACTTGAATGAGTTGTGCGGTCACGCGCAAGATGTCGTCGGCGCGGCGCACGCTGCCTTCAAGGAGATAATCAACCTGTAATTCGCGCCCGATGCTGGCAACGTCTTTCGTGGTGTTCTTATAGGCCATCACCGAAGTGCGCGCGATAATACCGAGTTGTTGTGGCTGTAAACGACCGAGTTGAGTAATCATCTCTTCGGTCATCCCATCGCTAAAATACTCCTCTGCCGCGTCGCCGCTCAGATTCTCAAATGGCAACACCGCAAGCATCACTTTTTTCACAGGAGCAACCGGCGGACGCAAGGCGCGCCACACGACCCAGGCGGTGGCCAGTAAAGCGATAAAGAGCAACGCCATCAGCAGCCGGTATCGGCGTACCCCTGTGCGTAGGAGAGGCGAATGAGGAAGCGGTTTTATGCTTTGCTCAGGCGCTTGGCGGAAGGATTCAGCCGGTGGCTCTGCAACCGCGCGCGCGTCAGTTGCAGAGGTCGGCAACGCCATGGGCGCAGTCTCCCATTCTTCTACGGCGGCGATGAAGCGGTAGCCGCGACGGGGCAAGGTCTCGATATAGCGCGGCGCTTGCGCGTCGTCTTGCAAGGCGATGCGAATCTGTTTAATGCAGTAGTTGACTCCCTGCTCAAAATCTACAAAAGTGTCTGCGCCCCACAAGTGTTGTTGAATCTCTTCTCGGGTCACTAACGCTCCAGCGCGTTGTGCGAGCAGGGTGAGTAACTTGAGCGGTTGTTGCTGCAGTTTTACGGGGGAGCCGGACGGGTCACGAAGCTCGCTCGCTGTCACATCGAGTTCAAAGCCGCTGAATCGCAGTCCCATAAATTTTGAGCCGTTGCCAATCATAACGACTTGGGCTGAAAAACCGGCCTCATTATAGTCAACCGAAATCAGCAGCGCAAAAATCGGGGGCAATCGGATTAGCAAAACATGTCATTTATTTGTAATTTCCGCGCCTCATCCATAACTCATCTTGAACTCATCCGCTATTCATTGGTTTGACCGATGCTGCGCCGTAGAGTCGCTTGCTGATTCGCAAGCCGGTTTGGCAAGCGCATATCAGGAGACAGAACTTCTCTAGGAGGTAATAGAAACTCATGAGGTATATGAACAAGTTTCAATCATTTCTTACCGTCCCGTTGATTGCTCTATTCGCTTTGATCGGCCAGGCACAGCAAGCGTCGGGAGATCGTCCGGTAGAAGCCAAAATGAAGGCGATGGCCGAGCAGATGGACAGCGCCTTTCCCGATGCTGCCAAGATCGGTCAGCGGGCTGTCGAAGAAGCGGTTGCCAAAGGCTTTTACGAAAAAGCGCTCAAATCCGGCACGATTCCCTCTTTCACGCTACCCGATGCCTTCGGCAAGCCGGTCAGCAGCAAAAACCTATTGGCGAAAGGGCCACTGGTGCTGGTCTTCTATCGCGGCGCATGGTGTCCATTTTGCAACCTCTATCTGCACGGCTTACAGGAATACTTGCCGCAGATCAAAGCCAAAGGCGCAAGGGTTGTGGCCATCTCCGGCGAAAAGCCTGACGCCTCGTTGGCATACTTGAACAGCGAGAAACTCGACATGACGATTTTGAGCGACACCAAGCTCAAAGTGACGCGCAAATTCGGGTTAGTTTACGACGTGCCTGACTACTTAAACGCCTACTATATGAAGATCGGCAAAGACATCAAGAAAGAGTATGATTTGGACAAACCGGAACTGGCGGGCTCGGCGGCTTACGTCGTCAATCGGCAAGGAAAAATTGTCTACTCGTTCGTCGAAGCCAGCTACAAACGCGGCGCAGAACCGAGTGAACTCCTTGAAGCCTTATCGAAGGTCAACTAATTCGCTCTTAGCTGGCTACCTCAAGGAGTTGAGATGAGGAATCCGAAATTTCCCGTTACTCCTCAGTGGAACTTCCGGTCAGGAGCAGGATTGCTTCTGTTCCTGACCGTTTTTTCTTGCGGCCAAACGGCTGAGAAGACGCCATCTGCCGACGAGCCGCTGAACCCGAAGCGCATCATCATCAAAACAGGAACCCAGCCCGCACCCGCTGCGTCGCCGCTCGTACGAAACCCGCCAGCGATTATTGCTCAGTCTGAGGGCGTGCGCTTGCGTCTGCCGCACAGGTTTGAAGCGCGCCTCTTTGCTGAAAGCGATTTTGGCTATCCGCGCACCATCAATGAATACAACCCGGACGGCAGTAGCCATCACCTATTCGTTTCGGGATTACGCACCCCCCCGGATGTTCCAGTGGAATCCCATGCGGCGGCACTTGGTATAGCTTTTGTTAGGGGAAAGATGTTCCCGCCCAAATATCAAGGCGACGCGTTTGTCGCCCTGCACAAATCATGGAATCGGACAAAGCCGAGCGGCTACAAAATCATTCGCAACCCCTTCAAAGACGGCAAACCGAAGGTGGTTATGAAGATTTCATCACCGGCTGGTTACCCAATGAAGAGGTCGCAGAGGCTTAGGGGGCATCCGGTTGGCGTATGGGCTCGGCGCGATGGCTCGTTGCCCCTCATGGATGATGATAAGAGACAGATTTGGCGAGTAACCTATCAAACGGAGGAAAACAGATGAACTGCATCAATCTATTTCGGAGAACGCAGCACGGGTTTATGGCCACAGTCATCTTGCTGTTATGGGCACAGTTGCTAACCACCGATTCGTTAGCGCAACAATCTTCGGCTCCCCAAACCGCATCGCAAGGTCTGCCCACCACCGTCAAAACCGACGACAAACTGCGGCAAGAGTTCCTGCAACTGGAAAACACGATGATGAGCGCCTTTCAGCGCGGCGATAAAGCTATCTTAGAGAGCATCATCGGCGAAGAGTACATTCTCGTCAGCGCGACCTCAAAAGGCGAACTCATCAACAAGCGGCAATATATTGACGGGGGCACCGATCAGATCAAGGTTGAACACTTTCGCTTTCATGACCTCAGTGTGCGATTGATTGGCGAGGTAGCAATGGTGACGTGTCGGCTAGAATGGAAAAGCACGTGGGGTAAAGATCGCTGGGACGCTGATTTTCTGATGACCGACGTGTGGGCAAGGCGCAAAGGGCAATGGCAGATCGTCTCGCGCCATTCAAGCTACCCGGCAACGACTCAACCCGGACGACCATGATCGCTGCACAGCACCGATAAACAGGCCTGACAAAATTAACGCCGCCGTAGCATCACGCCCGGAAATAGACCTGCTGACCTAATGCATCGCCTGCTTAGGCGATGCATTAGGTCAGGTCGGGCGGTGACACCCAAAGAAATACCAGAAACTGTCAACTTCTCATTTCTTTCTATGTGCCCTAGTACACCGCGCGGCAAGACGGAAGGATATTGACGGATGACAGAGTCCAACATCACCTATTATCTACCCGAGTAGTCGGACAGATTTACATCTCAGTATTTTGCGGTCTAAACCGTTGGAAACAAGTGCTCGGCATTCCAAAATAGTTCGCTAAAAAACTGTCCGAGTGCTTACCTTTATTTCGCAGATCTCTCTTTTGGCTGATCGGGGGCTGCCTGCTAGCGATGTCGGTAGCTACGACTTGCATAGAAGCAGCGCAACAGTTTGAACCTGCCGCCGGTTTATAGCTTTGATCGAACAAAAAGCCGGGCTCAGACGCCTGCCATTTTTTATCGCAAGAGGGTATATTGAGAGAGTTGGAAAGCAGGCTGGGCGAACAACAGTTTCTTGACTTCCTTCGTTGAGTCGCTGCCGACAAGACGGCTGAGACAGATCGCTTGATTGAAGTTCTGGCTCAGGTTGCCTCACGCGAGGTTGCTGAATGGTTTTTGAATTTGTTGAAAGATCAATCACAGAACTAAGGAGAGAAATGCTTCGCCATCGTACGCGTGTTTGGTTCTTGTTGCCAGCGCTGTTTGTCGGCGCGCTCCATACGGCAGTGACACTTCCTCGCTCAGCGAACACTGAAAAGGTGATCCCGACGCCTGGGCTGTCCATAAAGGAAGATGCGATCCGGCTTGAGCAGCCGTCGAACGCCGAACGGTTCAAAGCGCTCACGACGTTATTGCAGGAACGCGAGTTGAAGTTTGAAGCGCGGCCTTTTCCCAACCCGCGGCTAGATCGGGACGCGCGCGCCGAAGGTCAAAACCTCGTCGTCACGCTCGGTTCCGGCGCGCGCACGATCATCGTCGGCGCGCATTTTGACGCAGCGCGCTTGCCCGACGGACAGATCAGTCGCGCAATGGTGGATAACGCAGCCGGAGTCGCGGTACTCATTCACGTTGCCCGCGCGTTGCGACAACACAAGCTCAAGCACCAAGTACAATTCGTTTTCTTTGACCTGGAAGAGATCGGCTTGGCCGGTTCAAAACATTTTGCGAGCACATCCGAGGCCGCGCGTATCACGGCCATGGTCAACCTGGACATCGCCGGTTATGGCAACACGCTAATTTTCGGCCCGGCAGAGCAGACCATAAGCCGCGAGGTGTATCGGGCAATGTGGCAAGTCTGTGCACAACAGGATTTCACCTGTATCGAATTCCCCAAGTTTCCACCAAGCGATGATCGCAGTTTTCAAGCGGCAAAAATCCCCAACATCTCCTTAGCGGTGTTGCCGCGCGCGGAAGCTCATCAACTCTGGCTTCGTTTTAATGGCGGCGCGGAATCGGGTTTACGCGATGGCTTCGCTCCGGCAACAGCACGCCTAATCCATACGAAAGAGGATACAGCCGAAAAGCTCGACCCTGCCGGGATGGCCTTAGCGTATCAGGGAGTGTTGAATCTCCTGCTTCATCTGGATGGAAAACTTCGCTGATGAAAGGATCGAACACATCTGACATTGGTCAGCAAGGTCGCTGTGTTTATGGGAGGAGCAATCACCATGGCAAACCTTAAGCTGCGCCGGTTGCTTGTAGCGATTCTTTTGGCAGGACTCGCGCCGGATATCACTTATGGGCAAGTCCGTACGCCTAAACCCGCGCGTCTTGCCGAGCGCATCAGACGAGTGGAAGAGGGGCTGACCTGGCGCAACGCCGTTCGCGGGAAGCCGCATACCAGATTCGCTTTGCAGGACCGAATGCGCCATTATCAAGTTCCCGGAGTCAGCTTAGCCGTGATTGAAGGCGGGCAACTCAGTTGGGCGCGCGCCTATGGCATAGCCCAGTCACCTGCCGGACAACGGGTAGCGCAAGATACGTTGTTTCAAGCAGGGTCTGTCAGCAAACCCATTGCCGCATTGATCGCTCTGCGCCTCGTGGCGCAAGGACAACTCCGCCTCGACGAAGACATAAACCAACGCTTACAAGCCTGGAAGATTCCGGCCAGCCAATTGGTAGAAAATCAACCGATCACGCTTCGCCATTTACTGAGTCATACCGCCGGACTGAATGTGCACGGGTTTGCTGGTTACACAACCGCTCAGCCCCAACCTACCTTGTTACAGATCCTACGCGGCACTGCGCCTGCCAATTCTCCGGCCATACGAGTCGAACAACTGCCCGGTCAGGCGTTTCGCTATTC
>CAYXVU010000086.1:15140-22670 GCA_964468725.1 uncultured Clostridia bacterium
ATTTTCGCCCGTATGTCGGCCTGTATCGCGCACAGGATGGGGAGCGTTCTATTGCCTTGACCATCTCACTAAAAAATCAGGCGCTTTATGCGGAGTCTACCTATTGGCAAGGACAGCGCAGGCTTTACCCCAGGTCTGCAACTAAGTTCTTTACGCTCGAAGGAGATTGGGAATTCGAATTCCTGCCGCACGATGACCTTGTGCAGTTTGGTCCGCTTCGGATGAAGCGAGAAGGTCACTGACCTTTGCGAAGATAATTGTGCGGGAGGCGACGGCATCACGTAAAAGCGCAGGAGGAATACTGAGCATGCATATTTTCAGTTGTCAGGGCGGCGAGATTGTCTTGCCCGCCCGCAAGCTGGTCTTAGTGGATCGGCGGACGGGAGGCAATTTGATCGTCAATCCGCCGCGCCCCGTATGGGAGCGCAGCGAACTGGATGCCCACGAATTGATGCTCTGGTCGTTCTTGGTTGCCGCAACTGGCAGAGCGATGCTAGATGTGCTTCCGCAACTTGCGGGCGGGTGCATCAATTATTGGGAAGCGGGCAATTGGGCATTGAACGATGAAGCCGAGCCGCAAGGCTCAAAGACTGCGCCCGCCTATCGCAGTGTTCACCTGCACCTCTTAGGTCGCAGTCGCACCACTGCTGACCTCGCATGGCGTTGGGGCGAAGCACCGATCTTTCCCACCTTTGCCGAACGCTTTGTTTGGGCAGCCAAGAATGAGCGATTGACGGCAGACGAATGCTCTCTAATCGTCGCGCGCGCCGAGGCTCTACTCCGCACACAGTATGACCTGCGCGCCGAGCAGATCGCGCCCTGGACGGCCTGTTCCGGTTGTGGCTACCCCACGCCGCTTGCGCCACCAGTGTGTGCAGAGTGTCAACCTGCGGAGGCGCGCCGATGAACGATCTCCGCTTGGTGGTCTTCGATATGGCCGGAACAACGGTCAAAGATACAGGGCAAGTGCCGCAAGCCTTCACGGCGGCGCTCGCCGAACATGGAGTCAGGGTAACCGCAGAGCAATTGAATCGCGTGCGTGGCTCGTCCAAACGGCAAGCCATCCGGCAACTGCTGTCGGACGGAGCAAGTCGCGGTGGGCGCGCCGAAATCATCTATGCCTCTTTTTGTAAACGTCTCGCAGAGCGCTACACTAGCGAAGGCGTAGAGCCGATAGATGGAGCAATGCAAGTCTTCCAATGGTTACGCGAGCGCGAGATGCGCGTGGCCCTCAATACCGGCTTTGACCGCGACATCACGCATTTGTTACTCACAGAGTTGCAATGGGATGACAGCGTGGTGGATGCGGTGGTTTGTAGCGATGATGTGGCGCAAGGTCGCCCTGCACCCGACCTGATCTTTCGCGCGATGGCCGCAACCAACATCAGCGATGTACAACAGGTGATGAATATCGGCGATACGATCTTAGACCTACAAGCCGGACAACTAGCTGGGGTGCGTTGGAACATCGGCGTTCTGTCCGGCGCGCATTCGCAGGAGCAGTTGATACAATGGCCGCACACCGATTTATGGCCATCGGTCACAACCTTACCCGATTATGTCTTCCCGAATGAGTGAGCCATCACCAACCGAATGCCTCGCGGCGCAAAGCCTTCCACCGCGGCAAACAAGGCCTGCGCCGGCAGCGCAGGGCGATGGGTAGAGGGCAAGGGCTTCGTTTGATCGCTGTGGGGCTCATCGGCGGCGGGTTGGCGGCTCTTGGGCTGACGCGCCTGATGAAAAACCTGTTGTTCGGCATTCGGGCAACCGACCCGGTGACTTTTATGCTGATTGCCGTTGTGTTGGTGAGCGTGGCGTTGCTAACCTGTTGGCTTCTGGCGCAACGCACGACGAAAGTGGCTCCGCTGGTCGCGCTCCGATACGACTGAATCGGGGCAGCCGACAAAGCGTCGTACTCCCTACGGCAAGTGAGGGTAATTTGATGTATCGAAAAAAATGGTTGTGGTCTGTACCCCGGTTATTTATCTACGGCCTGCTTCTGTTGATGATACAACCGCCATCGTTAGGCACGGTATCGGCAGAAGGAGGAGACCGTCGCGCCCGCGCCCTTCTCGAAACCTTACCGGGGGAATGGGAATTTACGCTGGGGCGGCGCGCCGGCGTGCGCCGCATTCGGCCACTCTATGATGGCTTGGCGGTTACCTGGTCAGAAGAATTTTCCGGCACCAAGATTCGAGGCGATGGCATCTGGGGCTATGACCCGAAACGAGACATCTTTTTCTCTATGGGAGTCCATAACTTGCCGGGCGAATATGGAATCGCAACCGGCAAATTGGACGCGGTTGCTGACCGGATTGTCTTCGTGCCCGAAGCCCCGCGCCCGGATGACAAGCTGAGTCGGTCCATCTTTCAGCTTCACCATCGAGACCGGTTCACCTACACGGCGTTGATTCCTGATGGGTCTGGCTGGAAAGAGGCATGGACAGCACATTTTGTGCGCCGGAAAGAGCCAGCGGAGAAGCGATGAACCTGCTATGGCGATAACAGATCAAAAAGCGAACTTGTCCGTTCAAGCGATGGCGGAGCTTTCAGAAGAGCAGCTTGCAAATCTGCAGCGCTTGAACCATCTGCGGTATCGGGCGGGGACGCAATCAGATCGGTTGTGCTATTGCGCCGAACTGGAAGCCCTAATTGAGCGGGAATTCGGCGCAGCTTCACGGTTGGCCGTCTACGGCAGTTTGGCTCCCGGTCAAGCAAATCACCACATCCTTTCCGAAATCTCTGGTCAATGGCAAGCAGGGCTTTTCGTGCGCGGACATCTCGTTCAACAAGGATGGGGAGTTGAACTGGGCTTTCCCGCATTGCGATGGGTAGCGCATGGGTCGCCGGTAGACATCTGGCTGTTCGTTTCGGCGAATTTGCCGCAACACTGGGCACGGCTTGATGAATTCGAAGGCGCAGATTATCAGCGCATTCTTGTTCCGGTGTTCGACAAGCAAAAGCTGATTAGAATCGCCAACCTTTACGCTTTACCGCCAGGTGATTCGGCGCAAGAGTGACTTGAGCAAAGGAGACGCGCTTTACATGCGACACGAAGTAGAAGTCTCGACCCCTGCGAATACGCCGTGTCCCATCGGGCCATACAGCCACATCGCCAAAGCCGGGCCCTTCATTGCCGTGAGTGCTACGTCGGGGATTGATCCGGCGACAGGAGAACTGGCGGGCACGGATGTTTACGCACAGGCCAGGCAGATTCTCGATTCTTTCGGGGTGATGCTCGCCTCGGTCGGCGCGGACTTGAGCGGCGTCTTGCACATCACCGTATTCCTCAAAAATATGGGCGATTTCGCGGAGATGAATCGCGCCTATGTCGAAAAGCTCGGCGATCACCGCCCGGCACGCACGGTGGTTGCCGTCAATGATCTTCCGCAGGCCGGAGCCTTGTTGACCATGAACTTGACCGCCGTAGTGCGAGGAGAAACTGCATGAAAAAATGCGCTGCAATTCTATTCTTATTTCTCGGCAGCGTCTCGCTTACCTTCTCGCAAACCGAAAGGCGTAGCGAAGCTCCCGGTATTCGGGATCTGGCTTGGCTCATCGGGCGCTGGGAGTTTGTAGATCGCGCCGTCAGCTCCGGTGATCCCTATCAAGAGAGCGGGGTACGCGAATGCAACTGGGCGCTTGATGAGCAATATATTCGTTGCGAATCGCGCGCCACGGTTCGTGGCAAAGTTCGAACCTATGTCTTCTATTTGAACTGGAACAATTTGGATAATCGCTTTGAGATGGTAGCGCTTTTCGGCAACTATGGGCGCAAAACCTTCTATACGATCACGCTCTCCGAGCAAGGTCGGCGATTGGAACTGTTGAGCGAACGAACTATTCGTAACGGAGTGAGTTCGCAAAGCTGGGCGACCATTCGTTATGACGGACAGGACAAAATGAGTTGGGAGACTCGCATCAATCGCGGTAATCAACCTCCCGATGCTTGGCCGCTTCTCTATCGGGACGAGGCGCAACGTCTTCGCGCGAGGCGGAGCGCGAATTGAAAGCGCTGTGATTGAGCGCTTCTCGTACCGGCTGCTTTGCAAGGAAAGGTTTCATCTGGACGAGGCTATGGACAGTCGCTACTCTTTATAGATCAAAATTACACCAAGGAGATTCTCTCATGACGCGTTTTGTTCTGTTCCTGTTTGTTGTCGTCACTTTGTTCATGGCTTCGGCGTGCAGCGATCCGGCTGCCGACAAATCGAAAGCGGTCACTGGCACAGCGACTCAACCGGCTCCGACAACGGCGGGCAAAGGCGTGAAGTATGTCTTCTCGCAAGACAATTCGAAGGTTGATTTCATCGGTTCGAAAGTCACCGGCAGCCACAACGGTTCATTCGAGAAACATTCCGGCGCGGTTGATCTGGTCAACAACAAACCGGAAGAGAGCCAAGTCACGGTCATCATTCAAATGGATTCGGTGAAGACCGACGCCGACGGGCTGACCAATCACCTCAAATCGCCCGACTTCTTTGATGTCGCCACCTATCCGACGGCGGCCTTCACTTCAACCGAAATCAAAGCGGGCGGCGATAAAGGCGCAACCCATACGATCACCGGCAATCTGGATTTTCACGGCGTGAAAAAGTCCATCTCCTTTCCGGCGACGATCAAAATCGAAGGCGATGCCGTCTTGGTCAATAGCGAGTTTGCTCTCAATCGCAAAGACTTCGGCGTCAATTATCCCGGCAAGGTCAATGATCTGATTCGTGATGATGTCGTGCTTAAACTCAACATCCGCGCCGAACGCGAAAAGAGATAGTCGGTAGCGCAGCGAGAGAGGTTTATGATCTTCCGGCAACAGTTCGTAAGGCGGACAGGTAGCCGCTTCATTTCCTCCGGGCTGGTTACCTTGTTGAGCATTCTCTTGCTTAGCAACTCAACCAGCCTCTTCTCGCTACCGGTTGTCGGCCAATCGCAACCACAGGTTGTCGCAACCAATCCGCCGAGAGCGGCCAAAGTCGTCCTCATCGCCGCGCGCGGCGCTGCCGACTGGCGAATGGATGCCTATCTGGCAAGCGGCGTGCTGCCCCCAACGGGCGGCTTTGCCCGCCTCTTGCGCGCCGGGGCTAGCGCCGAAACTCTCTCACCAATTGAAGGTGCGTTGACCGCTGTTTCAGCGGCCTCTTTCATCACTGGTGCATACCCGGAACGGCACGGCATCGTTGCCAACAGCTTTCACAAACAAGGCGATCCGTTGGGCAGTGAAACCAACGGCATGAGCAGCTATCTGCAAGCTGAAACCTTAGTCGAAGCGGCGCTACGGCAAGGCAAACGGGTGATTAACCTTGCGCCGATCAACGCCAACGGCAGTCAACCTCACCTTTCGGGCGATTGGACGTTGCTCTCAGGAGAACAACTCTCTGCGGGCAAAGTTGTCACGCTCAATCCGACCGATCAACCGGCATGGAATCCGGACAGAGAGTCATTCGAACACTGGCAAGCTTTGGGAACGGCTCAACCCCAACAACTCAGCGTGCAAGCAACCGGACTGCCAAGCATCGAACTTCACGCCCTAGCCGTAGACTCCATTTTTGACGGGCAGCGCCGTTATGACTCGGTGATCGTGGATACGGACGGGGAGGCGCGAAACGGGACAGCCGCACAGTTGCGCGTCCGGCAATGGTCGCCCTTCGAACTGGCGGGCCAGCCCGACCGTGCCGGGTTGTGGTTCAAGTTGCTCGCCTTGCCAGAAGACCTGCGTGGGGTGCGGCTCTATGTCGGCGCGGCGCACAAAAATCAAGGCAGGCCACAAGAGTTTGTCGAAACCGTCAATCGAGAGTTGGGATTTTGGCCGGGCAACATTGACATTCCCAATTGGCAGCAGCGGTTGATTGATGAGCAAACGCTGTTCGAGCAAGCCGAGCGACTGGCAGAGTATAAACGCGCATTGACTTTGTTGTGCTTGCGACAATTCCCTTGCGATCTGCTGATTCTTGATGAAAACCTGATTGATAATCTCAGCCATCAGTTTTTACTCACCGATCCGCGCCAGCCGGACTATCACGCTGAAGACGGCGCGCGGCGTGCGCGCTATGCCCGTTACGTCGAGCGCACCTATCAAATCGTAGATGCAACACTCGGTCATATCATGGATGCCGCATCAGCAGAGACAGCCGTTGTCGTCGCCTCACCCCATGGGATGATGGCCTCGCATACCGCTATCGCTGTCAATGCGGCACTAGCGCGAGCCGGTTTTCGGGTTCGGGAAGATGACAAGGCTGAGATACGCGCTTATGCGTACGCGGCGTTGGCACATATCCGCATCAACCTGCGCGGGCGTGACCCGCAAGGCGTCGTCGCGCCCAGACAGTTGTCGCGTTACGTTGAGCGTATCGTGGCAACCTGTCGCAACCTGCGCGATGCGAACGGAGAGCTGGTATTTGATCGCGTACTCCGGCGAGCCGAGTTATCCGGTTTGCGGCTCGGCCATCCATCACACGTCGGCGATGTGGTATTGCTGGCGCGCCCCGGCTACTTCCTGAGCAATTCTTTTTCAGCGTCAGGTGTGAAGCCGCGTTTTCTGAGCGATCACGGGTATCTCAGCAACAACAGAGAGATGCAAGGCGTATTCTTTGCGGCAGGTCCCGGCATCCGACAACAGGTGCTGCCTGCGCTGCGAACGGTTGATATTGCTCCGACCGTAAGCGCGCTCTTAGGCATCCGTCCGCCGCTTCACAATCAAGGCAGAGATGTCTTTCAGTAAGTCGCTGGCCACAACGACGACGGCAATCGCATAAGCCTGAAACCTACCTGCGGCATCAGATTCCTTTGTCATAAAGACTTCTTACTCTTTGTCCTAAGAATTCTTAAGAATCCTTAATTGTCCTTTAAGGAACTTTCTATTCGATATTGTCCAACCATAGCTGCGGCGAAAAGTAGGCAGCTAGCTAGTCAACCCATAATAGAAGTTCAACCTTTCGAACTCAAAAGGAGATACCTCATGGCGTCAGAGAGACTGCACCGCGTCTTTTCGAGTTTGACCATATCTCTGTTTCTTTCTATAGCGGCTGTTTTCTTCTGCTTGTTTGCGATGAGCGCAGGGTTTACGCCCGCAGCCGCAAGCCAAGAAGAAAAACCGATCCTCTCTCACCCACCAGAGGCCATTAAGTATTTGCGTTCCGCAACCCGCGACACCTTGCAGAAGCGCGCGGAAATGACCAAAGCCAAGCCGACAGAGTTCGAGGACTATGAGTTTGTAAAAACGGCGATCCGCGTGAAGTTCCAAGATGGAACCATCTTGGAACGGGTGAACGATAGGATTATCAATCTATGCGACGGTGAGGCGTTGAACCAACTGCTCGCCGCTGGGCTGGATGGCGGCCATTGGCATCAAGCTGCGAGTCAAAATCAAGAACGCCACTTTGAGATGTGGAAGATGGCGGAGGCCACCAGCAAAGAGCAAGCACTTGATATCTTCACGCTGTTCTATTATGTCTTGCCACCGGGCGGAGACCCCGTGACCTTTATCAACCTTTTCAATCAACTCGACTGCGTCGAAGCGGCAACTCCCATTGAGCA
>CAYXVU010000087.1:0-22293 GCA_964468725.1 uncultured Clostridia bacterium
TGCACCCGAGGTTCTG
Organism: uncultured Clostridia bacterium; assembly: GCA_964468725.1. Lineage (GTDB taxonomy): Bacteria > Acidobacteriota > Blastocatellia > UBA7656 > UBA7656 > CAYXVU01. Next base: position 17 of record CAYXVU010000087.1, read on the forward strand.
GCTTCGGTCATTCATCTCTTCAACTCGCGGGCTGCCGCTTCCCCTCCGCTTGCCACCCTGCGGCGCGTCATTGCCGCGTTGCGATTCGACAGTCTCCAACAGACGCCCGCTTTCGGCCTGCGTTCGGGATTAACAGCCGAGCGCCAATACCTTTTCAGTACGCCAGAGAATGACGTGCAGATACAGGTCGAGCCGAGCGGCGAGTTATGGGCGATTTCGGGGCAGGTTCTCGGCATCTGTGCGGGCGGCGATGCCGAACTGCGCGGCGACCAAGTGAGCGCGGTTTGCGCGCTCAGCGAAGGCTGCGAATTCGCATTGCCAAGCGTTCCGTCCGGCACCTACACTTTGCTTCTTCGTCTGCGCGATATTGAATTGGAGATTCCCGATTTAACGCTCGGTGACTAACTTCACAAGGGAAGAACTGGCAGTCCGATCTGCATCATCTGATGGCGCAGAGCGCGCCGCTTTGTTTGCCACCCACCGCGACCTCCTCGACCCTGACCTCGCCCGCGCTCTCAAAGTAGCTTACGACGATCTGCGCGACCGCGACCCGGCACGCGCTTGCGGCGCGGCTGAAGCCCTCTCTCTGCTGGCCGAATTGACCGAGCATCCGCAAATCATCGCTTTCGCCAAGTGGGTAGAAGGGCTGGTCGAACTCGAACTCGGTGCGCAAGCCGAAACCGCTATCGCCAAATTGGATGAGGCGGCGCAGCATTTTCAACAACTCGGTCAGTCGCTACAAGCCGCTGCGACGCAAATCGCCAGACTTTACGCTTTGGCGCTGCTCGGTCGTTATGATGAAGCGGTCGCCTGTGGGTTGGAAGCGCGCACTGTCCTGTTGGCGCATAATGATCTCGTAGGAGTTGGCAAAGTCGAATTGAACCTCGGCAACATCTGCTATCGCCGCGACCGCCACGCCGAAGCCGAATTGTTTTACCGCGCCGCGCGCACACGGTTTATCACAGTTGGCGATGACCGTCAGTTGTTATTGATCGAGACGAATTTGGCAACCGCGTTGATTTATCAACACAAATTTCGCGATGCCGAGGCGCTCTATCAAGAGGCGCTCGCCCGCGCGCAGACGGCCAATCTTGTCGTCATGCAGGCGATTATTGAATGCGACCTCGGCTGTCTCAATCTCTTGCGAGGTCGTTATGGACAGGCATTAGGGTATCTGGAAACTTCGCGTCGCCAATATGCCGAAATGGGGATGCTGCACGAATCGGCCATCGCCGAACTGGAACTGGCAGATGCCTATTTGGAATTGAACCTCGCACCCGAAGCCGCAGAGATGTATGCGCGAACTACTGCCATTTTCGCTCAACTCGGGATGCGCGCCGAACAGGCGCGGGCACAGGTCAATCAGGCGCGCGCCTGTTTAGCCCGACAGTTCTTTGACCGCGCCCGTGAGCACCTCCAGTCCGCGCGCTTTCTCTTTCAGCAAGAAGACAATCGCGTTGGCGAGGCGCTGGTGGCCTTAACCGAAGCGCAGATACAGTTAACCATGAAAGAATATGCGGCGGCGGCAACAAGCGCGACCCGTGCCGAATCGCAGTTTCCTGCCGCCGATGCTCCGATGCAGACGCTGTTGGCGCGATGGCTGCGCGGCGAGGCGGCTCGCTGCCAAATGAACTTCGCCGAAGCGCACAGGCTCTTCTCTTCGATACTGCAAGACGCAGCCGCTCACGACGTGCCGCAAATCCGACAACGTTGTCATACCTCGCTTGGGCTGCTCGCCGCGCAGACAAATGATGCGGCCAACGCCGAAGCCCATTTCCAGACCGCTATCGCGTTCACAGAAGATTTGCGCGTGCGGTTGCCCGCCGATGAATTCCGCGCCGCCTTTGCTACCGATAAACTCACCCCGTATCGTGAAATGGTGCGGCTCTGTCTGGCCGCTTCTCAACCCGAGCGCAAGATAGAAGCCCTGACCTATGTCGAGCGCGCCCGTTCGCGCGTGTTGCGAGAGTTGATGGGCGAGGCTGGCAATCGCAAGCAGAAGCCGCGCGATGCCTTTGAAGCTCAGTTGTTCGATCAACTTGCCGAACTGCGCGAAGAGTTGAATTGGCTCTATAACCAAATGCATCGCTTGCCGACCAGCGACCCGCCGCGTACACCGGCATCGCTTGCGACAATGCGGCAAGCGATGCGCGAGCGCGAGAGCCAAGCGCAAGCCATTTTGCGCCAATTGCAACAACTCGGCGGCCATGACTTGCCGCAAGTTGAATCGCTCAAGGTTGCCGAGTTGCAAGACGCTTTACCGGATGACACGGCATTGGTCGAGTACTTCGATCTCGATGGCGAACTCATCGCCTTCATCGTCACCCGCAACACCATCAAAGTGGTTCGAGAGTTAGCCGATGAAACGAGGGTGATGGCGGCAATCAAAGGATTACGCTTGCAACTCACTTCCTTGCGTTTCGGTGCGGCGCAGATGCACAAACATATGGAACAACTAACTGCGCGCACACGCCATCACCTACAAACACTCTACGAGTTGCTGCTCAGTCCTCTGCATCTCGATTCGGGTATGCGGCGTTTGGTCATTGTGCCCCATCGCCTGTTGCACTATGTGCCGTTTCACGCGCTCTATGACGGCACGCGCCATGTGATCGAAAACCATGAGGTTTGTTACGCGCCGAGCGCGGCCATCTTCTTGCATGGGTTGCAACGTCCGCGCAGAGCCTTGCAAAGCGCGCTCTTGCTGGCCATCACCGATGAGCAAACCCCGCAGGCCATCGGCGAGGTCAATCGCCTTGCTCCGTTATTTGCGCGCGCCACGCGCCTGCGGGAAGGAGACGCTACGCAGGCCGCATTGCGCGCACAATGCGGCAACGTAGAAGTCTTACACTTCGCCTGTCACGGTCAGTTCCGCGCAGACAATCCGCTCTTTTCGGCGCTCAAGTTGGCAGATGGTTGGCTGACGGTGCGGGAGGCTTCGGAGTTAGATTTAGACTGTGAGCTGGTTACCTTGAGCGCCTGCGAAACCGGGATGAATGATCTCGCGCCGGGTGACGAATGGATAGGGTTGGCGCGCGGCTTTTTTTCAGCAGGCACGCCGACCTTGGTGGCAACATTGTGGACGGTCGCCGATGAAGAGGCCGCCGAATTGATGACCGATTTTTACCAGCAGTTGCTAGCCGGTGACCGACCAGCAACAGCATTGCGCACGGCACAATGCCGTATGCTCAAGCGCCGACCTCACCCCTTCTTCTGGTCGCCCTTTGTCGTGATGGGGCGCTGGTGAAGACTGCCGCTTGAAGGTCGAAGGCGGAGGAATTTAAGAATTCAGCATTCAAGAATTCAGAAGGGGGCAGTATGCGGCTCGGCGGGTCTGCCTTGCGCTGCTTCCCGATTCATTCTGCATTCCCTGAATTCCCTGAATTCCCTGAATTCCTTTACTTCTCCTTTTGTCATCCTTTCAGGAGTCAAGGCGAACGGGTAGGCTGACGCGAAATTGGCTGCCGAGGTTAGGGGCGCTGGCGATGCGAATCGTCCCGCCATGAGCGGCAACGATCTCCTGACAGATGGCGAGTCCGAGCCCCGCGCCTCCCGTGCGCGTGTTGCGCGCTCGGTCGGCACGCCAAAAGCGTTCAAAGGCATGGGCTTGTTGATCTTCATCCATGCCAATACCTTGATCGCGGACTTCGAGCCAGAGTTCTTCCTTCTCGATGCCTGCGGCAATCGTCACTTCGCCGCCGATAGTCGGACTATAGTGTATGGCATTACCGATGAGATTGGTCAGCACACGACGCAGGCGATTTTCATCGCCAATCACCGTGAGGCTAACGGGCACTTGCACAACAAGAGTTACGTGACGCGCTTGCGCTTGGGTTGCCAGCGAGGTCGCAACTTCGTCAATCAGAGGTCGCAATTCGACTTCCGATAAATCCAAATCGAGCCGTTGAGCATCGGCTCTCGCCAGTTCCAACAAGTCTTCTGCCAGTTTTGACAGCCGTTCAACTTCGACGAGGCTACTCTCGATCACGGCGCGGTATTGCTCGGCGCTGCGGGCGCGGCGCAAAGCGACTTCGAGGTTGCTGCGCAGCGAGGTCAGCGGCGAGCGCAGTTCATGCGAAGCGTCGGCAGCAAACCGCTTATGCGATTCGATGATGGCATAGAGCCGGTCGAGCATGGCATTGAGAACTTTGGCCAGCCGACTCAATTCGTCATCTGTCTTCGGCTCTTCAAGGCGGACGCGAAGTTGGCTAGCGCCGATGACCTGCGCGCGGCGGGTAATCAAATCCACAGGTCGCAGCGCCACCGTCGCCAGCCGATAACCGATCAGCGAGGTGGCAATCAAGGCCAACGAACCGGCAATCAACAGACTGTTGAAAACCGCCGTCAGCGTCGCTTCCATATACCGCACCGGCACGGAGACGACGAAAACATAGGGCTGCCCTTTCTCCATTGCGCGCAGACTAACGGCGCGACCGTTGAGGTCATTGAGGCGCACATCGGCGAGAACGATCTGGCCATCAAGCGCCGCTTGCCAGTTGGCGGGCGAAACGATGGGTTCTCGACTGATAAAGTCTTCCGATTGGCGCACCACTTGCCCCTCGGCATTGAGAATCTGAGCGAATTTCTTAACATACTGTTCATGAATCAACATCGGGTTGTTGAGGTCATGCAAGTGAACGCCTTCGTCGCGGTTGTCAACGGCGGAGGCGACCTCGGTCGCGGCCAGGGTTCGCAAGCTGGCATCGAGCGAGGCTTGCAAGTTGCGGCGCACGGCAAAGTAGACGCCGCCGAGCGCCATGATCAGTACGACGCTGAAGACCGCCGTCCACTGCAAGGTCAGGCGGGCGCGAAAACTTCGCAGGTTGAAAAACAGATTCATGGCGTTGGGCTTCCCGCGCGGCGCGGTTTGCGTTTGAGCATATAGCCGAGGCCGCGCACGGTATGAATCAACTGATAATCCGCGTGCATATCCACTTTCTTTCGGAGATAGCTGATATAGACATCGACAACATTGCTAATGGGGTCATAAGCGGCTCCCCACGCCTGTTCGGCGAGTTGCTGCCGCGACAACACCTTGCCGACATTGCGGAGGAAGAATTCGAGCATTATATATTCTTTGGCGGTCACTTCGACCACTTGCCCATCAACGGTGACGACGTGGCCAATGGTATCGAGGCTCACATGTTCATAATCCAATTGCCCGTCGGGCAGCATTGGCCCCCGGCGCAGCAGAGCGCGCAGGCGGGCAAGTAATTCAGCGAACACGAAGGGTTTGGTCAGGTAATCGTCTGCGCCGGAGTTGAGTCCGGAGATTTTGTCTGCGGTTTCATCGCGCGCCGTCAGCATCAGGATCGGCGTGTGGACGTTGGCCGCGCGCAAAGCGCGACAGACTTCGATGCCGTTCATACCGGGCAAGAGAACATCGAGGATGATCGCGCTATAGGGATTCGTTGCCGCTAAAAATTCACCGTCTGCGCCGTCGGCGCAGACATCCACAATGAACATCTCTTCACTGAGGCCGCTGCGCAGGGCTTCGCTGATGCGCGGGTCGTCTTCGATCACTAGGATTCTCATCTGCCTCTCTCCCGAATTCGAGATGGCCAATGGCTGAATAGACTCTTCCCTTCGGGCACTATGCGGCAGCCGTACCGGTTTGGCAACCGATTTTCACCACCCATGCTACCGATAAAGGCTCCGGCTTAATCCTATTTTAATGTTGCGCGGCTACAATATCCGCGTACGAAGCATAGCGAACACGGATGGCAAGGTTCATCCTTGATGGGTTTGCTATGAAGTGAGACAAGTTCTTCTCTTGATGGGTAGCTTGAGTGATTCTGTCTCATACATGGATGCGCTTTGTTCAGAGGGGAGGCTCCGACAAAGCGCATCCCATCATCGTCCTCTTCGATGCATCTGAGGGTTGGAGATTCGGGCAGCAGCAAATATGAAGTGGTTTTATCTTGGCAGTCTCCTCTTTATCGTCGCCATGGGCGCACTGAATTTGCGCGCCTGGCAAAAGACACATCGTTGGCTGGAACTTGCGCTCAGCCTCTTGAATTTCGCCTGCCTGAGCTATCTCATCCTCATTGCCATCGCACAACAGTGGTAACGGGTGCGTGCATTCCATGAGAGCGCCGACGAAAACCGAACCCTCTGAGAGAGCGGACAGCGCACAACGCGCCGCGCGTCACCAACGCCTGTTCGGACGCAGCGCGTTGACGCTCGGCATCGTATTTTTGGCCATGCAATTCATTCCGTATGGTCACAACCTGGTCAACCCGTCGGTCAACAGCGAACCGCCATGGAACAGCCCGCGCACCCGCGAACTCTTTGTTCGCGCCTGCGCCGATTGCCATAGCAACCAAACGATGTGGCCTTGGTATAGCCAGATCGCTCCCGCTTCATGGCTGCTGCAACATGATGTCAAAGAAGGGCGCGCAGAGTTTAATATCTCCGAGTGGGATCGTGAGGAGAACGAAGGCGAAGACGCCGCCGAGCAACTCCGTAAGGGAGAGATGCCCTTATGGACATACACCCTCACGCACGCCGATGCGCGGCTATCGGAAAGTGAAAAGCAAGAACTCGCAATCGGGTTGAGCCTCACCTTCGGTAGGAAAGACGACGAATCGAAAGAGTCTAGAGAGCACCAGCGACGCCGTCGGGAAGAGAGTGAGTGATAGGGAACCGAACCTGCGACAACGCTTTCTTTCCTCCACCTCTCGCCGTTCCTTCTCACCACAAACATTAACCGAAGATTAAAAAAAGTGATCGCTGTCGCCTTTTCAATCAGAAGATTGAAGGTGTCCCAGAGAGGTCAACAGATCATCGAGGTTTTTCCTGGGATTCGCCGCCAAAATGTATTTTTCAATGCCTTTGTTTCTCTACCCTATTGTATGCCTCACATCGCCAATGGAAACCGAACCCGAAGTGTCTGATTTAGGTGAGGGGAAAACGGCAAGCTGAGCGTCGGCAAGCCGTCTGTAGAGTTGAAACGGTAGGCTGATGAAAGTCGCTCGGGACAGACAGCACTTCGTTCATAACGTAAATTAGGAGAAGCACCATGAGGATGAAACGATTATTCGACTATTGGACACTGGCCGTTGCGCTGGCACTTGTCGCCTTGCCGCTCTGGGGACTCTACTGGTCGCTTGCGACTCCGCAAGCAGCACAGGCGAGCGCCGAAGCGGCAACGGCGTCGTATTCGCGCCTCGCTCGGCAGCTTTCAAAAGAGGTTGCCAAACTGGAAAAACGCGGCGGCTTCGAATTGGCAGCTCACGTACTCGCCGTACACAGCAAGTTCCCCGCCTTTGAATTGCTCGCCACCGGCAGGCAGTTGAAAGACCTCAGCACAACCGCAATGGCCGCGCGCATTACCAATCGCTCTCTCAATGACGTGCAAAAGGAGTTGGCGTCGGGGGCGACATTGGAGACCCTGATTACCCAATCCGGCGTCGCCCGAGAAGAGGCTTTGCTGCGTTTCAATGCGGCGCTCATCGGATTGCAATACAACCGCCAAAATGTTACCCGCCCCTTAGCCGATACGGATGGCGATGGTCTGCCCAACGTTCTCGATTCCGACATTGATAACGACCGCATTATCAACCTGGACGATCACGATGTTGACGGCGATGGCCTGCTCAATGCCGTTGATGAAGACATTGACGGCGATGGCATGCTCAATGGTCAGGACGATGATACGGACGGCGATGCGTTGGCGAACTACGACGATCCCGATATTGATGGCGACACCTATGCCAATGCGATTGATCAAGATCGTGATGGCGACGGCGTGCCGAACTTTGATGATGGCGATGCCGATGGTGATGGCATCAATGACGACAGCAAGACCGGCCTCGAAACCTTTGCCAAAGGCAGCGGCAATGGCAACACCAACGGGAACGGGAATGGCAATGGTAATGGCGATGATGATGATGACGACAATGGCAATGCCAATGGCAATGCGAACGGCAACGGCAATGCCAACGGCAACGCCAATGGTAACGGCAACGCCAATGGCAACGCCAACGGCAATGGCAGCCCGAGCACCAGCGCCGTCGTCAAAGGCTTTGTGCAAGAGATGCCCGCGCAGGTCGTCGGCATGTGGCGTGTCGAAGGGCGCGCCGTAATGGTCACCGCCACCACCCGCCTTAAAGGCAGCATTGCCATCGGCACAAGAGTAAAAGTTAAAGGCTTCCTCCGCAGCGATGGCTCTGTGCAAGCCAACAAGATCATCAAGAAGGACAGCTAACCCTTGCCCGTCGCTTTTCGCTATCGGAGGGGTGAGCAATCACCCCTCATTTTCTCGCAATCCAATGATGGACAGAGAAGGACAAACCACGATGATCGAAGCCGACGTTTTACAACCGCTGCCTGCGACGCGCACCGCAACACGAGTAGGCGCAAACGGTTTGTTGCAGGCTTTGATCGCGTCGGCCTTCTCTCTCTGCTTGCTCTCCTACATTCAATTTGCCGGGCCGAACATCGTTGATTACGACGGCTACTATCACATCAAAACCGCCGAACTGATTCGTCAGCAGGGGTTGCCGCTCGCCTTCCCCTGGCTGAAGTTCACGATTCTGGATGAAGCAGGCTACACCGACCATCACTTGCTCATGCACATTTTGCAGATTCCGTTTACCTGGACGGGCGATTTGCGGTTAGCAGCTAAACTCGCGCCGGTGGCAATGGCAACGTTCGCCTTCACGATCTTTTACCTGCTCTTACGCCGTTACCAGATCAATTACTCGTTGGCTTGGTTAATTCTATTGTTCGCTTCTTCGAGTCCGTTTCTCTATCGCATGAGTATGGCGCGCGGGCAGAGTTTTGCGTTGGCCTTACAACTGCTGGCTTTTCACCTGCTGATGAAGCGCAACAGTAAAGGGCTGTTCATCCTCGCGGTCATCTTTGTCTGGTCGTACAATGCCTTTCCGTTGCTCGTGCCGTTGGTCGGGTTCGGCATCGCCGTGCACTATATCAGCGAAAAGACCGTAGCCTATCAATGCGGGTTGGCATTGATTGCGGGCATCATCGTCGGGCACGTCGTCAATCCTTACTTTCCGCAAAATGTCTTCTTCTTGTGGAATCACATTGCGCCGAAGCTCTTCGCCGCCGAGTACCAAGCCGCTGTCGGTAGCGAGTGGTATCCCTTCTCGTCGTGGGCGCTGGTGAGTCTATCGTTGGTCGCTTTCCTCTGCTACATTGGCGGCCTTCTCCTAACCGACCGCGCGGAGTGGAAGCAGGACAAAGCGCGGCTCTTTTGGTTTCTGACGGCGACCATGTACCTCATCTTGTTGCTCAAGTCGCGGCGTTTCGTCGAATACTTTCCGCCGACCGCCGTTCTGTTCTTCGCCTTCGCCAGTCGGGATCGGTTGCAAAACCTTAATTGGACGCGCGTCGTTACTCTGCCGGTTCGCGTAGCCGGTGTAGTCGCTTTGAGCTTGCTATTGTGGTTCGCCGCATACCGAACCATCGGCGCGGCGCGCGAAGAGATTCGCAGCGAACCGTCGAGTACGGCCTATCAAGGCGGGGCGCGTTGGCTGGCGGCCAATACCCCTGCGGGCGCAACCGTCTTTCATACGGATTGGGACGATTTCCCGAAACTCTTCTTTTATAACACCCACAACACCTATATCATCGGACTCGATCCGGACTTTATGCGTTTGAAGGATGCGCGGCTCTATCATCTCTATGAGGACATAACGCAAGGGCGCGTGCCGGATATGGAAGACGCCATTGTGAAAGAGTTCGGCTGCGAGTATGTCTTCACAGACCATCATCACCGCGAATTTATGGAGATTGCCAATCAGAGTCCGCGAATGCAGAAGGTCTTTGCCGACAGACATACGACCGTTTATCGAGTGTTGAATTATCCGCAGGTCAGCCAGCCGCCGTCTGCGGCTTCGGCGCAGTAACCGAGGGCGCGTCGCCTCTCGTAAGGAGAATCAGATGTTCAGTCTTTCGATTGTTGTTCCGGCTTATAACGAGGAGGCAAATGTTGGCAAGGCGGTGCAAGAGATTGCAACGGTCGCTGAGCGAATGCAACTGGATTATGAAATCATCGTCGTCAACGATGGCAGCACCGACCAAACCAGCGCCGTCGTTAATCGTCTGCTGCCACAGGTCGGGCAATTGCGTTTAGTCGAGCACACCCCCAATCGCGGTTATGGCGGGGCATTGCAAGCCGGATTTTCCGCTGCAAGCAAAGAGTTCATCGCCTTCTTTCCGGCTGACAAACAGTTCGACTTTGGCGAAGTCAGATTCTTGATCGAACGCGCGGCGCAAGCCGACATCGTTTCCGGCTATCGCGTCAATCGTCAAGATCACCTGATTCGCAAACTCAATGCTTGGGGTTGGCAGATGGTCATTCGCATTTTGTTCGGTTATCTGTGCCGCGACATTGATTGCGGGTTCAAGCTCTTTCGGCGTGAGGTATTGGCACAGGTCAAATTGACTTCGAACGGTGCGATGTTGGATACCGAGTTGTTGGCGGGCGCGCAGGCGCGCGGTTTTCTCATCGCCGAAGTGCCGCTCACGCACTTGCCGCGCTTGGCTGGCGAAGCGACGGGGGCGAATGTAAAAGTGGTTGTCAAAGCATTCCGCGATTTGCTGCGCTTTTGGTGGCGTTTGCATAGAGAGTTACGCATTGAGGTGCTGGCACATCGGCAAGGTCTCATCAGTCGGTTTTGACCGGTAGTACCGACTGGCAGATCGGAGTGCGATGCCGCCCTCAACCAACCTTTTCGATTGCGCCGGGAATTTTGGTCGCCCGCCATCACGCGTCAAGATGCACGTCGGGATAAGATTTTTGACTATTTCTTCAGCGCTTTTTATCAACAGGCTTGATTACAGAGGGATGACAAGATTAGCATCTCAATCATTATCAAGTTAGCGGGGGGCCGTTATGCGTTTACCGAGAACCGGATTTGCGACGCTCTTTGTCATCGCTCTTTTCTTGACCTCTTCTTCCCTCCCTCGACTGAGGGCAAAAGCTTGCGCTCCGACCGGGCGATTCGCCAACGAAGTGTTAGTCAAACTCGTCAGTCCTGCTGATTTGTCAGCCCTTGCCGCTGATTACGGATTGTCCGATGTGCCGATTGCCCAATTTGGCTCCCGGCCAATCTATCGTTTGCGCATTCTCGATGGCGCATCGCCCAATGACAAAGCCGAACAGTTGCAACTCGACCTCGCTCATCGCGTCATCTATGCCGAACCGAATCGAGAATCTGAATCGCCAGAATCACGCGGACGGGTGCGATGGGCGGTTGGAGATGCGGATGCTCTCTACACACAGCAATGGGCAGCGAACAAGATTCGGTTGCCCGAAGCCCATGCCATCACGCGCGGGGCGGGCATCACGGTTGCTGTGCTGGATACGGGTGTTGACTTCACCCATCCGGCGTTGGCCGGGCGACTACGCGCGGGCTTCGATTTCGTTGATCTCGATGCGGATGCCAGCGAAGAGGGCGAGGTTGGGGTCAATCTGGCTTACGGTCACGGCACCCATGTTGCAGCGCTTGTTGCTATGGCCGCGCCGGAAGCAATGATCTTACCGATTCGCGTCCTTGATGCTGACGGCAGAGGCAATGCTTGGGTGTTGGCGGAAGCGTTGGCCTATGCGCTCGACCCAGATGGCAACCCGGCCACAAATGACGGCGCGCAGGTCATCAACTTGAGCCTCAGCATGCTCGAACGTAGCAACGTAGTGCGAGACGTGATGAGAACCATTACCTGCGCGGAGTCACCGGATAGTATGTTGGGCAGTCCCGTTTGCCCACGCGACGCAATCATCGTTATGGCGGCGGGCAATAACGGCAGCGATAAACAAGAATTTCCAGCAGGCACATCGCTAAAAGGGACGCTCTCGGTCGGCGCTAGCACGGAGAAGGATGCCACTGCCTCATTTTCCAATTATGGCTCATGGGTCAAAGTTGCCGCGCCGGGCGAAGCGATTCTCAGCGCCGTGCCCGGAGGGTACGGAACCTGGAGCGGCACCTCGATGGCGACCCCGCTGGTTGCGGGCGCGGCGGCGTTGGTGCGCGCCGCCTATCCCAAATTGGGTACGGAAGAAGCGGCAGAACGCATCATCGCAACCAGTCGAGGAATCCTCGGCCAACTGCGCTTGCGCGTGGATGCGGCGGCGGCTGTCGGCCTCTACAACCGTCGCTAAAAGGCGAATCTGCGCCTTTAGCAAATCAACCTTCCTCCGGCTGTGTGGACGGGGCCGCGAAAATTGCGAGGTTGAACTTGGCAATGCTATACTGCGCGGCGTCTTCACAGAGCCGAACCCCACAGCTCTATTCACATTCTCGAGAACAGGAGGAAGGACGATGTCATATGGAGGTTATCAACCGGGCGGTGGCGGCTATCCCCCTCCGCCGGGCGGCCAGTCACCCTACGGAGGATTTCCGCCGCCGCAACAGTATGGCGGCTATAGCCAGCCGCCGATGTCGCCCAATTATGCGGGCACCGGCAAACGCATTTTGGCCTACTTAATCGACAGTTTTCTGAGCGGGCTGGGGGCCATACCGGGGATCATCTTGATCTTTATGGGCGTCGGTCTGGCGGCTTCGCAAGCCGATTCGCGCGGGCAGATACCCGATTCTGCGGGCAGCGCGATGGCCGGGCTCATCTTTCTCGGCTATGCGGCGGTCTTTGTCGGCGTCTTTGCGATTCTGATCTACAACAATGTTTATTTGATGGGGCGCGATGGCGCCAGTTGGGGCAAAAAGTGGATGGGGTTGAAAGTCGTCGAACAGACGACCGGGCAGCCGCTTGGCTTCGGCAAGGCGTTTCTCCGCGAGTTCATCAAATGGGTTGTCGGCAATGTCTGCTTCATCCTGTTGCTATGGCCGCTGTGGGATCAAAACAAACAAGGGCTGTGGGATAAAGTCGCCAACTCCAACGTCTATGGCGATTGATAATTTCCCGTGTCCGTACTGCTCTTTACCCAAAGGCAGTACGGGCGCAATCGCCCGAGATTGCTTGCCACGACACCTTCGCCTTTCATTTCTGCGCCCGTTGACATCTCTCTCTTTGCGCCCGTATCGTTTCTTCTTTGTTTGATTCGCTATATTTTTAACAGTGAGGTCTGGCAATGATAGAAACGATACCTGCACACGGCGGGAGATTGATCAATCGGGAACTGACGGGCGTCGAACGCGAAGCCCTGCTCGAACGGGTTCCGGCTCTGCCGAAACTCCATCTGCGTCCACGCGAAGTCTCCGATCTGGAGATGATTGCCAACGGCGCATTCAGCCCCCTTGAGGGCTTCATGGGCGAAGAGGACTACATTGCCGTGCGCGGCAATAAGCATCTGGCTTCGGGGTTGCCGTGGACGATCCCGGTCACGCTGTCAGCCCCGGATGACCACGCTGCCCCACTGCACGAAGGCAAAGACGTGGCGCTCTACGAAGCTGACGACCACTTGCTGGGCGTCTTGCATCTGCGCGAAAAGTTTCGCTATGACAAACAGCGCGAAGCCGAGCGCGTCTATTTGACGACCGACACGGCACATCCCGGCGTCGCGGCTTTGCAAGCGCAAGGCGATTGGCTGCTCGGCGGAGCCGTCAGTTTGCTCAATCGCCCGCGCCGCCCGGAATTCCCTGCCTATCGCCTTGACCCGAAACAGACGCGCGAGGCCTTCAGCAAAAAGGGGTGGCATCGCGTTGTCGCCTTTCAGACGCGCAACCCCATTCATCGCGCCCACGAGTACATCATCAAGTGCGCGCTCGAAACCGTTGATGGCCTCTTGCTCCATCCGCTGGTCGGGGAAACCAAAGCCGATGACATCCCGGCACAAGTGCGTATGCAATGTTACGAGGTCATGCTCGAACATTACTTTCCCAAGACGCGGACGTTGCTGGCGGTCAACCCGGCGAGCATGCGCTATGCGGGGCCGCGCGAAGCGGTCTTTCACGCCATCATTCGTAAAAACTACGGCTGTACGCACTTCATCGTCGGGCGCGATCATGCGGGCGTGGGCAACTACTATGGAACCTACGACGCGCACTACATCTTCAACGAGTTCGATCCGGAAGCGTTAGGGATTACGCCGATGTTTTTCGACCATTCGTTTTACTGCCGCCGCTGTGCGGGGATGGCCTCGAACAAGACCTGTCCGCACGACTCCGGCGAGCATGTCACGCTGTCCGGCACCAAAGTGCGCGAGATGTTAGCGCAAGGCGAAACCCCGCCCGCAGAATTCTCGCGCGCCGAAGTAGCGGCGATCTTGATTGCTAGTATGAAAGCTCCGCTGGCCGAAAATTGAAGGTTGAAAGTTACAGGTGACAGGTTATCAGTTCGACGGCAGCAAGACGCATCGAACCTTCAACCAGTCATCAAGAAGATAGTATTGCGAATTGCAACGGAGAAATTTATTATCGAGGCGACCTGACAGAAAGTCGGCAAGGTAATGGGGTCGCCTCGGGCAGTTCCGAATCGCTTTCCTCCCAATTTTGGGCGCCTGCATAGGCGCGAAGTTGTGCGTTTGAGAACCTGCCTTTGCGCGGGAAGATCGGCCATCAGGTCATTGGACATCCCGCGCAGATGCCCCGAAATGGTAGGCGAAGCGAAGCAATTGCGACGGTCAAGAGGTGTAGAGTATAATCGTGCCGCCTAAAGACCAAGCCCTCTGGGTAACGATAGTAGTCGGAGGCCCTGCCTATGATACGTTGTACAAGTTGCGGAACGAATAATATCGACGGCAGTGAGTATTGTGATGAATGTGGCATGCGACTCGCAGGCGGCGCGCCGGTGCGGCAGTCGTCTCAGCCGCCGGTGTTTCAACCACCTAGTGCCGTGCCTAGCGATTCAATGATTCACAACACCTCCGAAGGACCACCGCTCGCACCGCCTTCGTTCACCAATTCGATGAGCGTGCCCAAACCGGCTCTGCCAGCACGCAAATCGCCTGCTCCCGAACCTGCCGGTAAAGAAGCGAAAGAGGGAACGCCCTTGCGTGGGTACGTCAATAGCGCCAACGACCAGATCGTCTTTCCGATCAATTCGCAAAGTAAGGTTGAGTTTCCGGCTGTTGACCTGCCGCCTTCGGCCATCGCCCCGCCCGACCGATCACCCAATCAAGGGCTCTCAGCTATGGGTACATCTGAGGGGGCGGACAGTCAGGCCGAGAAAGCGGCGCGGGCTGCGGCCCGACTCATCATTCAGCGCGGAGGCCGAGTCGGTAAAGAGTTCTACATTACCGGCGTGGAGACCAACATCGGCAGGTGGGATGCCGACAGCGGCATCTTCCCGGATATTGATCTGGACGAAGATGATCCGGAAGCGAAAATCTCACGCCGCCATGCACGCATCTTGAATCACAATGCTCAGTTTTTTATTGAAGACCTCGGCTCTACCAACGGCACCTTCATCAATCGCGGTCGTCGGCTGTTGCCGGGCAAACGCCACCTGCTACAAAACGGTGATGAGGTGATTATCGGTAAGACCTTTCTGAAGTTTCAGATTTCGCAGTGAAGCAATGGCAGAGGAGTTGGGCAACCGTTTCTGCCCTGCGCCCGACTCTGCCGATCTGCCCCGTCGCGTTGCAGGCAGGACTGAACGCAGGTCGTCAAACTTATGTTTTGCCCTGATTGCGGAACCAAAGTGCCGCGCGGAGAAGAGATATGCGGGGAATGCGGAGCCGATATCATTCCGACTTCGCAGGACTCTTCGCCCGTGGCCATCGAACAAGCAGTTTCAGGAAAAGACAATAATTCTATGTCCGAATCGAAGAAATCCAAGAAAGCGACGACTCGCCAGCTTGAACCCGGCACCCTCTTGCTGGATCGCTATCTGATCGTCAAGCGCGTCGGCGGCGGGGGTATGGGCTCCGTCTATCAGGCACAGGACAAACGGCTGGCCGACCGTTTGTGCGCCGTCAAAGAGATGATCGAACTTTTTGCCGATCAGTCGCAGCGGGAAAAGGCTGTGGATGATTTCAAGCGCGAAGCTGAAGTCCTCGCCCAACTGGAACATCCTTCGATTCCGACCATCTTCGATTACTTTATTGATGGCGGACGTTATTACTTGGTGATGAAATGGATCGGCGGCGGCGACCTGGCCGAGCAGATGCGCCAACGAAACGGCACAGTTGATGAAGCAACGGTCACCCAGTGGGCGATTCAAATCTGCGATGTGCTGCATTTCATTCACTCGCAGACGCCGCCCATCATCTACCGCGACCTCAAACCGGCTAACCTCATGCTGGACGACAAGACCGGACGCGTGATGTTAGTGGATTTCGGCATTGCTCGAATTGTGCGCCCGACTGAAAAGGGCGTCACCGCCATCGGCACGATGGGCTATGCGCCGCCGGAACTGTTTGCCGGAAAGGTCGAGCCGCGCAGCGATATCTATTCGCTCGGCGCGACCATGTTCCATATGTTGACGGGAGCAGACCCACAAGACAATCCTCTGCTGATCTTCGATTTCAGCAAGAATCCGCGCCCACGACAGATCAATCCCGCGATCTCGACCGACATGGAGCAGATTCTCATTCGCTCAGTAGCGCATAAACCGGAAGAGCGCCAGACCTCGGCTTTCGAGTTTGGGAACATTTTGCAAGACCACAGCGCGAGATTGAAAGATCGCGGTACTGGGCGGGCATCGAATTCGGGACGGCAGATCGCTCCGCCCTACGTGCCTGCGCCGCCGCTGTCAATTTCGCCGCGCACTTCGGGGGATGCCGGGTCGCAGCCTATACCAACCGGCTCCGAAGTCTTTTGTTATATCTGCGGAGAAAAGATCGGCGCCGATGATGTCTACTGTGCGCATTGCGGCAATCGCCAACCGGTCAGCGGCGCGGGCGTGCCACCTTCAACAGCGAGTCGGGTACGCGCTCAATTGATGGTGATGGGAGGGACGGAACCCAAGCCCTTTCCGATTAACAAAGACAGCGTGCTGATCGGGCGGACAGACCCGCAGACCGGCATCTTCCCGGAGATTGATTTGACGATGTACGACCCGGAGACCAAAGTCTCGCGCCGCCACGCCCGCATCTATCGGGAGGGCGAGAAGTACCTCGTCGAAGATTTAGGTTCCGTCAACGGCACGGTCTTAAACTCGCCGAGCGGCAATTCGCAGCGACTCAATACGCGCACGCCACGCGTCTTGACGACCGGCGACGAACTCAAAGTCGGAAGCACGATTTTGCGCTTTCAGATTGTGTAGGATAAGGTACAGTGGTCAGAGAGAAAGGCTGAACGGTAAGAGATGACCGATGAGACAGGCATCGAGAACCGAATCGGTTTGCCCGTCTTCCGTCATCGCTTATCCTTCATCCTTTCTACCTCGCTGGCCATTGACGCATATGAGATTCTGTCCTTACTGTGGAAAGTCGATCACCGACCGGGCGAAGTTCTGCCCGATGTGCGGCAAATCGACGCCCCAACGACAACGCACGGGCGCGCTCATTATCGAAGGCGCGCCTACCGCAACTCTCGACGCTGACGGCTCATCCGAGGCGCAGTCTTTTACGGCCAATCTTCGACTCCCTGCGGTTACGGCAGAAGAGGGCGCGAACGATCAGGCGGCAGCCACGCCGGTCAATGGTCGCCAAGCATCTGCGCGCTCGCGCCCGTACGCGCCGCCAACCCGGTTTTTAGTTGGCGAGATGGAGCACACAGGTTTTGGCCTGCGCTATGGCGCATGGATGTTCGACTTTCTCATCACGCTGATTGCGATCATGACCTTTACCTTTGTGGTCACCGCGCTCAGCAATCGTTCGGTTGTCGAAGCCAATCAAGACTTGATTCTAGTCACGCTGCTCACGCTCTTGCTGATTTTGCTCAATTTCGTCGCCTTCGCGGGACGAACCGGGCAAACCATCGGCATGCGAATACTGGGGATTCGGATTGCCAAACTCAACGGTCAGCCCTTTACGATCAAAGACGCGCTTGTCCGCCATCTGATCGGTTATCCTTTGGCGATGTTGGGACTCTTTCTGGGCTTTCTATGGGTGCTGTGGGACCCGCGTCAACAAGGGTGGCACGACAAACTGGCCAAGACCGTTGTCGTTATGTCGCGCTGACTTTTGCTGCGGTGATTTTCGGTTGGCGAGGCTGCCCCCTCGCGCAGAGGTTCGATTCGGTTTCGCGCTCCTTTTTGCCGTCCGGTTCGCCAACCGCCGAAAATCCCAACCATCAAGATAGTTATGTCTACGTTTATCATACGACCAAAAGATTTCGAGCCATCGGAAATCAAGATGGACAAGTTGCGCATGACAATCGGGCGCTCATCGCGTAACGATATTTGTTTGGGCGACCCGTTTGCTTCCCGCCTGCACGCAGAGTTGCGCCAAGAAGGCGATCAAATTCTGCTCATTGATAATGGCAGCGCCAACGGCACTTACCTCAACGCCCAACGCCTCGTCGGCAGCGCGCGACTGCGCCCCGGCGACATCATCCGCATCGGCGAAACCGAAATCGAATATGCAGGCGCAGCCCAACCCGCCCTATCAAACGCCACCGTTTTGCTTTCCGGCAATATCATCGATCAACTGCCGCCCGATTCGATCACCTCGCAAATCGCTTCGCGCTACACATCGGATTTGATCTCCTCGATTCAGTCGGGGAAGATCTCCGGCGAGGTGAGTCTGCCGTCAGGGGCGCAGGCGGTCGCGCGCACAACCGAGACGACCGGCCATAATCTGCTCAGCATCGTCTCGCAGGTCGGCATCGCCTTGCTGCCGAGCACCTCCTTGGAAGCCACCTTGAATATGACGGTTGATCTGGTCTTTCAAGCTATTCCGGCAGAACGCGGCGTCCTCTGTCTCAAAGAAGGCAACGAATTGATCTGTAAGATTGTGCGACTGGCGCACGCCAACCCGCTCGGCCAAGAGGGTCACATTCAATTGTCGCGTTCGATTACTAGCAAAGTGCTCAATGAAGGCCGCGCCGTTCTCACCTCCGACGCCCAACACGACCCACGCTTTCAGGCGCAACATTCTGTCGTCCTCAATCAAGTCCGTTCGGTGATGGCCGTGCCCTTAGCGTCGGGCGAAGAAACCTTCGGATTGATCTACGTAGACAATCCCTTTCACAATCGCTTCGAAGAAAAACACCTTGAAGTGCTCACCACTATCGCTTCCGTCGCTTCGATCAAGATCGAGCACGAGCGCCTGTTGGAAGAGCGGCTCGAAACGCGGCGCATGGAAGAGGAGTTGAAAGTAGCTTCGGAGATTCAACTCCGTTTGCAGCCGGTCGCGCCGCCAAAAGTCGAAGGCTGGGATTTGGCAGGCGTCTCTTTCCCTTGTCGTGAAATCGGCGGCGATTATTACGACTTCATTCTGCGGCAGCGCGATAACCGCATCGTCATCGCTTTGGGGGATGTCTCCGGCAAAGGGACGGGCGCCGCTTTGCTGATGTCTTCGCTGCATGCCGCCGTGCGGGCGCAGACGCAGGCGCGCACTTCGATCAGCGAAGTGATGAACGAAATCAATCATTACATCTACGAAAATTCGCCTTCCAACAAATTCCTAACCCTCTTTTACGGCGCTATTGATCCGATCAGCGGCGTGTTGACCTACTCCAACGGCGGGCATAACGCACCAATTCTGGCGCGCGCCTCCGGCGAAATTTTACGGTTGGACAAAGGCGGATTGCCAATCGGCATGATGCCGGGGGTGAGCTATTGCGAAGATGCTGTGACGTTTCATCCCGGCGATGTGCTGGTCATCTACAGCGACGGGATTAGCGAATCCATCAATGAGCAGGATGAAGAGTTCGGCGAAGAGCGCCTCGTCGAGGTGATTACCCACAATCTGCATCGCTCATCATCCGGCATTCGAGATCGCGTTGACGAAGCGCTGTCGCGTTTCGTTGGCAGCGCAGCGCCGGTTGACGATATGACCTTGATGATTATCAAGCGCACGGCTTGATCGGAGACAAAGAGAAGCGCGCGAGCCACTAGTCAGATGGATGCGCCGAGAATTTGAGAAACCTTATCGCGGTAGCGGCGGCTTAGGGTCAACTGGCCGCCGTTTTTCAGAATCACCAACTGCTCATCGCTGTTGACATGCACATGCAGTTCTTTAACGCTGCCGATGTTGACCATCGTCGAACGGTGAATGCGGAGAAATTTTCGTGGATCGAGTTTGCGTTCAAGGCTCTGCATGGTTTCGCGGATTAGATGCGCCTGTTTGCCTGTGTGGAGCAGCAGATAATTGCCTTCGGCTTCGATCCAATCCACTTCGCCCACCGGAATCAACAAGACGCGACCGTTATTTTTGATGACGAAGCGTTCGAGATACTCCGACCGCGCATGCAGTTCGGTCAATAGGCGGAGCATCTGTTGCGTGCGGTCGGCTTGGCTCTTGTCCTGCAAGCTCTGCCGCGCGCGATCAAGGGCGCGGGCTAAGCGTTCATGATCGAACGGCTTGAGCAGATAATCTACGGCGGCCACATCGAATGCTCTTACCGCATAGCGATCATAGGCAGTAACAAAGATGACAACCGGCAGATGCTCATCGTCGAGCGCTTCGAGTAGGGCAAACCCATCCATCTCCGGCATCTGAATGTCTAAAAACAGGAGGTCGGGCATGAGCGTTTTCAAAGCGACGAGCGTCTCGCTGCCCGTAGCGCATTCGCCCGCCAACTCGATGTCGCTGTGCTCTTTGAGCATTTGCCGAATCACGGCGCGGGCTGGCGGTTCGTCATCGACAATCAAGGTGCTGATCTTTTTCTCTGGCATCGTTCGTCTCTCCGAAGCCTGCCACTTACGCGGGGGTTGATAGCGTAAAGGGAATCTCCAACCTCACAACCGCGCCTCCGGCAGGCGCATCCTGCACGGCCAGATCGAAATCGTCTTTATAGAGTTGTCGTAAGCGTTCGCGCGTATTTGCCAATCCGACGCCGGGGAAAAGACCTCGCAAACCCATGCCCGGCGGGGGCAGTCCGGGGCCATCGTCTCGCACTTCGATCTGCAAATGCCCGTTGTGGCGGCGCGCAGCGATTTCGATCTTTCCGCTCGAAGCGCGCGCCGAGATGCCATGCTTGATAGCGTTTTCAATGATGGGTTGCAAAATTAGGTTGGGAACCCGCGCGTCGAGCGATTCCGGCTCCGCCTCGATCTTCACGCGCAGGCGATCTCGAAAGCGAATCTGTTCGATCTCCAAATAGCAGCGTAAAAATTCCAATTCGCGCGCCAGACTGACCTCTTGTGTGCCATTGGTCTCAATGGTGAGCCGCAGAAAATCGCCGAGTCGCGCAATCATATGCACCGCTGCGCGTGGGTCTTCTAGGGTGAGCGAAGAGATCGAATTGAGCGCGTTGAAGAGAAAGTGGGGTTGCAATTGCATCTTGAGGGCTTGCAGTTGCGCTTGTGCCAGTTGGGCTTCGAGCACTGCCGAATGGCGCTGCTCGGCGCGATATTGCGCGTAGTAGTCGAGGGCGTACTTCGTCGTAACGATCAGTTTGTAACAAAGGATGCTCATCACCATACGAGTGGGAAAGATCGTTTGCAGCATCACGGGCAGCGACAAGTAGCCGATTAAGGAGAAAGGATGCAACGGCCAGTAGAGCAAGGCGAAGAGGGCAATCTGTACAGCCGACAAGAGGAGACTGGCCAGCAGATGAACCGCCAGAATGCGCGGCCAACGCCAATTGCGCGCCCGTATGCGCTCGTCAAGCCAAACGACGCTTGGCGTCAACGCGCACCAGATCAGTTGCGGCAGCACCTGCGTGAGCAGGGCAGACAGCACATCAACCGGCTGAGCATTCAGGGCGCGAGTGATATAGGTACTGGTCGCTAACACCAGTCCCATAAAGATGAGCAGGCCGAACATGACGAAGTATTTGGCCGCACGGGCCTGACGCACACCCGTGAAGGTTGGTAAAGAGTAGACCGCCGTTTTCACAATCGCCATTATCATCCCTTTTCTCGGTTGCGGCAACGCGCCCGCTGGCAGCTTACGCGGCGTGACGGCGCTTGTTCAGCAGTATGTGACGAACGGTTGAATGGCGGGATGAACGGCTGGACGGTCGAGATACAAAAGATGGCTGAAGGGCTCGGCTTCAATGCAGGCAGTTTGTCATTAGGCAAAGTTGGCCTAAGCAATCTTCGGATATTTGCACGGTGGTTTCCATCTCCATGTAGCGCAGTCGAGGTGCTCAATCTCATCCGCGCCCTCTGCATTGCAAAACCAATCGCCCGAAATCTCGTCACTCATTAAACGGTTGAGGAAGGCAAAGAAGGCCAGATCGTCGAAGAACTCGTGAAGAAGGCCGTCAAAAAAGTCTTTAACCAGATGTTCCGGGCCGAAGACTTCTCGACCTTTCTGCAAAACTTCACCTCTGGACGGAGCTTAGAAGTCTCTGATA
>CAYXVU010000088.1:0-13267 GCA_964468725.1 uncultured Clostridia bacterium
ACTTGATGATTGGGCATGCAATTTACAAGAGGCACTAGCGTTGCAGCCTGAACATCTCTCCCTCTACTTGTTGGAAGTGAAAGAGAGCACCCAACTTTTTGTCCAGATCAAACGTGGATTGCGGCCATCCCCGGACGATGATCTGAGCGCAACGATGTATACGATGATGAGCGAAGTTATGGAAGCCAATGGGTACGAGCACTACGAGATTTCAAACTTTGCTTTGCGAGGAACAACTTCATATCGCGCGCTACACAATATGAAGTATTGGACAGACGCTCCCTTCTTCGGAGTCGGCTGCGGCGCACACTCTTATAATCAGCGGGAGAGATGGGTGAACATATTGCAAACCGAAGGCTACATTGACTCTATTCGAAAGTCGGGTTTTGCCATTGCCCAGAGCACGGAGCTGTCCGCAGAGGATCGCTTTGTCGAAGCGCTCTTTATGGGGTTGCGGTTGCAAGAGGGCATCGACGTAACCGATTTTTATAGCGAGTTCGGCATCAATGTGATTGAGCGGTTTGATGAAGCATTTGATCGGTTACGTGAAGCCGGTTTGATCGACGTTAGCTCTACGCGTTTACGATTGACGGCCAAAGGCAGACTGCTCTCGAACGAGGTCTTTCTCCATCTAGTCTAAGCAGTGCTTACGATTCGATGCTGCGTGCGACGCGCCGCAACAACAACGGGTCATCATAAAGCATAATCAAGCCGCGCCCAACAGACTGACGAGGGCTTTCGGCGATTTGAACCTGTAGCTTTGTCGCTGTACTGATGCGCGCATCCATTCCCGCCAGCAGCGCCATGCCGCCGGTCAAGACGATACCGGAATCATGCAGATCACTCGCAACCTCTGGCGGCGTTGTTTCCAGCACTTGACGCACTGCTTCGACAATCTGTTTGATGACCGAATCTATGGCCTGATGAATCTCGGAAGCGGTAACCTCGGTCATCTCCGGCCCGCCTTCGGTCATATTTTGACCCTTCACGACGCTCTTATGTTCTTCGGGCGGAGGGATGGCAGAGCCGAGGACGATTTTCAAGCGTTCAGCCGAGCGCTCACCGATCAAAACGCGATGATGATTCTTGATGAAACTGATGATGGCTGTATCCATATCAAGGCCGCCGATTCGTAGGGTCAGAGTTTCAACGACGCCGCTATTGGCAACCACGGCGATGGAGGTATTGCCGCCCCCCATGTCCACAACCATCGAAGCCTTCATCTCTGTAACCGGTAATTTAGCACCAAGCGCGGCGGCCATTCCTTCATCAACCAGATAAACTTTGCTAACCCCAATTCCGTTGACCACTTCACGAATGGCTAGTTTTTCGACGGAAGTGATGCCGGAAGGGATGTTCAAGATGATGCGCCGCGAGAGGCGCGCTCGCCCGCCGCGCGCCTTACGCAGAAACTTTGCCAGCATGATCTGTGCTAGCATCGAGTCCGCAACCACACCTTCGCGCATTGGGTATGCGACTTCAACATCTTCGGGCGACCGTCCGAGCATCTCTAAGGCTTCGGTTCCTACTGCGATGACTTGACTGGATTCGCGGTCAATGCCAACGAGCGAGGGTTCATTGACCACCATTCCGCGTCCATAGCCGTAAATGAAGGTGTGAACAGTTCCCAGGTCAACAGCCAAATCTTCAGTAAAAGGATTGGAGAATTTCATGCGCCTCTCAGACCGCGTGAGTTACCAGTGAGGGAGTAGATGATAACAAGCAAGCGTAGAATCCGAAAGATGATTTCTGGTTTCGCAGAGTCGGGGAAAGAGGAAAGAGAGCCGCGGCCACAGGCGGCTCTCTCGGTTTGCGAGCACCATTACCGTACCGTAAATTGAGACTGCGGGGTAACCGTGCGTTGTGAGACCAAATCCGTCACTTTCACCGTCACGGTGTAGGTGCCAGACTCCGATAGCTTATCGGCAATCGGGATGCTGCGGGCAATAATCAACTGCTGCCCCTTCAAATCTACAATACCCTTGCCGCTCTTGCCGTCTTCGAGAATATGAAGAACCTCCTGCCCGCCTTTGGTGACGATATATTCCACCTTGAGCGCAGGCTGCAAGGTGGCTTGATCCATCTCCGCATCATAGACCTGCAAAAAGAGCGCGAGATTCTGACCGGGCTTGTAGATGCCGCTCACATAGGGCTTCACTTTATACCGACCAATAACAAACTGTGGGTCGGAGACGTTGGCTTGTTCGATGGAGGCGGCTAACATCAAAGTGCTGGTCGAGAGTTGTTTTTCCTGATAGCGTGGCACTTCAAAAGAGTGATGCAGGATGCCGGTCTTGCCGCTGCTGATGTCGCGTGCCACCACATCAATTTTGTAGCGTCCGGGTTGGAGAACCACCTTCTTCTGGTAGACCGAACGTTGCGTTTGCCCGATTGACAAGGTGTCCTGCGTATAGCGGGCAGTGGTGACGGTGTCTTCAAATTGACCGGTGCGACGCCCGGTTAGCCCTACGATCTTGGCATACATATTGACCGAGCCGCTATAGATGCCGCCAACGTTCTTCATGGATAGGTCTTCATGTTCGAACTGTATGGTGAAGAGGGTCACGACCGATTCGGCGCTAATGCGCAGAAAATCGGTGCGCACGCTGAAGGGTAAGATATCGGAAGCGATCTCCGGCAAGTCGGCTTTCACTTGCAAATCCGGGAATTTGATCTGCGGCGGCCTTTGCAAATCGGCCAGTAGGGTCAGTTTTTCAAAGGGCTGATCTTTGACCCTGCCGCCGCCTAAGATATTGCCGCGATTGCCACCAAAGGGGATGCCGACGCGGTCAGCTTTGGTCGAAAGGCCGAGCGATTCGGCTAGGGTTAATCCCGCGTTGGGCACATATAACAGAGCATCTTTCTCATCCGGGCTTTGTGCAATACGATATTCGCCGGAGCCGGAGGGGTCAACAAACTCAATCTCAATATCCGAACCGATCCCTTCGATATACCGATACCACCAAATCTCGAATGGATAGGTCGAGGTTGTGCCGCCGCCTTCATAAGAGGGGCGTTCGTAAGGGCCGCCAGCCGGATGCGATTCAATCTGATCTGGCTTGCCAAACATGATGTAAATTCGTCCGCGGTCAGTCTTCCATCCCGGAATGCCTGAAGCGAATTTCTCGTTGGCATATTGAATGCGCTGGAAGTATTCCTCTTTGTATTCGTTTTCCGGCGTGTCGGGGTCGGGATCGCGACGCAGCCAAAAGGCTTCGATGAAAGAGTCGCGTTCTTCGTCGGTTTTGAGCGATTTGAAGGCTTTTCTCTCCTGATCGGTGATGATGTAGTTCACATCTTCGTCGAGCCACTTTTTATAGACGCTCTTCACCTCGTCACGTTTCTTCTTCTCATTCGGGTCTTTGCGTTTGATTTCGTCTTGCGCCTGTGATGTAGGCAGCGCAGCGGCCAGCAAGGCAAAAATCATCGCCATACCACAAAACTGATTTACCAACGTCCGAAAACTGTTTTTCATGTTGGCCTACTCCTTTGCCAATTCCTGAGAATGCCCCGCGTCAAAGGTTTGCCGCACGGGGTGAGTTGTAAGTGAACGTTTAGTTTACGTGTCGGAATTTGCGTCGGTCAAGCCGCGCTTCCTTTCCCATCTGCCAGTGTGAGAATGAAATACGGGCGGTCAACTTGCGCCCTAACTTTCGGCCAACTCTGCGGGGTCGCGTTTGCGCCCGAAGAGGGCAGCGATGCCGATGCTGACGCCATAAAGCAACAACATCGGAGCGGCGAAGACAAGCAGATTAGGAATGTCAGTCGTTGGTGACAGGACGGCGGCGACGATAAAGATCAACACAATGGCATAGCGCCAGCCTTTCAACATAAATTGCGGTGTTACGATGCCAAGCTTGGCCATGAAGAAGGTGACGGCGGGCATCTCAAAGACGATGCCTAATCCGAGCATAATCAGAATGATTAAGTCGAAATACTCGTCGGCTGAGACCAGCGGTTCGAGATTGCCTTCAACCGCCACCTCCAACAAAAAGTCGGCGGCGCGTGGAAAGGCGATGTAATAAGCAAAAGTGCAACCGATCAGGAAGAAGAGCGAACTCATGAGAACAAAGGGGAAGGCATATTTTTTCTCATGCTTATACAGGCCGGGCGAGATGAATCCCCACACCTGAATCAGTAAAAAGGGAACGGCAAAGAAGATGGCCGCATAAAAGGCCACTTTGATATAGAGGTTGAATGCGCCCTGCACGGTTTGGGTAATGAGTTTTTTGCCGGAGTTGTCTAGCGAGTCCGCGTACAAGGCTTCTGGCAAGCGGTATCCGGCATCGATGATGGTCTGATTATTGATCATCCAGGGCTCGTCAAGCAGTAAGCTGACGTTGCCGTTTTCGTCACGCTCGACGCGCAATTTGACGCTGTTTTTTGCAGGGATAAGGACGGAACCGACCTTCCAATCGCTGGCGAGCGAATGATTGATGATCGTGCCATTTGGATACTCTAGTAGCTTCTTAATCGGGGCATCCTCTAACGGACGCGCAACCACACGTTGTGCATTCAGCAAAGCGCGTTGTACGGGAACTTGTAGGAAGTTGTAAATCTTATCGGAGAATATCCAACATACAATGAAGGCGATCAGTACGAATCCGACGCTGCGAATGAGGCGGGTTCGCAATTCGTCGAGGTGGTCGAGGAAGGTCATGGCGCCTTCTTCGTGTTGCAATTCCTCTTCTTCGTACGTCTTCGAATAGGTGCTCATTTGGTTTCTGCGACAGCAGGCTCCTGCTCGGTCACCATCTGTTCAGTTGGCGTATCGGTAGTCTCTACTAGGTTTTCGCCCTGCGGAGTCTCATCTGCACCCGAAGCGAGCGCCGATTCGTAGAGTTCCGGCAAGTCAACCGGATTGCCATACTCCTCCGTAGCAGGCGGCAGGTCGGTTACCTGTGATGCGATTCGTTTTTTCCGGTCGTCTTCTTCGACCTCCATCTCCCAAGTGCGTTTGAAATCTTCGCTGGCGCGACGAAATTGCGCCAGACTTTCACCGATAGTTTTGCCGATTTGGGGTAGCTTGCGCGGGCCGAAGATGATTAAAGCGATGCCCAAAATAATGAGAATTTCCGTCCATCCTAGATTGCCCATAGCCGTTCCTTCTTCTCTACGGTTATTCTTCGGGTGAGGTGTGCCGATGCCCTCCGCATTGCGTTCACGGTCAACAACGTCAATAGTAGGCGACCGATTGAGGCAAGTCAACTGTCGCATCTTTGAGTAAACCGGCTGTTTGGAGAGAAGAAGGGTAGCTTACTCGACTTTGATGATAGAAATGGTCAGATCGTCTTCAGGACCGCCAATCTCTTCGGAGAAGTCGGCAACGGCTGTGGTCACCGCTTCGCAAAGCTCTTTGGCCGAAAGATGCCGGGATTGAGTTATCGTTTGCGCCAATCGTTCGACGCCGAACCCGTCATCGCTTTGATTGCGCGCTTCGGTTACCCCGTCGGTGTACATGACCAGAATATCGCCGCTTTGAAAATTGACAACCGATTCGGAGTATTTTGAATTTGCAAAGACACCTAACGGGAATCCGCTATGTTCAAGCAACGATTGTGAGCCATCTGCACGGAGCAGCAACGGCGGATTGTGACCGGCGCTGATATAGAGCAGGCGTCTGTTTTCCGGGTCAATTAGACCATAGAAGACCGTTATGAATCGGTCGCCGCTCCATCCATCCAGCAGGAGGCGATTCACCCGTGCCATCACGACGCGCATAGCGAGTTCGTTTAAGATCGTGGCACGAAGGTAGGCACGAAACGTGACCATGATTAATGCTGCTGCCAGACCTTTACCCGAAACATCTGCGACGACCACCGCCAACCGGTCATTGATCGAATCCAAATAGTCGAAATAATCGCCGCCGACCGCTTGCATCGGACTGGTTGTTCCATAGATGTCAAAACCCGGAATTTGCGGGAATGAACGCGGCAATAAACTGTCTACGACTTTGCGCGCCAGCGCCAGTTCGCTCTCTACTTCGCGCTGACGTAAGAGCTTTTGATAGAGCAAAGTGTTTTGAATGGCCGAGGCGGCCAGGGAGGCGAACATGGTCAGCAGTTCGAGGTCGCGCTCTTTGAAGGCGTTGGCAACATCGGATTCCAGATTGATTGCGCCAATGACGATTGAGTCGGCGCGAATGATGGGGGCAACGACCTCTGATCGGGTTGCGGCGCGAGCTTTCACATAACGGGTATCGGTCTTGACATCATTGACGATCTGGCCGCGCCGATTTTTAATCGCCCATCCGATAATCCCGCGTCCGGGGCCGAGAAACTCTTCCGTATCTTTGCCGGGAGGGTAACCGCGAGCCTTCAGAGACGTAATCGAGCCGGTCTTTTTGTCGACGAGGCAGACGATGGCCGCCGAATGCTCAATCAGCTCTTCGAGCGAGTCGAAGATCGTTCCCAAAACCTCGTCCAGATCAAAGGAACTGCTGACATTGCGTACCGCATTGATTAGAGTTTCAATTGTCTTGTCTTTCACGGGCGTTTCAGATTCGCATTCCTCAATGTTGGCAAAGTCAGCATGCTAGATGTTCGAGGCAGCAAAGGCAAGTTGGGATTTCGAGTCCTTTGGCATAGAAGTCACATCCGCCAGAGCATAGCAATCTTTTCTGCGTGATTGAGTGGCGAGCCGCAACACCTTATTTGTGTTGATGAGAAAAAGAGGTTTGCCTCACCCTTTCGGAAGAGTATAATGCCAGCCAGATGGGGTGAGTCGAATCGCCATGACGTGAAGCCGGAGAATCTGAAACTCAATCAATGCCAAGTTTCGTCTATTCTCCATCACGTAGTTCAAGGAGATAGCATGAAACTCACCAAAGCAATTTTCATCGGTATGCTGTTTGTCTGTGTCACCTCATTGTCAGGCCACTCCCAGATTCTCCGGGTCGCCACACCTCAAGCAGACAATTCGCAGTCGAAAACAGATGCTGTGACTTTGCCTCGCAGATCAAAAAGAGATTTCTCTCAATACACTGTCTCGGTGAAGGCCGGTGGTGTGAACATCGTTGAAGGCATTGTGTCCTTCCAACGTAGGTCCGATGAATGGGAACTCCTACTTGATGGAGACGAGTTGCAATCCGGCGACCATATCAAAACCGGAGCAAACTCCCGCGCTGAGATCCTTCTCAACCCCGGCGCATTTCTACGAATGTCTTCCGATACAGAGATGGTATTCAGCGAGACAACCCTCGATAACTTGAAGGTTCATGTGTTGCGAGGCTCGGTCATTGTCGAAATTCCGATAACTGACAGGGATAAAGGCGTCCTCGCTGTGCTGACAACCCCGCATTCTCAATTTTGTATCGTCGAAGGCGGAATTTACCGATTTGATGTTGAGTCGGGTAAGAGTATCACTTCCGTTCGTAAAGGAAAGCTCATCATTCCTGACAAAGGAGTGAACCTCAGCGTGCAAACCCGTTGGACATGGCTTGCCAACCGACGAGGGAAGACGATCATTCCCGGAATGACGGTGAAAAAAGAGCAGCAAGTTGAGGTTACCCTATCGACATCACAAATTGTCGCGTTGGATAAAAAGACGCAAGATGGATTCGACGTTTGGAGTAGAGACCGCGCCAACACGATGCTGGCCGCCAATAAAAGGCTGCGCAGTCGCGCGCTCGCCCAAGCGATGCTTGCCAACAGTTGGATTACCGATAGCTCGAATCTCAAACGTTGGGGCGGCTTTTGGTATTTTGACCCAGTACGCGGGTGTTCAGTCTTCGTACCCTATGGATATTATGGATTTAGCTCACCTTATGCAGGCAGCTATGAGAGCTGCCAATGTTGGTCGCCACCCTATCGCAGAAATTGGAATGATAGTGGCTGGGACAGAGGCGGCTATCGTGGTGGAAGCACAGGCGGCGGAGGTTATCAAGGCGGAAGCGGCGGCGGCTCAAGCAACTCCGGCGGCCAGGTGGGCGGAGGGAGGGGAAGTCGCGGCGGCCATGATGTCGGTGCAGGTGGCGGCCACACTGGCGGCGGCGGTCATGAAGGTGGCGGGAGAAATAAAGCCAATGGAAACTGATCTTCCCTCTTAGGTGAATCGTAAGAAAGGCGCTCTTCAAAAGCGCCTTTCTTATTTGTTGGGTTGAAAGGTGTGTCACCTCTGATATTTTCGGAACTTTTCACTGGCTCAAGCGTGGTCAAAGCTGAAATTACAATCATTCGCAGACGGCCATAGGGTAGGCAAGGGGTAGGTAAGCATTACCGAATGCCGGATCTGATACAGAGTCTTGCACAGGAGGAAACCGATGTTTAAGCGAAGTTATCTGGTTCTCTTATTGGCGGCGGTGTTGGGAATCGCTGCCTCGCTGGTTTATGGTTCGGCCAGCGCAACAAATGACCAAAAAGAGAAAGAGAAAGCCATCAGCAAAGATAAGCAGGGAGAGAAAGAGAAAGATCAAAAGGTAAAGGCGGAAAAGGATGCGATGTTCGATGCTTCCGCCTTTCAGGTTGTGGTTGCCGGAGGCAGCTATCTGGGCGTTTACCTTGAAGAGGTTACTGCCGAAAGAATGAAAGAGATGGGGCTTAGCGAAGAGCGCGGCGCAATTGTAATGGAGGTTGCCGCAGGCAGCCCGGCAGAGAAAGCAGGCCTCAAGGCGAATGATGTCATCGTTTCTTTCAACAACCGTCCGGTTGAGAGTGTGCGCGAATTGCAGCGCATACTCGGTGAAACGCCCTCAGACCGCACGGTTCCGCTTGAAATCATGCGGAGCGGTAATCGGCAGACTCTTTCGGCAACCTTAACAAAGCCAGAGTCACCATTCCCAGGCTTGATGCGCAAAATGCCGGAAGGGGAATGGCGATTCAATGAGCAACAGAATCGTGATTTGGATCGCGTCATGCGCGAATCACAAGAAGCAATGCGGCAGGCGCAAAAAGAGCTCGAACAATTGAGCAAACAAAAACTTGAACTCGGTGAATTCAATTTCAATGGCCCAATGCTCTTCCAAAATTTTCGGGGTACACGGTTGGGCATTTCTGTAGAGACTATGGGCGATCAACTGAGCCAGTTCTTTGGCGTCAAAGAGGGCAGGGGATTACTGGTTTCGGAAGTGAACGAAAATTCAGCGGCTGCCAAGGCTGGTTTGAAGGCCGGGGACGTCATTACCGCAGTTGATGGACAGAAGGTTGACGGGCTGGAAACGTTGCTCGCGGCGTTGCGCAGTAAGGAAGAAGGGATGCTTACTCTAACGATTCTTCGCAATCGGGAAGAGCAAACGATTACGGTTACTCTGGAAAAACCGGAGCCTCGTCGCCTATTGCCGCGCCGCAAAGTCGGCACGACAACTTAAGATCGATTTCACTTTTTGCTCCTTTTTTAGTGTAGGACTTGGGGAGGCGAGAGATCGCCTCCTTTTTCTTTGGTTAGCAACTCGGTTGCTTGATTGGCCACTGCGATTCTTGCCTCATTGAGTGGGCAGCGATAACATAGCCACTCCAGTTGGCGCTATGATGCAGAATCGAAAATTACTCTTTGCTTTGAGTGCAATCGTTGGTTTGGTAGCCTTCGGCACCATCGGCTTCAAGTTGCTATTGGAACTGGCCTGGTTTGACTGCTTTTACTTTACCCTCATCACCATTACGACAATTGGGTATGGCGAGCCGCCGGGAATGACAGAAGCGGCGCGGGTCTTCACTTCGGCCCTCATCATACTGGGCGTCAGCACGATTGGGTATTCGTTCTCAATTGCAATTGAAGCCGTCGTCGAATCGGAATTAATCTCTACTTTTGGAAGGCGCAGGATGTTCAAAGATATCAATAAACTGGAAGGTCATTACATCGTCTGCGGAGCGGGTCGGGTCGGGTCGCGCGTCATCGAGGAAATTTCTAAACGTGGGCACGACTTTGTGGTCATTGAACAGAATGAAAGTAATGCTGAGCGCTTGATGAAACGCGGACACTTGGTTTTGATGGGGGATGCGACCGATGACGATATTTTGCACGCTGCCGGTATCGAGCGGGCGAGCGGATTGGTCTGCGCCTTGTCGAGCGATCCCGAGAATGTATATGTGACGCTGACGGCTCGCGATAACAATCGGGATATCATGATCGTCGCCCGGGCAAACGAAGAATCGGCCATCAAGCGATTGCTCAAAGCGGGCGCTAATAAAGTCGTTTCGCCTTCGATTACAGGGTCGAATCAAATGGCTCAGATGCTGCTCCGACCCGCAGTCGCAGATTTCATCGAACTGGCAACTATGTCTGAGCAATTGGAGTTGGAGCTAGAGCAGATCGAAATCAGCTCACAATCTCCATTTATTGAATGCGCGCTGCGGGATACAGGGATCCGCGCGAAACTCGACGTCATTGTCATTGCCATCAAACGGGCTGAGGGCGAGATGCTCTTCAATCCTGCTGCGGACGCGATCATTTATGAAAAAGATGTGTTGGTTGCCCTCGGCAGCCACAGCAATCTCGAAAGGCTTGAGCGTATGGCCAATCCGTCATCCCCCAGAGTGCATAAACATTGACTTTCATCGCTTCTGCAAAATCGCTTCCGGATGTCACGATTCTTATTCCCACCTGGAACGGGCTGTCGCTACTTGAACGGTTTCTCCCTTCAGTGGTGGACGCTGCCGAACAATACCTTGCCGAGTCCGACGCAAGAGTAGAATTGTTGATCGTTGACGATGCCAGCACGGACAACAGCCTTGCTTGGCTGCTCGCCAACGGCTTTGTCGAAATAGCAACGGAGGCTTCGCCGCTCCCTCTGCGGATGGCTGCTGCTGTCGAACCCTCGCGCTTGCTCCGTCAAAATTCCAAGCTCATATTGCACGTCGTCCGAAACCGGAAAAACCTTGGGTTTGGCGAATCCTGCAATCGCGGATTCCAACTAGCTTCACACGAATTGGTCTTCTTGCTCAATAATGATGTAGAAGTAGAGCGCGACGCGATCAGACCTCTTGCGGTTCATTTCGATAACCGAGAAGTCTTCGGGGTGCATTGCCGGGTGTATGACCTGCAAAGCGGCGTTGAGTGCGGAACCGGAAAAATCGGTAGTTTTGCTCGCGGCTTCTTGCGGATTCATCGAGGCTACCGGGTTGAGCCGGATAAAGAATTGAATGCGGATTTGCGCTCAGACTTGCGATATCCATCTATGTTTGCAAGCGGCGGTTCAGCGATGTTTGATCGTAATGCCTTTCTCTCCCTCGGCGGATTCGACCCGATGCTCTCACCGTTTTATTGGGAAGATGTGGAGTTAAGTTACCGCGCCTGGAAGCGCGGGTTCTGGGTGTTATACGAACCGGATTCAATCGCCCGCCATCAAGTCTCTTCCACTATCGGCAGGCTCAATCCTCGACACGTTCGAATGATAGAGCAGCGGAATCGCTTGATCGCTCATTGGATCCATCTCCATGACAACCGCCTGTTCGTCCGCCATATCCTTTGGGCGATGATGCTTGCTTTGACCGCCCCTCTACGCCTGCAACCGACCTTCTTAGTATCTCTAATGGAATCCCTCAAACAACTGTCGGCAATCCGAAAACGCCGAAGAGAAGAGAAGAGAGAAGCCAGAAGAAGTGACGGCGAGATTCTCGCTTTGTTCAAATCTCTTGAGCATAGAAAGGATTTGATCGTCGGCCCTCAGTAGTATCCGTCGCTTGGTGAACAGAATCCACAGTTAGACCTAACAGTCTTCCTTCGCAGTCGTTCTCCTTGAGCGTCGTTTTCGAGTTAGTTGCTCGCGCAAGCTACCCTTTCACTCATCTCTTAGACAGCTCGCGCGGCCAACGTAATTGTTGCGCCGCGACCTTTTCCGCTCATCAGCCAATCGAATGGTTTTAAGAAGGGAAGGACAGCGAGAAATCGCAGCCGATTCCACTGAGAAGATTGCGCGCCGTACCATTGCGCTTTGAGGCTTTGTCGTAGGGCATGCGCATTATGCGCTTTGGAAAAGTAAGTGCAACGAACGAGTTCAAACCCTGTCTGTGTAAGCAACCGGCTCAACGTTTCCGACGTGAAATGATAGCGATGGCGGGGCGCATCAAGCGCTACCCAATCGCCTTTGAACCACTGCGCTTGATAGCTTGCAGCATTTGGAACTTGCACGATGAGTATGCCACCAACTTTTATTGTCTGTCGCGCCCGCAGTAAGTTGGCGCGCGGTTCGTTCGTATGCTCCAATGAAGACCAAAAGGTAATGACATCGAAAAAATGCTCAGGTAACGTAACCCTAAGCAATGTCCCTCTGAAGATATTCTCTTGTCCGATACGTTGAGCTGCCGCGGCAGCGGCCTCTGCGCTGATCTCTACGCCGTAGCGAATCCATTGATCGCCCTTCAGGGCGCGCAGAAAAAAGCCTGAGCCGCAACCGACATCGAGAATGTTGCCACCAACTGATTGGCATCGGTTGAGAAAAGCGATTTTATCCGATTGCGATGACTCGATCCATTTTTGCGCCGGTTCATTTTGTGCACCCCAATAATTATCCGTGTAATACTCTCCGAGTTCTGCTTCACCCATTTCCGGCAAGGTGCGAAGTACGCCACATCCCGCGCAGACAGCAATTTGGAAGGCGGCGTCTGAGTTGCGAAGCCGGTCTTTTGCAGTGTAGAGTTCGCGCGACGAAGGGTTGCCGCACAATTCACAACCGTGAGTGAGTCGGTTTTCTTGTGATTGCCAATTCATGGAATCACGCATTCTACCTGTGTATCGTGCAGGCTGTCAGCTTGTACGCCGTGCCATTTGAGGTGAGGAATGTTGAAAAGAGTCTTTACATCTCTGATTGTGCTGTTGGCAATGGCCTCCATCAATCTCAAGGTGAATGCTGCCGGAAAAGCCTCATCAAAAACTCGCAGCATTCAACAGATTCGCACTGTGTTGACCGATCAGGTTGCAGCGTGGAATCGAGGCGATTTGGAAGGTTTCATGAAAGGCTATTGGAATTCCCCGAATTTGAGCTTCTATTCCGGCAGTACGATAACCAAAGGTTGGCAAGAGACGCTGGCACGATACCGCAAAAGCTATCAAGCCGAAGAGAAGGAGATGGGCAAGTTGGAATTCACCAATCTGCAAATCGAATTGCTCGGCAGCGAGAATGCCTTCGTTCGCGGAAACTGGCATTTGACCTTTTCTAATCGTGAAAGCGGCGGCACCTTTACGCTGATTCTGAAGCGGTTTAAAAACGGCTGGAAAGTAATTCACGACCATACCGGGTAGCCCTAAAGGGAAGCGTAGGGTGGTTAGGAAATTCTGAGCTGTACAGAAAGGATAAGTTTCTGACCACTACGATTCTTTCTGCTGTGCGAGCATC
>CAYXVU010000088.1:13277-22286 GCA_964468725.1 uncultured Clostridia bacterium
GAAAAATTCTTCGTTGCCCTGTATGGCCGCCGCTTTACTGACGCCGGAAACGGTCATTCTCCATAATGTCCCATACGTTCGGGACATTATTACGATGCGCCGCTTATTGGAAGACCTCGGCTGCACTGTCTTGATGCCGGAGTTACGGACGTTGAAAATTTCGGCTAACAAAATCGAATTTTTCGAAGCACCTTACGAGTTGGTCAAGACGATGCGCGCCTCTGTACTCGCGTTGGGGCCGCTGCTGGCGCGCTTTGGCGAAGCCCGAGTGTCATTGCCCGGCGGTTGTGCCATCGGGCAACGCCCCATTGATTTACATCTTGCAGGTTTTGAAAAAATGGGTGCAACGGTCACGCTCGAAGGCGGCTACGTTGTCGCCCGCGCCGAACGG
The DNA here is from genome assembly GCA_964468725.1 of uncultured Clostridia bacterium. GTDB lineage: Bacteria > Acidobacteriota > Blastocatellia > UBA7656 > UBA7656 > CAYXVU01. The sequence goes on from CAYXVU010000088.1 coordinate 13,669, forward strand.
CTACAAGGGAGAGATATCTACTTCGATAATGTGACGGTGACAGGAACGGAGAATATCATTATGGCCGCCGCGCTTGCTGACGGCACGACGACTATCGTTAATGCCGCGCGTGAACCTGAAGTTGCCGACCTGGCCGATTTGCTCAACAAGATGGGAGCGCGTATTGAAGGAGCAGGAAAGAGCATTGTCACTATCGAAGGTGTTAGCCAGCTTGGCGGCGCCGAGCATACGATCATCCCAGACCGGATCGAAACGGGAACCTATATGACGGCGGCGGCGATTACCGGCGGCGAATTGGAGATTGTCAATTGCGCGCCGCGACATTTAACCGCCGTGATTGACAAACTGCGTGAGACTGGGGTTCAGATTGAACAGCCGAACGCTTTTTCATTGCTCGTGCGGGCGACGGACCGTGTGCGAGCGTCAGATGTGACGACCCTGCCCCATCCGGCATTTCCCACCGATATGCAGGCGCAATACATGTCACTGATGACAATGGCTGCTGGAACCTCTGTGATAACCGAAACGATCTTTGAAAATCGTTTTATGCATGCTTCGGAATTATGTCGCATGGGAGCGCGCATTCGCACCAGCGGGCGACAAGCCATTGTCGAAGGGAGCGCCCAATTGATGGGCACACATCTGCAGGCATCAGACCTGCGCGCATCGGCTTCTTTGGTGTTGGCAGGGCTGGCGGCGAAAGGGGAAACGATTATTGATCGCGTTTATCACATCGACCGAGGCTATGAAAAGATTGAAGAGAAATTACGTGCCGTCGGTGCAGAGATTGAGCGATTTCGTGAGTAAATGACACTGTTTTATGTTTGACTCGTTTGCGATGCGTGAATGATAATTGCAGCGAGGAAAAAACATGGCAGAACAAGAGACCATTTTTCACAAAATTGCTGCAGGCGACGCGCCTGCCGATATCGTATATAGCGATGATCAAGTCATTGCGTTCCGAGACATTAACCCGCAAGCCCCTGTTCATATCTTGCTCATCCCGCGCGAAGAGATGGAATCCCTCAACGATGCCGCAAAAAGCGATGTGCAGATTCTCGGCCATTTGCTCTACACCGCCGCGAAGATTGCCAATCAGGTTGGGATTGCCGAAAGTGGGTATCGCGTGGTGATTAATACCGGCTCGTCTGCCGGTCAAAGCGTCGAATACTTGCATCTTCACTTATTGGGTGGCCGCGATTTGACCTGGCCGCCGGGATGAGTATCCGGCCTTATGATTTGCGGTCTTATATTCACGGCGCCGCAGAGGGACAGAGAAACCAAACCAAACCATCTGTCTTTCGGCGGCGTTGCTGTTTGTTGGCGAGAGTCCGTAGCAAGGAGAAGGTTATGAAGAAGACTTTGTTGCTCTCCGGCGTAGCGGTGTTGCTGACTCTGTTGTTGACGAATGGGAAATCGCAAAGCGACCTTCAAGAACCCGAATCGGCGGTGAGCGGAACGCAATGGGAGTATATGATCGTCGCGGGCGGCAATTTCAACATCTCTTCATCGAGTAGCGATAAAATTCGCAAGCAACCCGATATGAGTTTCAACCGCGAGTATGTCCCGCTCGAACGCAATATGGACAAATTGGGCGCGCTCGGCTGGGAATTGGTTTCGGTATTTGGTACTTCCAATGAGCCAATCTTCTATTTCAAGCGACCTAAAACGCGGTAACAATCCCTGAAAAAAACTCTCATGGATTTTCGCGTCGGCGTTTATAATCGTGATTCCCTGATCGTTTCTCGATTCCTACCCCCAACGCCCTCAATGAATTGCTAAGAGGAGTGTTGTTATGCCGCGAGTGACCCGTTTGACGAGTAGTGTACTCATCGTGTCTTTGTTCTTCGTTTGCATCGGTTTTCCTATTCTCCAATTCTCCACGAAAGCATCTTCCGAGGGGCAATTACCGGATGCTTTTCAGGTTTGGGAAGGCGACGGCGGAGCTTACCTGTATTACGCAAGCGATGGGGAGGTATTTTGCCGCCCTGCTAGTATGGACGAAGCACGCAGCATCAATGATCGCGACCCGAATTTACCCCTCCAGATTCTCGCAGACGGAGGAATTTCCCCGCACGTTGGCGATGTCAATTTCGTGCTGCGCAGTACCACCCAACTCGACAATTTTCCGCTTGCTAAAGAGGGCTTCTTGAAGGCTGCTGCGATTTGGAAATCGCGCATCCGCACGCCGCAACCGATTACGATTATCGTAGATGTGGATTTCGGGCCGACACGCTTTGGCGAACCGTATCCGAATGGTATTCTCGGCAGCACCGGAGCGCAGCCCGTGCTACTGGAGTCCGGGTATGCTAATGTGCGCGCTCAACTGCAATCAACGGCCAGCAGCGCAGAGGAGACCGCTTTATACAACACTCTACCGACGGGGATAGTGCCGACGGACATTGGGGCGACCTCTGCAATGGTGGTTACAACGCCCTTACTCCGAACGCTCGGATTGATTAACGCCATCGCCGATCCACCCAATGAACCAACCTTCGGTAGTCCTCCTTCTATCGGATTTAATTCTAATTTCACCTACGATTTTGACCCTTCGAATGGTATTGATGTGGATAAGTTCGATTTCGAAGCGCTGGCCGTTCATGAGTTGGGGCATGTATTAGGTTTCAATTCGTTTTCCGGTAACAAGGAGAGCCGACCGAGCGACCCGATTGTTTTATCGGTTTGGGATTTGTTTCGCTTTCGCCCCGGCGTGACGACTGGCAACTTCATGACCCGCCAACGAGTTCTCTCATCTGGAGGCGATCATGTCTTCTTTGATGGTTCGATTACGGTTCCGGTATCGACTGGCAGGCCGAACGGTTCGGGCGGCGATGGGTTTCAACCGAGCCATTGGAAGAATAATACGTTTGTTGGACAGACGATTGGAATTATGGACCCGGCATTGGCACGCGGCGAACGCAATGTGATAACCGATAACGATCTGCGGGTGTTAAATCTGCTCGGTTATCTTCTCATCGGTGGCGGCGGTGGCGGCAGCAACTCTCCGCTTATTCAGGATGCCCAAGGTAGCTTGACGGGTGACACCTTGGTTGTGAGCGGGACGGTATCCGATTTACAAGGTGACGTGACGATGGCACACATTGATCTAATCAACGGGAACGGCAATGTTGTGCTGCCAAATGTGGCATTTGCCGTCAGTTTAGGTGGCTTAACGACGGCAAGTTTTCAATTGACGATGACCGGATTGAATCGCATCACGGCAGCGGTTGCGGCTCGGCTGGTCTTTACCGATGCGCAAGGAAATCGCAGTTCCTCTGTTGATATTCGCTTCGATCAAGCGGACGCGGGCGCACCGACGCTTACAAAAGTCAATTTCACCGGCAGCAAATTGGTGCTCAAAGGCGTCGGCCTTTCTGGTCAGGTGCTCATTGAAATCAATGGTATTGTTGTTGTGAACCGCAATAACAGTTCGGCCAAGAAGATCAAAATCAATGGCGATGCCGCCGACCTAAATATCCGAAACGGCTCAAATCGTTTTCGGGTTATTAAAGATGGTCTGCGTTCCAATATCGAAGTGAGAAACTTCTAGCCTTCAATCTGAACTCTAAGAGGCGCGGGGAGGGGGATTCAATCTCTGCGCCTTTCTTCCTTTTTGGCTTGCTACCGAAATAAAGCACGACTCTCGACTACTCCAATTATCCAACTCGACATATAATCACAGCCCGCCACATTCAAGTTAGGAGGGTCGCCTTGCATCTACCGGAATGGTTCAAGCTGATCGGAGTTGTGATTGTCGTCGTCGGGCTAGCTTTGAAGCTACGCACGACGTTGGTCGTTGTGACCGCTGCTCTGGTAACCGGACTGATAGCTGGATTGCCGTTGCTCTCCAGTTCAGGCCTCTTCGAGTCGTTACCGCTGCTAACGAAACCCGGCCAAGAAGGCATCATCAATATATTGGGGCGCGCGTTTACTGAAAATCGCCTGATGACATTGTTTATCATCACCCTACCGGCGATTGGCTTGGTTGAACGCTTTGGGTTGCAGGAGCAATCAGCGCGGTTAATCCGCCGCCTCCGGGTTGCCACAGTGGGGCGGTTATCCATCGTCTATCAACTCTTTCGCGTGCTGCATGGGATTCTCGGAATCCGATTAAATGGACACCCCTCATTTGTGCGACCCTTGATTTATCCGATGTCGCTGGGGGCTGCCGAAGCCAAAGTTGCAAACGATGAAGCGAGAGAGTTGACCGAAAAGGAGGTCGAAACGATCAAAGCCGCAAACTCCGCTAGTGAAAATTACGGCAACTTTTACGGGCAAAATCTCTCCCCCGTGCAGTCCGGCATTCTGTTGGTTGCGGGGGTGTTGAAAGGCATCGGCTATGAAGTGGATGTCTTTCGAATTGTATTTTTCGCAATTCCTATCGCGACGATCTCCGTGCTTCTCGGTATTGGGCAATTCCTTCTGTTTGATCGTCTCTTTCTCAGAAAGGAGAGGGCGGAATAAGTATGGATATCACAAATCTGCTTACCTCCCTGACCGATAAGCTGACTTCACTTGATGCGGTTTATATTCCAACGGGCATCGTTTTGCTGATCTTTGCTGCCCTGACATATCGAGATCGTGAAAACCAGCGTCGAGCCACTTCTTCTATCTTTTGGCTGATTCTGAGCCTGATTTTTATGGCCGGTAGCCTGTTGCCGCACTGGGTGACCGGATGCCTGGTTCTGTTGATGGTTCTGTGTGATGGCATCGGAGGCGTCAAGCCCGGATTATTCAAAGAGGCGACAAAAGAAGAGCAAGGCGTCCAAGCAGACCGATTGAAAAATAGACTCTTCCTGCCGGTTCTGATGATTCCGATTACCGTCTTCGCCTTTGCCGCCTTTGCCCGCGCTTTTCCTCGCTTCGGTTTCGATGTCAGTCGCAGCGCATTAATCGGGCTTGGCGTCGGCGGAGTGATGGCGATGGCTGCGGCTCTTATGATTACGCGGGGTCGCGTGCGCGAGATGATGAACGAAGGCCGTCGCATCAATGATGCAATGGGAACGGTAAGCATCTTGCCGCAACTCCTTGCTTCATTGGGTGTGATCTTTACATCGGCTAAGGTGGGAGATTTGATCGCCGCTGGAATTCAGTCTGTTATACCGGATGGAAACCTGTTTCTCTTGGTATTGGCCAACTGTATGGGCATGGCGATGTTTACCATCGTGATGGGCAATTCGTTTGCGGCATTTCCGGTCATTGCAACGGGCGTGCTTGCACCGTTGATTATCCAACCTTTCGGGGTTGATCCAGCAATGGTCGGCATTTTGACTTTGACCGCCGGTTCGAGCGGCACGCTGATGACGCCGATGGCTGCGAATTTCAATATCGTTCCTACTGCCCTGCTCAATATGAAAGATCAATATGGAGTTATCAAATTTCAGTTACCGTATGCGTTGACCATTTGGATGACACATGTGGTTTTGATGTGGCTGATGATTCAGTTTTACTCCTAATACAGGCGGCTGAATTGATTCCGCATATGTCTGTATAAGGCTGCTCAAGGGAAGTTAGAGAAACCATCAGCGCGGTGAAGGAACATCGGTTGACAGCCATGGGAAGGGCACTTGTTATGGTCTCACCGCTTGAAAAGTACCGATATTTCACTGACCAACCGATCCCCTTTATCTCTCGTTTTTCGATCTCCGAAACCCCTATGAGGTTCAGAGGAGTACAACGTTCTCTGCAGATGATTAGGGCAAAAAACCAAGCTTATCGAAGCGTGCTCCTAACACTTCTTGATGATCGAACTGGAACCAGCCATCGAGGAGCTCAGCATAGAGTGAGCGAAAGTCTACTTTGAGCTTCACATTGCCTGCTGCATCGAGATTGCTGAAGGCCGGATGTTCGCCATAGATACCGCTCTTGACTGGATTGCCAATCAAAAATAGGGATGATGCCGTACCATGATCGGTGCCGAGTGAACGATTTTCATTGGGGCGTCGGCCAAACTCTGACCATTGAAAGATCAGCACATTGTCGGCCACCCCGTGTTCGGTTAGGTCATCGTAAAAGGCTTTTACGGCTTCGGAAAATTGTCGCAATAACGAAGCGTGCTCACCGCTCAGTTTGTCATTGGCAACGCTGATTTGCCGCGCATGGTGGTCGAAAAATCCCCATTGAACATAAAGCACCATAGTTTCTGGAATGGCGAAAATCATCTGTGCCATCATTTTCAATGCGGTGGCCAAGCGATTGTTCGTAGGGTATTGGATGGTTGACTGATAGGATGCGGGAATCGCTGTCACGCGCGAGGCGGTGCTTAGCACCCCATTGCCGACCCGCGCGATGGCCTGAGCATAACTGCCGTTGGGGAACGTGCGGGTATATTGATTGAGAAAGGCTTCTAGGTGGCGTGAACGGTTGAGGGGGAATTTCGCATCAGTTTGTACAGCAAAGGTATCGAAACTGCTGATATTAGGGGCGGCAACAGATTTTGCTAACAGTGATTTTGGTAACCGCCCATTGAGGATTGAAACGGTGCTGAGTTCAGATTCGCCTCTCAACGCTTTGCTAGCGTATTTTGCCAGCCAACCTTCTCCAAGCCCGCCATCGGGATTGGCCGAATGCCAAATGTCTTGCGAGAGGAAGTGCGAGCCATTAGGATTCGGATATCCGACACCTTGCACAATGGCGACTCTCCCGTTGGTGAATAGCTGTTGAAGAGCGTTCATTCGCGGGTGCATGGCGAGACGATCTGAGATTATCGTTGACTGGCCTTGATCGTCTTTCAACTCTTTCTCTTTGAACCCTAACGTCGGGCGAAGGGCGCGGTACTGCGAATCGGTGAAGGGGATGACTGTGTTAAACCCGTCATTGCCGCCAAGCAGTTCGATGACGACCAGCACGCGGCGATTCCGGCTCTGCCCGTAAGTGCGCGAGGTCAACAAATGCGGGAGCATCAAACTGACGCTGAGCGTCCCCGCTGATTGTTTGATAAAGTCTCTTCGAGTGACTGGCATGGTCGGACTCCTTAGTTCAAATGAAACTCCGGCAGGCACATCAGCAGATGGACTAAGCCGCGAACTTTCTGATCGATTGTGTCGGAATTGACTTCGAAGGGTTCGGGGTTGCCTTCGGCATCAGTCTCCAGATAGTTCGCCAATGGCTGCACAACCTCTGTGCTTATCTCGTGCATTCCCATTATCTTGAGAAAATTTTCAACCGTTTCTTGCGCCGATGGTCGGGTATGGCGTTCGAGCAATTCATTTGTGAATCCGAGCGAATCATCACGACTGGCGAGCAGATAGTTAGCGAAGTTGTACCGTTCGATCATCGCTGTTGAATTGAGCCAACCCTCTCCGAGCGTCCAGCCATTTACATCCGGCGGGTGAAATAGGTACTGCCCCATATGACGGGAACGGATCAAAAAATTAAAATCTCCCTGACGTTTAATGTCGGTCGTTGAGCGGGGCTGATAGTTCGCCCCAAGCAAACGGAAAGAGCTAGCGATCAACTCGCTTGGGCTTTTAATCTGCCCTCCTTTAGCTCGATCCGTGTAAAAGATGTCGGAGATAAAGATTTCCCGAAAGAGGGTTTTTAATGAGTGATTGCTGCTTATATAAACATCGGCGAGTGGCTCGATGATGGCTTTATCTTCGGCGCTATCGGACAGGGGGAAGACGAAGAAAGCGAAAATCTCCTTGACCAAGTAGCGAGCCGTTGCGCGGCGCAGGCAGATCGTATCAATCACATCCTGGCCGCCGAAATTAGCCGTTCGGCCATAAATGGTTTTCAGTCCATTGTCGTGCAGATTGGCTTTGATGAAGAATTTGAGGACAACCAAACCCTTCTTAACTTTGGTTTTGTATGACCAGCCGGTAAATGCGCGGGCGATTTCTTTGACGTCATCTTCCGTGTAATTTGCTTCTCCGGTGACAACATCATGAGAGCCCATCGTAAATAACTCTTGCAATTCGCGAGCGAAATTTTCGTTCGGACTACCTTTTTCGTTGAGCACGCCGTCGAGCCAAAGCAGCATAGCCGGGTCTTTGGCAATGGCGCTGACCAAATCGTCAAAGCGCGCCAATGCAAATTGGCGTAGCGTGCGGTTCTGCAACAACATTTCGCGCCCCAAAACCTTATCCATTGAAGTGGCGAAATGGTTGTGCCAAAACAGGGTCAGCTTCTCTTCGAGGGGTCGCTTGGTCAAGATCATGCGTGCCAGCCACCAGCGCGGCATTTCGGCTGCGTGTATAACAATGGGCTGGCCTTCGATGAATACCGCTTCACCCGCAGTTGGCGAACTGATATCAATTCGGCTGCCGATGAAATCTTCGACAGCTTGATTGTCAATGCTCTCGTAATTGATCAGAAAATCTACAGCGCCTTCTCGCCCCCGTGCTGCTAGCTCTTCTATTTCTTGCGGAGTGCCGCCGAAGCCTGCGCGACTGAGAAGGTGAAATGCATCCGAATAGCTTAAACTGGTCATAACCATTCCCCCAAAAAGTTACAGGCCGACCCTGTGTCTGAAACCAACTTGATTCACTCTCAATTTGGCTGAACATACGACAGAATCAACCCAAACTGAAAGTGTCTCAAATGAATCCAAATTAGTAGTCGGCCTTCGCCTTTCCCATTGATATGTCGCCTCTAACCGACTGAATCTCGAATCCCAA
>CAYXVU010000089.1:0-22016 GCA_964468725.1 uncultured Clostridia bacterium
TCACATCCTATTGTTCTGAAGCACAGCCCGATTATGCTGTGAAGAGGAAATAAATAGAATGGGGAATTCTGCCTTATTTCACAGGGTAGAACCCCCTTTTTTCTAGGTAGAACTACCTATCCGCAAGCTCCGGAGGAGCGGCCTGTCTATAGTGGTCTTCTACAGAGAGAAGGTGATGGGGTATTTCGTAAGGGTGACGAGAGGGCTGGCGGTGAGTTATACCGGGTTGCAAATCAACCTGAGAGGGTTGAGCGGCGGTCTCTGACCGCCGACCTTGCGTACGAGCACGGCGGTCAGAGACCGCCGCTCAACGAAGATCTCTCATCTTGTTTTGCAATTCCGTATTAGTAGAGGATGTGCGAGGATGTGCAGGGCTTTCCTCAATCAGAACCAAATCGGTTTGCCAGCCAACGATGATGCCTTGCCGGTTCCGTCGTCGAATGCTCAACCGCTTGATGTCCTCGCTTAGTTGCCCATCGCCCCTGACCTCTATAATTCATTGAGGTTCTCAATCGCAAATTTCAACAGGGCGTTGCGCCCTTTTATATCCAGTTTTTCACTCATGTTCTCGCGGTGATGCTCGACCGTGCGAGGGCTGATGAATAATTCGGCGGCGATCTCTTTGCTGGTCTTATATTCGGCAATCATTCTGAGGATTCGCCGCTCAGTTTCCGTCAACTTCGTCAGAGCTGATTGTCCGCCGGAAGATTCATCGCGGCGGCCTCGGTTGATTAGATAATTCGATAGAGTGGGGGAGATATAGTTTTTGCCCTCAACGACCGCCTTGATGCAGCTGACGATGTCGGTGACAGCGCTGTTTTTGAGGACATATCCCATCACGCCTAAATCCAATGCCCCGTTGAAAAATTGCTCATCGTCATACATTGTGAGGAGGATTACTTTGACCCTCATTCCCCGATCCCGCAAAGCCCTCACTACCTCAAGGCCATCTTTGCCGGGCATCTCGACATCGAGCACGGCAACATCGAGTTGTAGCTGACGAATCAACTCAAGCGCCGAATCCCCGTCGGCTGCCTCTTCGATAACCTTCAAGTTGGGAGCGGCTTCGATGATCTGGCGCAATCCGTTACGAAAGATCGGGTGGTCGTCGGCAATCAAGATTTTGATATCAGGGCGTTCCATCGCCAGTTCCTTTCACGGGCATGGTGATTTTCAGTGTCGTGCCCCTTTCAGGAGACGAATCAATGGTGAGCGCGGCTCCCAGCAGTCGAACCCGCTCGCCAATGCTGGCAATCCCAAGTCCTGCCCGACGAGTAAAGATCGAAGTCTCCGGGTTATCATCGAACCCTTTGCCATCATCCTTGATCGTTATGGTCAGCGTCTCTCCGGTGCGGTCTATGATGATGAGCGCCTCGCTGGCGTAAGAATGCTTGACGATGTTGTTGATGCTCTCCTGAATGATGCGATAGAGGTTGATCTCGTACTCTTTGGAAAACAGCCCTTCGAGCGGAACGATGCGAGCCGAGAATTGAATGCCGGAGGAGGCAGCAACCTTTTCAATCATATCTTCGAGGGCGCTTTTGAGGCCGAATCTGTCGAGGTGTAGCGGTCGCAGATTGTAGGCAATCTGTTTGGCTTCGGCAATGGCGTCAGAAACAATCGAGTCAATCTCCTTGAACTGCTGAGCGGCTTTGCTATTCGAATCCGACAAACCCGCGCCGATCAAGGCTCGGTTCTTGATGACCAGCAAGTTCTGGCCGAGGCCGTCGTGCAACTCCGAGGCGATACGTTTGCGCTCCATCTCTTGAGAAGAGACCAAGCGGCGCGAGAATGCTTGTTGCGCTACCTGCGCTTGCTTCAGCCTGGCAATGCGAAGGCGATAGAAAATCGCAACGATTCCGAACGCCGCCAAGACGACCAGACCCTGAAACCACCAGGTTTGATAAAAAGGCGGCACCGCCCGAATCTTTATCGTCGCGCCTGCTTCGTTCCACACGCCATCGGCGTTGGCGGCGATCACCCGAAAAGTATAATCTCCGGCAGGAATATAGGAATAGAAGGCGGCACGGCGGTTACCGACTTCGACCCAGTCTGCATCCAGCCCTTCAATCTTGTAGCGAAAACTCAAGGATTCGGGTCTGATGAAGCTCAAGGCCGTGTATTGAATCTCAAGGTTTTGCTGGCCTGCGGGGATATCCACTCCATTAGTAAAGGCGATCTCTTTTCGATTGATGAGAGCTGAATCGATCAACACAGGAGGGGGCAACGGATTGAAGGAAATGTCTTTCGGCTCGATTACGACGACTCCGCTTATCGTTGGAAACCACAAACGCCCGTCGCGCCCGCGAAAGCCAGCGGGCTGCCGACCTCCGTTGCACTCGGAATTTAGCATTCCCTCTTTAATGCCATAAGAGATCGAAGTCAGTCGGGTAAGCTGTCCGTCAGCGAAGCGATTGAGTTGCTGACGGCGAACGCAATAGATGCCCTGATTGCTGCTCATCCATAAATTGCCCGCATCGTCTTCGAGGATTTGAAAAACCCCGTTGCTGAACAACCCGTCATTGGTTGTGTAGCGCGTAATTCGCCCGTCCTTGAAGCGATTCAAGCCACCATCGTACGTGCCAATCCAGATGGCGCCGTCGCGGTCTTCATAAAGCGAGCGAACCCGATTGCTCGATAGCCCGTCGCTTTCCGTGTACGGAGTGAACCTGCCGTTTTGATAACGAACCACCCCGCCGTAAGTGCCAATCCAGATAGCGCCCTCTCGGTCTTCAATCAGCGCGTGTATCTCGTCATCAGGGAGTCCCTGTTCTTTTCGATATCGCAGGCTCTTTCCCTCTCGATTCTCGAACAACCCCATTCGCGTGCCGAACCAGAGAGTTCCCTGGCGGTCACGATGGATGACGTTGATGTCCGCCCAATCGTCACCGCCGTCAAGCAGAGCCGTTTCCTCCATGACCTTGCCATCTTTATATAAGAAGACTTCATCCGGCGTGCCAATCCAGATATGGCCATCATGGTCTTCGTACAGCCCCATAATATTGTAGAAATGGCCGCCAGCGGATTGTTGATCCGCTGGCGGGGGGAGCGGTATGACAGAGAAAACGCCGTCCTTGAATCGGAAGAGGCCGTCGCCGCCCGTCCATAAATTTCCTGCCCGATCTTCGATCATCGGATATAGACTTTTGCCTCCCGGCGTAGTTGCCGGAAGGTACGCTTTGATGACCTGCTTGTTGATGCGGAACATCCCATTGCCGTTGGTGCCTACCCATATCGTCCCTTCCCGATCTTCGTAAATCGCCGTGATTCGATTTGAGGGGAGCCCGTCGGCAGTCGTGAAGGTCGTGAAGCGACCGTTCTGATATTTCACCAGCCCGCCACCGGGTGTGCCCAACCAAAGAGCTCCGGTACGGTCTTCGCAAAACGATGTGATCATGAAGGGCGGTAAGCCATCTTTCGTTGTGAAACGGGTCAGCCTGCCGCTTTCAAGCAGATACAACCCGTCGCGCAGGGTGCCGATCCAGAGCTTGCCCTGCCGGTCTTCATAGAGTTGCGGACGGTCTTGATCGTCTGCGCTGAAATCAGGAATTGTGAATTCGGTAATCCCGCCGTCTGTCACCTGTCGCAATCGGGTTTCGAACCGATACCATATCGTGCCGGATCGTCCCGCGTAACCCAGCACTGAATCGAAGGAGTTCGTGTTTGTCGTGATGACGATGAAGCGTCCGTCATCGAATCGGGAAAGCCCGTTGTTTGAGCGAACCAGCAAGTCTCCCGTATCGGTCTGACGAACCGCAAATGTCCAATTGTCAGGCAGGCCGTCTTCGGTTGTGTAGGTCGTGAACTTTCCATTGTGATATCGAGTCAATCCGCCGTCTTCGGTGCAAATCCAGAGATTCTTTTCCCGATCTTCGAATAGCTTGGTAAAGCGATTGCTCCTGATGCCTGTGGAATTGATCTTGTTGAATACCCGGAAGCGAACGCCATCGTATCGCACCAGTCCGTCGAGGGTTGTTATCCACAGGTAGCCCTCTGAGGTTTGCAGAATCGAGTAGATGGAGTTTTGCGGTAGCCCGTTGTCTGATGTCCAGGTGTCGAAGCGATAATCGGGCGAGTTGGCAAACGCCAACTCGCCCATCAACCAAACCCCTGTGCAGACCATCAACAGGAAGATGCGGGGACGAAATCTCATCACGGTCTGGCTCTCAATATATTGGGCAGGTTATGCCTGATCCCCTACCGATCTGACGCAAGTAGCCACAACCCGCTCATCAGGTTGCCGGAAACGAAGACCCCTATAAGGTATAAGAAAGCGTGCCGGAATGACAATCATTGGCGCGCTCTACAGGATGAAAAGAGAGACGAAGTGCCAGCATCGGCGGCTTTGCCTATCTGTCGTTATTGTCCTCTTTCCTGACGCCAATTTGAGGTTGTGACCGTCAGGTTATTCCACCACTCGGGCAATCTCTTCACCCGAAAAGGCGCGCAGGATTTTCGCTCTCAACGTGCCGAACGAGCTAATCAAAAAGACCAATCGCATGACCGCTTCATCATCGGGTGCATCGAGAAAGATCACCCCATCGTATTCTCCGGTCGTCCAGACATACTCTTTGATCGTAATGCCATGGGCTTCGGCTTGCGCTTTGAAGACGCCTGCGCGTTCGGTCGTGTGCTTGATACTCTTCAGACCTTGCTCGGTGAAGTTCCACAAGATAACGTAAGCGGCCATAGGCTCTCCTATTGTGCTTTGCCGACTCTGGCTCATTTGGCAGTGGCGCTATGGATTGTACCCGGTTGCCCTCGAAAAGCGCATCCCGGTTTTCGGAGCATCGCTTGTTCCGTACTCCCGGCAATGCTAGAGTCTCTGCGTCGTTATCAATCGAAAGGAGCAGGCAATGGCAAACCGCAAAGCAATTTTAGAGACCACCAAAGGCAATATCACCATTGAATTGTATGAAGACCTCGCCCCTATCACGGCAGGCAATTTTATTGATCTCGTAGAACGCAGCTATTACAACGGGCTGACCTTTCATCGCTACGAACCGGGCTTCGTAATTCAAGGCGGCTGCCCCGATGGCATCGGCACGGGCGGCTTCACCGACCCGCAAACCGGACGCGAACGGCGCATCAAATTGGAAGTCTCGCCACAACTCAAACACGGCCTGGCAGGTGCTGTGGCTATGGCCAGATCGAGCAATCCCGATAGCGCATCGAGCCAGTTTTACATCACGCTTGGCGCAGCCCCGTTTCTTGACTTGCAATACGCTGTCTTCGGTCGCGTCACCGACGGCATGGACGCCGTGATGCAATTGCGCGCGGGCGATTCGATGACCCTGGTGAAGATGGCCGAAGAGTAAAAGAAGATTGAAGGTCTGTTCTCCTCCACTCCCCTACCTTCAACCTTTCACAACTCTGGTGGTAAACTCAAAGCCTGAGCCTGTGAATCCTAATTTTGGTATCCGAATCAGGTCTTGCTTCACAACTTGATAAACTTGTGGGGAATAATTGGAGGATGAGATGAAAAGAGAGAGACGCAACGCGCAGGTAAGTCTTCTTTTGATTCTGTGCATGCTGGTTTGGCCATTACTGGCCATCGCGCAAACCAAAGTCGTCCCGCCGAAGAATCCGTATAAGCCGGAAGAGGATGTGCAACTCGGGCGCGAGGCGGCGGCGGAAGTCGAAAAAGAGTTGCCGGTGCTCAACAATCGGGAAGTGCAGGGGTATGTCGCCAGTCTCGGTCGCCGGTTGGAAGCAGCGATTCCGCCCGAATTTCAGTATCGGCAGTTTCAATACTCGACTAAAGTGGTTGATGTTCGTGACCTCAATGCCTTCGCGCTGCCCGGCGGTTTCACTTATGTCAATCGCGGCATGATCGAAGCTTCGAAAACCGAAGGCGAATTGATCGGCGTGATGGCGCACGAATTCAGTCACGTTGCTTTGCGTCACGGCACGGCACAGGTGGCCAAAGGGCAGAAGGCTGCGGTCGGCGCGACCATCGGACAGGTGTTAGGCGCGATTCTCGGCGGCGCAGCGGGCGGCGCGGTGGCGGCGGCCAGTCAGATCGGATTTGGAGCCTACTTTTTGAAGTACAGCCGCGAATACGAACGCCAAGCCGACACGCTCGGCGCACAGATGATGGCGCGCGCCGGGTATGACCCGCGCGAGTTGGCCAACGTTTTTCAAACGTTGGAGCGCGCGAGCGGCGGCAAGAGCGGCCCGGAATGGATGAGCAGCCACCCGAACCCCGGCAATCGCTATGAAGCGATCAACCGAGAGGCCGCCTCTCTGCGCGTGCAAAATCCCATTCGGGAGTCGGGAGACTTTGTGCGCACACTCGCTGTCCTACGCGATATGCCGCGCGCTCGTTCGATGGAAGAGATTGCCAATCGTCGCGGCCCGAATCCGAATACGGGGGGCGGCAGAACTGGCGGCGGTTCAGGAGGAAGCACCGGCGGCAGCACCTATAGAAGAGGCGAGCCCCCTTCACGAAGCGTGACGCGGTATCAATCGCGCGATAATCTCTTTCGCCTCGACTATCCGGCCAACTGGCGCAGTTTCGAAGGCAACGACGGCGTGACCTTAGCGCCGGAATGGGCGGTGAGCAACGCCGAAACGACGCACGGCGCGATCATCTCAATCAACACGGATGCCAAATACCGCAACCTGCGCTCGCTTGATGAGGCGCTCGATCTATTAGTGCGCGATTATCAACAAGGCAATCAGAATCTGCGCGAAGAGCGCAATCAGCGTTACTTCGGCAGGCTCAACAACGAGCGGGCGGTGGCGACGTACTTAGTCAATCGCAACTCGGCTGGCGAAACGGAGCGCATCTGGGTAATTGCGCGGCAGACCGATCAAGGGTTGCTGGCGCTTTTGTTCATCGCGCCGGAACAGGATTTCCGGCAATACGAATCGTCCTTTTCGGCGATGATTCGCAGCTTCGTTTACGACAATCGCCGCTGATCGGCGGAAGCGTTCAAAAAACAAGAGAGGCGGCTTGGGTTGGCCGCCTCTCACCTTTTTACCGAGAGGCAGTCAGTGACCCCCTCTCAATCAACACCCTACTGATGCCGATTACTTCTGCGGCAACGGCGGTTCTTTCAAGGTGCAATCCACATTCAACGCTTTGAGGAAGGCGATCAGATCGGCCTTCTCCGCAGGCGTGATGCTCTGCTTTTGCAGATTCTTTTTATCGAGGTGGGGATTGTCCAGTCCGCCTCCGAGCATGAAGTCAACTGCCTCTTCAAGGGTAGCCTTGCTGCCATCATGAAAATAGGGCGCGGATTTAGCGACATCGCGCAATGTCGGAGTTTTGAAAGCGCCCGTCCACTGCACTCGTTGCGGGTCATCTTCTTTCAAATCTCTGAGGGCGTTGAACCGGCCTTTGTCCACTTTGTCAGGGGGCGCATCCATGCCAACGCCGACGTTGTGATACTGCTGATCGGTGAACAGCACCCCGGCGTGGCAGTTATCGCACTTGGCCTTCTTGAAGACTTCGAGCCCGCGTTTGGCGGCATCATCCATAGCGGTTTGCTCGCCCGCTTGAAAACGGTCATACGCGGTGCTGCCGGAAATGATGGTGCGTTCGTAGGCGCTAATGGCCTTCATGATGTTTTCGACGTTGGCGTCGCTATTGAAGACCTTTTGAAATTGCGCGCGATAGCCCGCTAGCGCATTGATGCGGGCAATGACTTCATCTTCGTGATCTTTCGCTCCCATATTGCCGCCCTGCCAAGCTGCCGCAGCTTGTTTTTCCAGCGAACCGCTGCGCCCGTCCCAATAAAACTCTTTGTGATACCCGATATTCCACAGCGTCGGGCTGCTGCGTGTCAGTTTCTTTTCCAATGCGCCGATGGCCAGCGGCAGCCCATCGGTCAGCCCCTTTTCGCAGACGTGGCACGAATAACACGACCGCGAGTTATCAACGCTGAGGCGCTTATCGAAAAAGAGTTGCCGACCGAGCGCCACCTTTTCAGGGGTCATCGGATTATCGGCTGGAATGGCCATTGCCTCGTAGGTCGTCAGGTAGGCGGGGAGAGGAAGAATTTCGGGTTTGAACCCCGCACCAGGTTCTTCTTTGGCTGCGCACGCTGCGATCAACAACGCCGCCGACAAGGTGCAGGCGAGCATCACCAGCGATTTCAATTTCGTCACGGGCATTCGATATCTCATCGGGAATTCTCCTTGATTAGAAGGTGTCAGGCATCAGAAAAGATAGAAGGACGAAGGTTTTCGGTTACAAGTTGAAGGTTGAAGATTGAAGGTTGCAGGGGCTAGTTCTTGCTCGTGGCAAGCAGATGAGAAGGTCGCCGCCCGCGTTTTCTCAGTATCACCCCTTCATCCTTTCAGCAGAGGAATCCAAGAATTCAGCATTCAAGAATTCAGCAGGGGGAATGATGCGGCTGCGCCGCTTCCTTATTTATTCTGAATTCCCTGAATTCCTCGAATTCCCTGAATTCCTTCCTCCCTTCACTTCGCTTCCGATCTTCTCGCTCATTTTATTGCCACTGAATCGTTGTGCTATGTGCGCTCGTCTGTGAGCGGCACATACTGCGGCATAACCGGGATGCCGAGTCGCGGCCCCGCATGATTGAGTGTGGTGCTGAGAGCTAAGGCGATGCTGCTGCGCGTTTCTTCCGGCGTAATGACAGCATCCAGGTGGCCGCGCGCCGCCGCGTATTTCGCATCGAGCTCTTTTTCATAGGTCGCCCGAACTTTGTCCATTGCGGCGCGCATCTTCTCATCGGGTTGCTTACCTTGCTGCTTGAGCTTTTCCAACTCGCCGCTGAAGAGCGCCATCACCGCCGATTCGCCTTCCATCACTCCCATTCGTCCAGTCGGCCAACTGAAGATGAAATCGGGATCGAACCCCTGTCCTGCCATCGCGTAGTAACCTGCGCCTGAAGCGTGATTGATGGTCAAGACGATCTTCGGCACCGTTGCCGTTGCCATCGCTTCGACAAAGCGCGCACCGGCGCGAATGATGCCGCTATGCTCGGCCTCTGTGCCGACCATAAAGCCGGAAACGTCTTGAAGGAAGAGCAGCGGCGTGTCGTGACGATTGCAATTTTCAATAAAGTAAGCGGTCTTTTCTGCCGACGCCGTATAGAAGATGCCGCCAAAGGTTGGCGGCTTGCCCGCCGGGTTGCGAATCAGACCGCGATTGTTGGCAATCACGCCCACCGGAATGCCCGCGATTCGCGCCGTGCCGGTGATTACTTCCTTTGCATAATCGGCTTGAAATTCATCGAACTCGCCGCCATCGAACAAGCAATCAAAGATGGCGCGCATGTCATAAGGCCGCCGATGATCGTCGGGAATGATGTCATAAATGTCGGTCGCTGGACGTTTGGCTTCTTGTGCCGTTTTGATGGCGATGCGCGGCGCGGGCGGTAACGGCAACTCGGTGACCAACTCGCGGAGTTTGGCAAGACACTCTTCGTCGGTCTTCGTATGGTAATGGGCGACGCCGGAAATTTCGTTGTGGGTGAGCGCGCCGCCGAGCGTTTCGCTGTCAACGACTTGACCGGTCGCGCCTTTGACCAGATTCGGCCCGCCCAACCCCATAAACGAATTGCCTTCGACCATGATGATGGAATCGGAGAGCGCCGGTAAGTATGCCCCACCGGCGACGCATTGCCCCATGACTGCGGCCAGTTGCGGGACTTTCAGATAGCGACGCATCACCGAGTTATAGAAAAAGATTCTGCCGCCGCCATACTGCCCGGGAAAGACATCGCCTTGATAGGGAAGATTCACCCCAGCGGAATCGACGAGGTAGATGATCGGAGCGCGCGAGCGCATGGCGATCTCCTGCGCGCGGAGAATTTTTTTCACCGTCTCCGGCCACCATGACCCGGCTTTTACGGTTGCGTCATTGGCGACGACGATGACCTCACGCCCTGCGATGCGGCCAATGCCTGTGACCACCCCAGCAGCGGGCGCTTGTCCATCGTAGCGGTCAAAGGCGATCAGCAAACCGACTTCGAGAAAATCGCCATCCGGGTCAAGTAGCCGCGCGATGCGCTCGCGCGCCGTCAGCTTGCCGCGTTTATGCTCTTTGGCAATGCGCTCCGCCCCCCCGCCTTCGCGCAGTCGAGCGGCAAGCGTCTGCAAGTCTACAACCAATCTTTCGAAGTGTTCCCGATTCGCAGTAACCGTCAGCGTTTCCATAATCGTTGTGCAAGAATATCAACGCCTCCGAGAAAAGGCAAAACGCGCGGCGAGCGACCTTTGCGTGCCGTTTTGAATTTGAAGAATGCCATTTCTTGCTCGCATAGAAACGCCAGCGTATGATGTTGCCGCTTCGTTACAATCGAGTCGGCCAGGCGATGATCGTCATCGGGAGAGAGATTTTGAGAGAGTGTATCAAGCCATGAATTTGCGAAGGGTACAGGCCACACGCTATGTCACGCCGCTGCGCGAAGGCGGTTCGCTTCCGGCCATCATCGAAGCCGATGATGAGGGAATGTATGTCCTCAAATTTCGCGGCGCGGGGCAGGGAGCCAAAGCCCTAATTTCGGAACTCCTCGCCGGGGAGTTGGCGCGCACCCTCGGTTTGCGGGTGCCGGAGCTCGTCTTTGTCGAATTGGATGCCGAGCTAGCGCGAACGGAACCCGACCCGGAGATTCAAGACCTCATCCGTGCCAGCGACGGACTCAATCTGGCGCTCGATTATTTGCCGGGTTCGGTCACCTTCGACCCGCTTGCCGAACAACCAGCCAGCGATCTGGCTTCGGCCATTGTCTGGTTCGATGCCTATGTCACCAACGTTGACCGCACACCTCGCAATACCAATATGCTGATGTGGCATAAGCGGCTGTGGCTGATTGATCACGGTTCGTCATTCTACTTTCACCATGCGTGGGACGATTATCGCGGGCGCAGCCGCGCTGCATTTCCGCTCATCAAAGACCACGTATTGTTGCGGCTAGCCTCGTCGCTACGCGAAGCCGATTCGCAATTGAGTGCCGGGCTTACGCCGGAGATCATCGAAGCCATCGTGAAGCAGATACCCGATGAATGGTTGGTGATGGATTCGCCTTTCAATACGGCAAGTCAACACCGGGATGCCTATTGCGAGTATCTGCTGAACCGGCTCGCGCCGCCGCGCGAATTTTTAGAGGAGGCGATTCGTGCGCGATCACTCGACCTATGATTACGCTATCATTCGCGTCGTTCCGAAAGTCGAACGCCAAGAGTTCGTCAATGTCGGGGTGATCGTTTCCTGTCCAGCACATGACTTTCTCGAAGCGCGCATTGAGCTTGATGAACATCGGTTGCAAGCCTTGGATGCAACGTTGGATATGGAACCTATCCTCGCGCATCTGGCGACGATTCCGGCAATCTGTGCCGGGGGGGCGGCAGCCGGGCGCATCGGGCAGCTTTCGAAACGGGAGCGCTTTCATTGGTTGGTTGCGCCGCGCAGCACGATTATTCAATTCTCGCCGGTTCATACGGGTCGTTGTCAAAACCCGATGGCGGTACTAGAGCGCCTGCTCGATACTATGGTGCATCCGCCATCGCCGGTTGCTACGCCAGAGCCGGACGGCGGCTCTGAAAAGAAGCTCCCAAAAAACTGAACGATACGGATGCGACGAGACAAGGTTGAACTTTGCAACCCGCTGGCTTTCTGGAATAATTCCTGTGCGGCGAATCCCGTGCCTGTCACTCGCTGAATGCAATCAAGATGGGGTTGTCAACATGCTGTTAGTAGCCTTTTCCAGACGCTGGGCGCGCGCTCTCTTTGCAAGTGGATTGTCTCTCTGTTTCGTGCTATCCGGCTGGGTCTTCGCTCAATCCGGTAAAAGCTCGAACGCCGGACGGCGCACGATGACGCTCAACGTTATCGTCAATGCCCCCGAAGGCGTCATTGCGACCAAAGAGATGCTCGATCTCTATGACACCGGCGCGCAACAAGAGATTACGACCTTTTCGCGCATTGATACCGGCTCGCGGTTGGTGCTGATGATTGACAGCAGCCAAAGCTTGCGAGTCGAATTAGGGCTATTGCAAAAGACCGTTCTCGCGCTCATCAACGAGTTGTACGAGGACGATCAAATGATGGTTGTCGGGTATAACGAAACAGCAGAGATCATCGAAGACCTCACCCCTGATCTTCAGAAATTGCAAACCACCCCTGCGAAGGTAGTCCGTAAAGGTTTCCCCAACCTTTTTGACGCACTCATTGCCGTCTCCGATGCGCTCTCGGCTACGGCAAAGACGGGCTATGAAAAACTTGCCATCCTGCTGATTAGCGATGGCTATGATAGCGAGAGCAAAACGAAATTCGACGATGCGCTGGCGGCTCTGCAACGCGAAAACATCATCCTCTACGCCTTACAAGTGCCCGACCGCACACGCGGCGCATTGTTGCGCGACAAACCAAAACCGCCGTTGGCGCTGGAGAAGCTGACGGTGGGAACCGGCGGCACAATCTTCAATATTGCCAAATCCGACGAGGCTGCCAAGACGATCTCCGAAGAGTTGCGCAAACAATGGTATCGGCTGGTTTATAATCCATCCGGTGTTGATGCCATTAAGGAGCGGCGCTTCCTCATCATTTCGCATGAACCGACTGTGAAGTTTCGCACCAAAGGCTCGCATCCGAGTACCTTTCGGTGATCTGCCAAATCACTAATCTCACCGTCAACCATACCGTTCAGGATCAATCTCCGTCGCTTGGGCGCTGGGTGGCGTGATTGATGTAGGGGTCTTGTTTGATTTCGAAAAATAAAAGGCACCGGAACTACCCGGTGCCCCTTGGCCCCTCAGGTTGTATCTTAATGAGCATCAATTGGGAATGATGCTCTTTGTGTACTCAGCAATGGAGCAAGCATCGTGCCGATCTTCATCAGTCTCTTGCCATAGCTTAACTGTTGAGAAGACAGTGAATGGGGTAAAAACGCCGTTCCGCCAAAATGACCTATACCCTAGCGACTGGGAAATTATTTCACAGGGGTGTGAAAACCTTTCATAGTGAAATCGTACACTCGCGGCTTGCCGTCATACCTTGACCACGACGCTCGCTTCGGCTTGGACGAGCGGCTGCGCGACCGCGTTGCGATGTGAAAATGCCAGCAAAATACCCAGCATCCCGAAAGAGGTAATTAGCGACCAGCCGCCGTGACTGACAAATGGCAGGGTGATGCCGGTCATCGGCAGCAAACGCAAAACGCCGCCGATATTGACGAGGGCTTGAAAGCCGATGAATGCCGTCAACCCGGCGGCCAATAATTTGGTGAACATATCGGGCGCACCAATGCTGACCGTCGTCCCCGCAAAGACCAAAACCGCAACTGCAATGAGCAGGGCTAATCCGCCTGCCAACCCCAACTCTTCGCCTATCGCCGCATAGATAAAGTCGGAATCGGAGATGGGCACTGTCTCGGGGAAACCGAGTCCCAATCCTTCGCCAACCACCGCCCCTTCGTTGATGCCGAATAGCCCCTGCGATTGTTGCAGCACTTTGTCATGCCAAGCCTCGTTGTTCCATTGGCTGATCTTTCTCTCATCAGCATTTTCGAGAGAAAGATTTTTCGCTTTCACATAGCGGTCAAAATCGCGCTTCCACCACCACGTATCCGGCGCGGGCGCTTCCCAGGTGTTGATCCATTGATAGAAGCGGAAGTGCACGCGACCCGGCACGCCGAAACCTGTCGTCGCGCTCGATGTGGCATAGAAGATTCCGAAGACGATGGCCACTAAGGCGAGCGCATAAACTAACTGCGTCTGCCTGCGCACGGCGATGATATAGAGCATCAGATAGACGCCGAAGAAGACCAGCATTTGGCCGAAATCCGACAGCGCAAAGAAGGGAATGACCGGCATGGCCGCGATCACGACGAATGGCAGAAAATAGCGCAGCGGCGGCAACCCCCAACGCGTTCGCCGCAGATGATGATAAGTATCGGCGAGCATGCCTGCGTAGCTCAACAAGAAGAGAACCTTCACCACTTCCCAAGGCGTGGTGTTGCCTAAAAACTTGCCCTCTTCGCTAAATGCCAACACGATAATGGCGAAGGGCACCAAGGTTGCCAGCCCGATAATCAACGAGTGGCGCTGAAACCACAACAGCGCTTTGTCATCTTTGAAGACTAAAAACCCGATGGCCAACGCCAGCATCCCCATCAGCGGGATATAGGTGTTGACCGACTTGACCATATCGAAGATCGAGTAGTCATTAGCGGGTGGCGCGTCGGTGTCGGGTCGTTCCGGCACAGCCTTGGGGTCGCCGAAGAGAAAGCTCTTTTTCTGCTCATCGTAGCCGCTTTCGATGTTGAGCAGGCGAATCGTTTGCATCTTTGCCTGTCGGGCTTTGCTGCGCTCACTGCCGCGCGCGCCGTATTCGGGGTCGGAGAAGAGGCGATATTGCACCAACGAGCCGATGGCGAATAGGAAGACGGCTGCGGTGAGAATCATCAACTCGCCGCGAAACTTCTGTTTGCGCGTGAGCCAGAAGAGCAAGGCGATGAGCGGCACAAAGAGCAGCAAATCACGCACGGCAACGACCACGCTCGGATCGTAGCCCTTGATGTCCCCCGACCAGATCACCGCAACATAGCCGACAATGGCGAGCGCCAGAATCAGCAGCATCGCCAGCAGATGAAAAGATGGACTGGTGCGCTTTGGTTTTTGCGTTGTGGTTTCCATTCTATTGATTCCGATTGGCCAGCAGTTCGGTCTTATCAATGTATCCCATCTCTGCGGCGCGTTCGATCAACTTGGCGGCCAGCGGCGCGGCAGCGTGCGCACCCTGCCCCCCATCTTCGACAATGACGGCGAAGGCGATCTTCGGATGCTCGAAGGGCGCAAAGCCGACAAACCACGAATCCACAACGTCGGTAAATTTGTAGTGCTTTTTGCCATCTTCATCTATGCGGCTGACGACGCGATTGCCTTCCCGGTCATAGACCGCGACGATGCGGTCTGCGGTGCCGGTCTTACCTGCCGCATTGATGAATCGCGCGCCGCGTGCAAAGGCGCTCGCCGCCGTTCCATTTTTGACGACGCGGCGCAATAGCTCGCGCAACCGGGAAGCCGCTGCCGCAGAGATGAAGGGGGTTGGTTTGCGTTCGCCCTTGACTTCAAAAGTTGGGGGCACAAAGGCTCCGTCTTCGCTGGCCGCCGCCGATGCCAACAACGCCATCTGCAAAACCGTCATATCGTTGTAGCCTTGCCCGATGGCTTGCAACGCGATGTCGTGTCCGCTGGCCGACGCCGTCAAATTCAACCGCGCAATCGGCGGCGCAAAGATGAAGTTGAAATCGTTGGCGTCTCCTCTCAGCATTTGCCACAAACTGGCAGCCCGTGCGCGGTTGTCATCGGGCGAAATGACGAGGCCGAATCGTTTGGCATACTCTGCCAGCTTATCGCGTCCGAGTTTCAAACCGAGTTGAGCAAAATACTGATTGCAGGACTCGCGCACGGCGTCGTCAAGCCCGACTGTGCCATGCACTTCGCCGCCATAACAGCGGATGGGGCGTGATGCGCCAGGCGCAACGAAACCTTCTGGGCGACAGGTGAACCGTTCTTCGGTTAGCCCGCTGTCAAGGGCTGCACCCGCAACAAAGATTTTGAAGGTCGAGCCGGGGCGATAATAAAACGCTGCCCCTCCGGTAACTAGTGTGCCAAGCGCGCGGTTGACCAGAGCACTGGTCTCTTGAGCATTTTCAGCGCTCTCATTCAATCGCCGCCAAGTCGCTTCGTCATTGACGGATTGAGGGTCGAAACTCGGTGCAGTTGCCATCGCCAGCACTTCATTGTTGGGCAAAAGCAAGGCTACGATAGCGGTCGGTTTGCCAGTGCTTTTTGCCAGATTGAAGGCCTCTTGTTGCAATCGGGCATCGAGTGAAACGGTAATGTCTGTGCCCACAGGCGTCGGTGATACCAGCCGGTTATAGGTGCTGGAGGGCTGCATCAGGTGATCGCGGTAAGCGTGTTCCATGCCCCCCGCTCCGAAGACGAAATCGGAATAACCAGTCAAATGCACCGCTGCCGCCCCCAGCGGATAGTCACGAGTAATCACACCCCTCTCCGACTTGTACCGCACCAGCGCGTTTTCCAGCTTTTCGCTGCGGTCAAAGACCCACCCTTTGAGGGCGCTCTCCGAAAGCCGACGATTGCGCGCATCGAAACGTCCGGCTTGACGAAAGCCGTCATTCGAATCGGCAAAGAATACCCAGTAAGAGTGAAATCCGAAAACTGTCACGATCAGAACGGCGAAGAAAGCGCGCAGGCCGCGCAACCAGCGGTTGGTTGCTTGCGGGCCGAACTCTTTCGAAGTTGCGGGATCATCTCCGTTCAAGGCTTCCGGCGGATTGCGATGTCGCCAGGCTGCCCATCCGAGCAGCGACATTAGGAGAAGGCCGGTGACGGCGAGGATGATGGTGAGTGTGTAAGGTATCAGCATAGCTATCAGTGCGACCCTACAGATGCATGCTCACATACGATGAAAGGCGCGAAGTTGATTCGTCAATTCTCGCTTTGCCGGTCGGCTTACCCCTTCGTTATGCGATGTCAGCAACGTGCAGCCGTATGTCCCCGACTTCGATGACGTCTCCTGCCGCGAGGTTGTGCGCCGTATTGGCGGACAATCCGCGACCATTGAGCGAGGTGCCGTTGGCGCTGCCCACATCGGTTAGGGCGACCTCACCGCTGGCTCGCAGGATGATGGAGCAATGCAGCCGCGATACGCTGGCGTCATCAATCCGCAGTACGACCCCCGCAGCGCGACCCAGATATTGCGGCCCTTCGCCGCTCTTTAGCTTGATGGGATATACGCTGCCGCTGTCGTCGCGTAGCGTGATGGTGCAAGAAGAGCTGTCCGGTCTGGTCGCTTGCGGTTGCGCCACATCGTTTGCAAAGTGCGCTTTGATCGTCGTCGCTTGCACAAAGAGATCCGCTGCAAGTTTGACTTCGACCGCGCCGCGAAGCTCATATCGCCGGTTGTTGATATATTCGTAAAGGCTGGCGGTGAGTTCTTCAGCTACGGCCTTCAAATAATCGGCGCTGAGCGAGGTTGATTCTTCATAGGTGAGCTGCACTTCGAAGCGATGCGGAGCGACTCGCTGAGTGCCGTGTTGATCGTCACGGAGATTGGCGTCAACTGTACGTTCAAGGCGGGAGGTGATCTCACCAATCTTTCGCTGACTGAGCGTTGGTTGATTTGCGCCCGCGCCTTGATCGCCTTTTGCGCCTAATCGTTCGAGAACGCGACGCGCAAATTTCTCCGTCTTATCCAGCAGGCTATCGTCTGAGTCGGCCATCGCGCCGAGAGTATAACACGCCATCGCTTAACGAATGAATGGCGAGAGGCGGTGACTGCTTGCTTAGATGAAAAGGATCGGTAGCGCGGTGTGCGAGAGGGCGGGCTTACGAAGAGAGCGCGACAAGGTGGGTGCGGACGGTTTCGCCGAGCGTCTGTAGGTTGTAGCCGCCTTCAAGCAGCGAGACCACCCGCCCGTGAGCGTGACGGTCAGCCATCTCCAACACCTCTTTGGTCATCTCGGCAAAATCGCTGTCCTCAAGTAGCAAGCCGCCTAACGGGTCATCACGACGAGAATCGAAGCCCGCCGAAATGACGATCAAGTCGGGAGGGAATTCTCTCTCGATGAACCGGAGCGCATCGCGGAAGGCTTCGCGTTGGCTGCGCGCCGCCGTGTGTTCAGGCAGCGGGATATTGAGGGTTGTGCCTTCCCCTTTGCCAATGCCGGTTTCGCTGGTCGCGCCGGTTCCCGGATAGAAAGGGTATTGATGCATCGAGAAGAAGAAGACGCTGGCATCATCATAAAACACATCCTGCGTGCCGTTGCCATGATGTACATCCCAATCAATGATGAGTACGCGTTCGGCTCCATACTTCGCTTGCGCATAGCGCGCACCCACCGCTACGTTGTTGAAGAGACAGAAGCCCATCGAACGCAGCGGAGTGGCGTGATGGCCGGGCGGGCGCACATAAGCGAACGCATTGCTTGCTGCGCCCGTAAAGACCGCATCAACTGCCGTCATCGCTGCACCCGCTGCCAACTGCGCAACTGCGAAGGAGTTTTGGCAAATCACCGTATCGAGATCAACAAAGGGCACCCCGCGTTGACATAAATCGCGCAGGTGCTCGATCAACTCAGGGCTATGACAGCGCGCCAAGTCTTTATCCCCTGCCGCTTGCGGGGACAGATGAACGAGCCGATGCCACAACACCAGATCGGCTTCGAGCGCGTCGCTAATGGCTTGCAAGCGACGCGCGTTTTCCGGGTGGCGTCCGGTTTCGTGTTGCAAGTAGGCTGGGTCATGAATCAGGGCCGTGGTCATAGGCACACTCTATCATACTGATTGCGCCGCCGTCGTGAGTCGGGTACTCAGCGACCGAGTAGGGTTACCTTCCGCTCGTCCCCATCAATAGAGGATCATCTCCATCGCTAAACGCCAGCCATATCCCATTTGCGGCGGATTTCAAGGATGAGCGCCGCAACCTTTTGTGTGACTTTGGCGAAATACTCGTCGGCTTTGGCTTGATCGAATTTCACATACCCTTGCCCGGCTTTGTACAGGCCGATGGACGAGGGCGAGGGGTAGGCCGAGTAAGTTCCAGCCGCCGGATTGGCGGTCGCCAGTTCATCCGAATAGCGCTCTTTATGAACCAGCTTCGGGTCAATCGCTTGAATGAAAGCGTTCTCGTTCCAACCGGCGTGTCCGCCATCTTCACCGAAAACGGCGAGCGTCACATCTGAAGCATAGCTCCACCAGTTGATGACCAAGGTGCGGATGCGTTTCTCTTGTCCGACTTCGGTTGCGAGTTGGCTGAGAATCGCCGTTTGCGGGCCGCCGTGCCCATTGATAATGATGATGTTTTTGAAACCGTTTTTCGCCAATCCCGCCAGTACATCGCGCACATAGGCTCGATAAGCGCTTTCGGAGATCGAAAATGCGCCGGGATAGGCGTCCATACTGCCGGTGACGCCGTAAGGGATGACCGGCGCGATCAGGGCGTTGACATCGCGGGCGATCTTTCGGGCGATGGCAACCGGGGCGGTAATGTCTGCGCCATTATTGACGACGCCATGGGGTTCAAGTGTTCCGGTTGGCAATAAGACCGTATTGACCTTCGTCGGCACAATCTCTTTGAACTCCATCCAGTTGATGTCGCTCATTTCGCGGGTTGAAGCGATGTCTTGTGCCATACCGTTGATCGCAAGCAAGATGAATAAACAGACCATCAGAGAGCAGCGTCGCACGCAGAGCATAATGGAATCCTCCAGTCGTAAGTTGGCAATCAGAGAAAAATCAACCGCAAGGCAGTACCCACAGGCTTATGGCGTGTCTTATTGCGTTGGCCCTTGAGACACGGGGCGCTCCTGAACTTTGCTGCGCGCCTGTGCGGCTTCGCGTTTTTGCTCTTCCCAATCGGCAATCTTTTTGGCGATATACGATTGTTCGCTCGGAGCCGATACGGTGCGCAAGGTCTTGATCGCATCATCGAACTCGTACAGTCCGGCAAAGCAATCGGCGATTCCGTACATCGCCAATTGCACGGTCTTCGCATCGCCCGTTTGTGCAGCGATCTTCTGATAGATCGGCAACGCCTGTTGATACTGTCGGCGGGCGTGATGATAGATGGCTGCTTCGCGCAGATAGGCAAGTTCGGTCAAATCATCGTAGTCGGCTTTCTCGATGACTTTTTCGTATTCCGTGAGCGCCTGATTGAAGTCGCGTTGCTCCATGTAGAGGTCGGCGATTCGCAGACGAATGCGGCGACGCTCATGATCTTCGTGCGGGTGCAAGAGTTCATATTCAGCAATCGCTTCATAGGAACGACCCAGTTCGGCAAGCGATTCGGCCAACCGCTCGCGTACCAAGGGCGCATCGGCGTGCGCTCCATCCTGATTGAGAAATTCCAGATAATGAGCGCGCGCCGAGTCGTACCGCTTGAGGTTCAAAAGATAGATATTCGCCAATCGCAAGCGCGCGTTGAGTGACTCTTCGCCCGCAGGTTCGGCAGCCAGAAAATGTTCATACTCATCTGCCGCAACCTGATACTCTTTCGCATCCCATGCGCGGGCGGCGCGTTGCAGCGACTCCTGCTTGCTGTGACTGCAAGCGGCGTTGAGGATGAAGAGCGCCATCGCCAACGCCAGACTACAAATTTGCGCCGCCGATGACAGTAGAGATAATTGGACTTTCTGAATCGGCAACTGACTGATCCACCTCTTCATCGGCGGGGTGGTTTTACTCTTCGCCTTCATCGGTTGCATCCTGCTGTCGTTCGATCAAAGAAGCGGAAGAGACGATGTCGCCGTCCGACGTATCAATCAACTTCACCCCCTGTGTTGAACGCCCGGACTCGCGTATGCCTTTGGCTTCGACGCGAATCATCTTGCCCTGATTGGTGATAATCAGAACTTGACTCTCGTCATTGACCGGCAAGACGGCAACCACTTTGCCATTGCGGTCGGAGGTCTTCATGTTGATGACCCCTTTACCGGCGCGCGATTGCAAGCGGTAGGCTTCCAGCGCCGTGCGTTTGCCGAAGCCGTTTTCCGAGATCGAAAGCATTTCTTCGTCGCCGGTCACGGCGGCCACGCTGATGACATAGTCGCCGTCATCGAGTTTGATGCCGTTGACGCCATAAGCCGGTCTGCCCATCGAGCGCACGTCAGACTCTTCAAAGCAGATCGCCATGCCTTCGTGAGTGGCAAGGAAAATCTTCTTGGTGCCATCGGTGAGTTCGGCGGCGATCAATTCGTCGTTGGCATCCACCCCCATGGCGATGATGCCGTTGGCGCGAATGTTGGCAAATTCGGAGAGTTCGGTCTTCTTGATCGTGCCGTTGCGGGTGATGAAGACAACATATTTGCCTTCGACAAATTCGCGCACCGGAACGATGCCTGCGACCTTTTCGCCCTTTTGCAAATTGACCAGATTGACGATGGCTTTACCGCGCGCTGCCGCCCCAGCATCGGGAATTTCATGGACTTTCAGTTTGTAGACCTGTCCGTTGTTGGTAAAGATCATAATGTAACTGTGCGTCGAAGCGACGAACAGATGATCCACGACATCTTCGGTTTTAAGCGAAGCGCCGCGCCGCCCCGTGCCGCCCCGCCGTTGCGCGCGATAGATCGAAACCGGCGTGCGCTTGATGTAGCCGGAATGCGTGACTGTGATGGCAACGTCTTCGTCTGCGATCAGGTCTTCGAGCGAAAGCTCCGCACCGGCTTCGATGATTTCGGTACGCCGTTTCTCGCCGTAAGCGTGTTGCACTTCGCGCAACTCTTTGACGATGACGTTGCGCAATACCGATTCGTTATTGAGAATCTCCTGAAGTTCTGCGATGCGTTGAATGATCTCTTTGTATTCGTCAATCAACTTTTGGCGTTCCAGCCCGGTCAATTTCTGCAATTGCATTTCGAGGATGGCGCGGGCTTGTATCTCGGTGAATTTGAAGCGTGACATCAGAGCTTCGCGGGCTTCCGGCGTACTCTTCGACTTACGAATCAGGCTGATGACGGCATCGAGGTTGTCGAGAGCTTTCTTTAATCCTTCGAGGATGTGGGCGCGGGCTTCGGCTTTTCTTAACTCATAGCGAGTGCGACGGATCACCACGTCGCGGCGATGTTCGATAAAGATATTGAGCGTTTCGATGAGGGGCAACTCTTTGGGTTGCCCGTTGACGATGGCCAGATTGATGACCCCGAAGCTCTGTTGCATGGCCGTTAGCTTATAGAGGTTATTGAGCACGATGTCGGGGATGGCATCGCGTTTGAGTTCGATCATAATCCGCATGCCTTCACGGTCGGACTCGTCGCGTAAATCCGAAATGCCTTCTAGTCGCTTCTCGTTAATCAATTCGGCGATGCGTTCGATGAGCTTGGCTTTGTTGACTTGAAAGGGAATCTCGGTGACGGCAATGGCCATGCGTTCGCCGGATTTGCCGACTCGATCAATGGCGGCGCGGGCGCGCATCACGATGGAGCCGCGCCCTTTTTCATAGGCATGCAGAATGCCCTCACGACCGTAGATGAAACCGCCGGTGGGAAAGTCCGGGCCGGGCAGCATCTGCA
>CAYXVU010000090.1:0-4004 GCA_964468725.1 uncultured Clostridia bacterium
CATCATGCCAACGGGGGGAGACCCAGGTTATGCCGGAGACGAGATCTTCGCCTCCTTGCGCGAGTATGCCCGCCGCACCCAAAGCGGTCGCGCGGTGAGTGATAACAAAGGCTTTCGCGTCCATTTACCCAACCGTGAATCCTTCAGTCCCGACGCTGCGTTTTATGTGGGGCCGAATCCGGGAATGAAGTTTTATGAAGGCGCTCCCGTCTTTGCCGTCGAAGTTCGTAGCGAAAACGACTACGGCGCAGAAGCTGAACGGGCAATGGCAGATAAACGCGCCGATTACTTTGCTGCCGGAACGCTCGTCGTTTGGGATGTGGATTTGCTCAACGAAGAAGTCATTAAATCCTATGACGCTCGCCAGCCCGAACAACCCGCTCTCTTTCGTCGAGGTGAGTTGGCCCATGCCGAACCGGCTGTGCCCGGTTGGCGAATGGCGGTTGATGATCTGTTTGCTTAAACCGTCTGCCGACTATCCGCAAAGCAGGCATAATCATTGGCGAAGACTTACGCCGTTCGTTGTGGGGTATTTTTTCTGACGGGCAATGACAAGTCGCAGGCTGACGGTCATGGATTGCTACTCTGAACCTCACTTGTCCATAGCGAATTTTTCGGCGAGTTGTTGAAAGAGTTTGTTGCTGTTGAAATCTTCGCCGGTCTCTGCTTGATTCCAGTGGCGCGCAATCGTCACGTCGCTGGCCGGACAGTGAAAGACCGCCGTTCCCCAAAATCCGGTGTGCCCCCAACAGACATCCGCGCCGATGCGTTTGCGATAGAGTCCCATCGCATAGCTGCGCGCTTCGGCGTTGGTGTTGGTCTGCGGAACCGTCAGCATGATCTTCAAAGTCGAATCTTTGCGAAAGACCTTGCCTTGCAAAAGCAGGCGATAAAACTGCGCCAAGTCTTCGACCGAAGAGACCAACCCGCCGCCGCCGTAGAGATCGAACGAAGGGTCAAACTTCACTGTATCCTCATCGCCTTGATAGGGGTGCGAGAGTTCTTTCGCGCCCGCCGGAGCCGGTTCCAACGATTCAAAATAGGTTTCATCAAGGCCGAGCTTTTTGAAGTCGAGCAGCATGCGATAGGCTTTCGCCAAATCCATCTTGCTGACCTGTTCGATGATTTCGCCGAGCAAGATGTAGCCGGTGTCGGAATAGTGAAACCCTGTACCCGGGTCGAATTGCGGCGTGCCCCATTTGACGGCTGCCTGCACCTGTTCGAGGCGCGTCCACCGATGTTGCGGGTCAGCAAAAACCGCTTCGCCGTATCGTTCGTCCGCCGCGTAATCGTAAATGCCGCTGGTGTGATGCAACAGATGGCGTATGGTAATAGCGCCGGTCGCGTATTCGCCCTTGTCGAGCAGTTCGATGTAAGGTTTCGGCAAGTGCTGACGAATGGAGTCATCGAGTTTGAGTTTGCCGTCTTCGTAGAGCCGCAGAATCACCGCTGCCGTGAAGGTCTTCGTCACGCTGGCGATGCGAAAGAGGTGGTGCGGGTCGAGCTTGCGCCTGCTTTCGCGGTCAAACAAGCCCGCGGCAAAGCTGGCGTCAAGGCCGAGTTTGGGCGCTTGCACATGCAGCAACTGACCAGGGATGCTTGAGGCTACCGCGACTTCGTCTTCGAGTACGGTTTGCAGTTCGCCTTTCAAACCGGAAGCCTCAATCGCGTCATTCGGCTTGGCGCGTTGGGCGAGCGCCAGATTCAAACAGGCGAATAGCAAAAGGACGGCAACAATCGGTTTCATGCAGACTCCTTGTCGAAGGGGAGTCCCGTCCGCTTGCATTGGTCAGCCATACGGACTCGCCCTCCGACAATCCCCCGTCACTGCTTCGACGAGACCGCGCGTCCGTTGTGATAATTCGGATACGCGGGCTTCTTCGGTTTCGGCAGCGGGTTCTTCTTTAACGCCTCTAAGGCGACTTCGACGGCTTTTTCCAGTTGCGGGTCGTGACCGGCGCGCCACAAAGCAGGGTCGAATTCGACTTCGACATCGGGCGGCGTGCCGAAATTTTCGACATCCCATTCGCCTTGCAGGTTGTAAAAGGCGACGCGCGGCGCGGTCACTTGACCGCCGTCTATCAGGGTCGGGTAATCATAAATCCCGACCAGTCCGCCCCACGTTCGCTTGCCGACCAGTTGCCCGATTCCGGCTTTGCGAAACAGCCAGGGCATCATATCGCCGCCCGACCCAGCATACTCGTTAATGATCATGACTTTCGGCCCGTAAATCGAACCGACCGGCGTAGTGAAGTCTTTGCCTTCGCGCGTCGTCCACATATTCATCAGCGGGCGGCGCATATAATCAATGATGTAGTCCGCCGCAAAGCCTCCGCCATTGTAGCGTTCGTCCATCACCGCGCCCTCTTTGTTGATCTGCGAAAAGTAGTAGCGGTTGAAGTTCGTGTAGCCGCCAAAGGCTGTGTCAGGCAGATAGACATACGCGAGGCGGCCATTGCTGAGTTGATCCACTTTGCGGCGATTGTCTTCAATCCATGCCAGATTGCGCAGCCCGCCTTCGCTTTCGAGCGGCACGACCGTCACCTCGCGCGCCGCCGTGCCATCGGAATTTGCGCCGACCCGAATGACGACCGATTTGCCCGCCGTCTGTTCAAAGAACTGATAGACGTTATCGGTTGCGCGAAGCTCTCGCCCATTGACCGCCAATAGGTATTCACCGGCAACAACATTGACGCCGGGTTGCGTGAGTGGGGCGCGCAGATTGGGATTCCAGTTTTCGCCGTTAAAGACGCGCGCGAAACGATAGCGGCCATTTTCGATGGCGAAATCGCAGCCCAACAAGCCGCCTTTGTTCTTCTTCACCTCGGGCAGGTCGCCGCCGAAAATGAAGGTGTGACCGAGCACGGTTTGGCCGAGCATCTCCGTGAACAAGTAATTCAAATCTTCGCGGTGCGCGACGGCGTCGAGGTAGGGGCGATACATCGTCTCTGCGGCTTTGACATCGAGGCCGTGCAGGTTCGGGTCGTATATGAAGTCGCGTTGAATGCGCCAAGCCTCTCTATACATCTGTTGCCATTCGGCGCGCGGGTCAACGTGAACTTCGACTTCGCTGAGGTTGAGCAGGCCTTGACCGGGTTGAATGGGCAGGCTGGTCGAATTGATAAACCAGACAGGCCCCATGCGATAGAGCATCTTCTCGCCGTTGGCCGAGACGGTGAAGGCGGTGAGGTTATCGAGCACCTTTTCGACTTTGCGTTTTTCAAGATCGAACTTGTAGGCTGTCGCACCTGCGCCGCTCAACAGTGCGGCGATGCTCGTCGAATTTTCCAGCAGGTAAAAGACGCCGCTCTTGGCCGTCACCAAC
The DNA here is from genome assembly GCA_964468725.1 of uncultured Clostridia bacterium. Taxonomy (GTDB): domain Bacteria; phylum Acidobacteriota; class Blastocatellia; order UBA7656; family UBA7656; genus CAYXVU01. The sequence continues at coordinate 3,326 of CAYXVU010000090.1, forward strand.
CCCGCATATTCGCGCGCCGGAATGGGTAACGGCAAAATGCGCTGACTGATGTTATCAGCATCAATAGTGACGGCGACCTCTTCTTTTTTCGGCGGCGTAGGCGGCGCGTCTTTCTTCTCTTCGGCGATCTTCTCTTCGTCGCTTTGCGGCGCAAGCGGCGAGGGCAAATCTTTTCTCAAAACGATGACGTAGACGCTGCGGCTGATGGGGCGATTGAAGCTCGACAGATCGAGCCAGCCCGTCGTCGGCCCCGCATCGGTGCTGGCGGTGAAATAGATGTACTTGCCATTCTTATCGAAGGCCGCATAGCGCGCATCGCTCATCCCATCGGTCAATTGCACGGCTTTGCCCGTGTCGAGCGCGTAGGCGAAGACCACGTTCAGACGGTTATCGAGTTGTCGCGTGTAGGCAAGCCATTTGCTATCGGGCGACCACGACGGGTCGAAAGCCCGCCAGGGACTTTCATAGGTGTTGGTGTCAACCTTGACCGGCGTGCCCTTTTCGATGTCAATGTACCAGAGGTTCAAACGCTTGTCGGTGTAAGCGATCTTCTTCGAATCGGGCGACCACACCGGCGCATAAAAGAAAGAGGGCGGCGTGCCGAGGCTGAGTTTTTTGACTTCGCCCATGCCCGATTGTTCCCGCAAGTGTAAAGCGTATTCACCCGACTCATCCGACA
>CAYXVU010000090.1:4014-21910 GCA_964468725.1 uncultured Clostridia bacterium
AGTAGGCAATCCATCTGCCATCGGGCGACCACGACGGGTCGCGGTCGGCAACCCCGGAGGAATTGGTCAGGTTGCGCGCATTGCCTTTCTCTGCGGGCACGCTGATGATCTCGCCACGCGCTTCGAAGAGGGCGCGCACGCCGGTCGGCGACAGCGCCGCGTTGGTGATGTTGGCCGCCGCTTTGACGAATTTCGGGCGCACGCCGGGCAGATCGCCTGCCAAAGTGATGGCCAGCTTTTTACTCTTGCCGGAGTTGAGATCATAGAGGTGCAAGGAGCCGAACTGTTCATAGACAATCGCGCCTGCGCCTGCCGATGCCGATTTGATGTCAAAGCCATTATTGCGAATCAACTCCGTGACCTGCTTCGATGACGTATCGTAAGCGAACAGCGTCACCGCGCCATTGCGGTCAGAGAGAAAGTAAATCTTGTTGCCGACCCACATCGGGTGCGAATCGTTCGAATTGTCGCGGGGCAGTTTTTCGATGCTCGAATCAGCCAGCTTCGCAATCCAAATCGGCGTCGTCTGCCCGCCGCGATACTTCTTCCACGCCTGCTGCCACTGCATGGTTGGCACGTAGGCCATTCGCGCCCCATCTGCCGAATAGGAAGCCTGCACGCCCATTGGCAAGGGCAGTTCGGTCGGGTGGCTGCCATCGGCGGCGATGGTGAACAGGCGCGGCACGGGATAGGGACTGTTGCGCCATGACCGAAAGATGATCTGTTTCCCATCCGGCGTCCAACCGACGACCAAATCTTCACCGGGGTGATAGGTCAACCGTTTGGGCACGCCGCCAGTTGCCGGTACGACGTACACATCCTCTTCGCCTTCATACTCGCCGGTAAAGGCGATGAGCTTGCCATCCGGCGAAAACCTGGGATCGGTTTCGAAACCGGCGGCGGTCGTCAAGCGTTTGGCTTCGCCGCCCGCCCGCGCCACAATCCATAAATCGCCTGCATACGAGAAGACGATGTCGGTCTGACTGATGGTCGGTTTTTGAAAGAGCGTCGGCCTGTCTTGCGCGAAACCGATCACAGCGGTGCAGAGCAAAAACGCAATGGCTAAACTTGTTTTCAACATGGTGAATTCTCCTTCAATAATTGCCTGACGGGTTAGGCCATTTATTTCGCTTTGGCTCGGCCTTTCGCGTTCGTTTGGCCGAGCAGATAGATTAAACCGTCTGAGAGGGTGCCGCGCCAATTGAGATATTCGTGCCCGCCGTTGAATTCGGCATACTGCACAGCGTAGCCTTTGATCCGCAAAATGTCGCGTAGGTGGCGATTGGTGACGACCATCGTCGGCCCGTCGCCGGGCGTTGGACCGATTTCCATCAAACCGACATCCATATAAATTTTGAGCGGCAGTCGCGGACTGGCTCCGACCTGACGTGTCAACCATTCGTGTTCGCCTTCGGGATTGTCTTCCGGTCGCCACCAGTATGACCCAGATTGGGATAGTACGTTGCCGAAGACCTTCGAGTGACGAAAACCTGCCCACATCGAAGCCAGTCCGCCGTAGCTGGAACCGGCTACCACCGTCTGTTTCGGGTCTGCAGTAACGTGATAATTCTGTCGCATCCAGGGGACAAGCTCTTTGGCTAAGAAATCGGCAAACGGCGCGTGACAAGGCAACTCCACGTTGCGACTGGTCTGCGTCGGGTTGTCAATAATGACCGCGACGAGCGGCGGAATCTTCGCTTCCGCAATCAGATTGTCGAGAATGATCGGCGTCGGCACCAGCGCAATGTAGGCCATGCCATCGAAGATGACAAGCAGACCATAGGGCTTGCCCGAAGTTTGATAACTGGGCGGCGTGTAAACCCATGCCTTACGCTCATTGTTCAAAATCGCGCTCTTGATCTTCTTCTCTTCCACCTTGCCCACGGGCGCGTCGGCGCGTTTGATGGTGTAGGGTTGCGGCGGCGCGTCGGGCAATTCGGCCAGCGATGATGTCAGCAACCCTTGCGACATCTTGTGCGGATTGAATGGGTCAGGCTTGAAGGTCGAGACGCGTTGCACCATCGCTTTCATATCGCCGGGTTTGAGGTCTCGAAACGGCACTAGTGAATCGTTCGGCGACAGGCTATACGTGAAGCGCGCATCGCTGCGAATTTTGTAGGTGCGAAACCATAGATCGGTGTCGAGCAAGCGCGCCAGGTGATTTTTCGAGACGTCAAAACCGCCCGCCCCGCCAAAGATCACGACGTGGCGCGTCTCTTCTTTGGCACGCCATACGAACGTAACCAGCCGATAGTGAGTATCGTCGGTGACCGGTTCGATTAGCGGCGTCGTCTGTTTGGCCATCTCTTGCCAGAAGCTCTCCAGCGCGGCGCGATTGCCCGCTTCGATCTCTCTCTTTAATGCTTGCAGGCGCGGGCTGCTCAGTTCGTCATCGGCTGCTGCCTGCGAAGCCAAGAAGGCAAAAGCTGCACCGGCCAGAACCAGCGCCAGCATGATGATTGCGATACGGTTTTTCATGTGATGATCGTCCTCTCAATTCAATGCAAAAATTTGCTACCGGGCTGAATCAAATCACTTTTGCCATGCGAAGGATGGGCAACGTCTCGCCATCGGGCATCGCGGCTGCGATGGGTTCGACCGCTTCATATCCGCAGGCCGCGTAGAGCGGCACACCGGGTAAGGTCGCGGCCATCTCCATACGTGTAAATCCCGCGCGCCGCGCCGCCTCTTCGCAAGCAGCGATGATCTGCCGCCCGATGCCGCGCCGCGCCCAGTCGGGATGCACAAAAAAAGCGCGAATGCGCGCCGCATCAGTTGCCGGATCAAGCAAACCGTCTTCGCCCATTTCGTCTTTCATCTGATCGCCGCCAAATAACGTTTTGCGCTGGCTCCAACCGCCGCAGCCGACGATTTGACCTTCCGCTACAGCGACGAAATAGGTGCGGTCGGCAATTAGTTGCGTATCCACGCCGAAGATGTGAACGAGTGCGCTTTCGATCTGTTGCGGCGTGTAATAGCCGATGCTCAACCGCCTGACCGAAGCTTCGATGAGGCGTTCGAGCGCCGGGCGCTCAACCAATGTTGCCGGACGAATTTCTATCGCCATCATATCCTCTGACCGTTACGCACGAAGCCATGAGAAAGGCACGGGCATTCAGGAACCCCCTTAAGAGCGAACCGCTAAACGATTAGTTTTGGCGCGCAGAGAGACTTATGATGATCGCAGAGCTTTTACCATAGCCCTTCATGTTTTTTCAATCGGCGGCAATGAGTTGGGAGAGGGTCAATTACGCTTGTACAAAGTCAGGGGGTTCGCCACTCAGCGGCCTTGAGGGGAAACCCTGACAGAGATGAACACCCAATTGGGCGGATGAGCACGGAGACGCCCAACGAAGCCGCGAAAATCCGTCTCATCCGCGATTATCCGGGTTCTCTGTCTCTTCTATCAGCCCTGCCGAATAACAGACAGAATGTCTCGGCTCTGCTTTTGACTTGCATGTCCGAAAACGGCGAGAAAAGGTGTGCAGCACCCGCTATACTCGCGTTATGATTTTCGATCACGATAGTTGCTACAAAGCCCTGCAAACCCGCGATCCGCGCTTTGACGGCGTCTTCTTTGTCGGGGTTTCGACGACCAAAGTCTATTGCCGCACGGTTTGCACAGCCAAGACGCCGCGCCGCGAAAATTGCGACTTCTTCCCGAGCGCGGCTGCCGCCGAAGGCAAAGGCTTTCGCCCTTGTCTGCGTTGCCGCCCCGAACTGGCACCCGGCAATGCGCGCATTGATGCTGTTAGCCGGGTTGCCGCCGTAGCGGTCAGTCGCATTGAAGACGGCGCACTCACGGAACACTGTATGGAAGACTTAGCCAGCGAACTCGGCGTCAGTGACCGCCACCTGCGGCGCATCATTCGCAGCGAGTTCGGTGTCTCGCCCGTTGAACTTGCGCAGACCCAACGCCTGCTCTTAGCCAAGCGACTGCTGACCGATACGAACCTGCCCATCATTGACGTTGCCTATGCCAGCGGGTTTTCCAGTCTGCGTCGCTTCAATGCCTTGTTCAAAGAGCGCTATCGCCTCAACCCCTCGCAACTGCGGAAGACGCGCGCCGCTGATGCGCTCAGCGAAACTCTCTATTGCGAAATCGCCTATCGCCCGCCCTTCGATTGGCAGGCGATCATCGAGTTTCTTGACGGGCGCACGATTCGCGGCGTCGAAACGGTAGAGGGCAATCGCTACTTGCGCACCGTAGCGAGCGGCAAACATCGTGGCTGGATTGCGGTCGCGCCCTCGAAGAAGAGAGATTCGCTCGGCGTCGAACTTTCCGCTTCGCTCGCTCCGGCTCTGCTGCCGACGTTGGCGCGGGTGAAGTATCTCTTCGATCTTGCCGCCGAACCGCAGCACATTGCGGCGCACCTCGGCACCCTCGCCGCTGCGCGTCCGGGGCTGCGCGTGCCCGGCGCATTCGATGGTTTCGAAATGGCTGTGCGCGCCATTCTCGGCCAGCAAATCAGCGTCAAGGCTGCGACCACTTTGGCCGGTCGCTTTGCCGCAAAATTTAGCGCTGCCATCACCACGCCTTTCGCCGACCTCACGCACCTGACCCCGACCGCAGAGCGCATAGCCGAAGCGCAAGTTGATGAGATTGCCGCGCTCGGCATCGTTCCGGCGCGCGCCGATTCGATCTTGCGACTGGCGCGTGCCGTCGTTAGCAAAGAGATTACGCTTGCAGCGGGCAGCGACCCTGAAGCGACCATGGCGGCGCTACAACAATTGCCCGGTATCGGCCAGTGGACCGCGCAATATATCGCCATGCGCGCCCTCGCCTGGCCAGATGCGTTCCCCCATACCGATCTCGGCATTCGCAAAGCGTTGGGCGAAAACAACCCGAAACGCATTCTCGAAATCGCGCAGGCGTGGCAGCCGTGGCGCGCCTACGCGGCGATGCATCTATGGAAATCGTTGAGTTGAAAATTATGATCTACTACACCTACACAATCAGCCCTGTGGAGAAGTTGATGCTAACCTCGGACGGCAAGTCGCTGACCGGACTCTTTATGGTCGAGCAACGCTATAGCCCCGCAATGGATACCAATTGGGTGTTGGATGATACCGCCGCGCCCTTTGCCGAAGCCAAGCGGCAGTTGACCGATTACTTCGCCGGTCGCTTGTCGGAGTTCACCTTGCCCTTGCGGCTTGATGGTACAGCCTTTCAGCAACGCGTGTGGGAAGAACTGCAAAAGATTCCTTTTGGCGCGACGATCAGTTACGGCGAACTGGCGCAGCGCATCGGCAATCCTAAAGGCTCGCGCGCTGTAGGCTTGGCGAACGGGCGCAACCCGATCTCGATCATTGTGCCCTGCCATCGCGTAATTGGCGCAAGCGGCAGTTTGACCGGGTATGGCGGCGGCCTCAATCGCAAACAGTGGTTATTGGCACACGAACGCCATCACAGCGGGCAACAGCAGTTTGATTTTGCATAGGCCATAAGCGGGCGAGGATTGATGAACAGGCGGATATTTTCCCTGCAACCATCAGCCCGACCGCTTGGCTCTACGCTCCAACATCGCTACGCGGCGCAGTCACAAAAATCGGCTTTCGACTTTGCGCTCCCACATCAAAGCAGGGTTTCTCTTAGCCAGTCTCCTGACAGAATCAGAATCAATTGCTTCGGCTCGTTTCAACCTTCCTTCTGCCTTTTGACCGCTCGTACAGCCTATTGACCGTTCGTTCATCAACCGTTTCTACGCGCGCGGTTTTGCGGCACACTCAAGCCTGCACGTCTATTTCGACGAAGGAACTGAAAAAGGAGATGAATGATGAAGTTTTTTCTACTCGCCCTGCTCTGTGTGATGGCGTTGCCACTAGCCGGTCAAACGCAAACCCAAGACGATAAAGCAGCCGTCAAGCAAGCGGCTCTCGATTACATTGAAGCCATCTATAACGTTGACCCTTCGAAAGTCGAACGCAGCGTCCATCCTGAACTCGCCAAACGCGGGTTTTACATGCGGCGCGGCGCGACCGAGTATTCCGAAGGGCGCATGACATTTGCCCAGTTGATCGAAACGGCGAAGAACTGGAACAAAGAAGGCAAGCTACGCAAAGATGCGCCGAAGGAAGTTATCATTCTCGACCTTTTAGATCAGACGGCTTCGGTGAAGATCGTCGCCGAATGGGGCATTGATTACATGCATCTGGCGAAGTACAACGGCAAGTGGATGATCGTCAACATCCTTTGGCAAAGCCATCCGAAGAAGAGTAGTTGAGTAGCTAAGGTTCAGCGCGCCGGTTTGCCTCTGGCTCAAATTATGAGTCACAGAGCTTTTCCTACTGCTTACGAATTTCATAGGAGTGATCCATGCGACGAATTGTTCGAACGGCTACGCTCATTGTATTTCTTGCAACTCTGCCGCAAACCGGATTGGCAAATGACTGGCCGCAATGGCGCGGCCCGAACCGCGATGGGCTGATCGCCTCTTTCAAAAGCCCTAAGCAGTGGCCGGAGCGTTTGAAATTGAGGTGGAAAGTCAGCGTCGGCTCCGGCCATGCTTCGCCCGTTTTGGTCGGCAACCGAATCTATTTGCTCGCACGACAAGGTGAGCAAGAGGTAATTTCCAGCTACGATCTGAAATCGGGCAAGCAATTGTGGCGCAGAAGCTATGCGGCGGATTACGTGGTTCACGAAGCGGCGGTTCCTCACGGCAAGGGGCCGCGCTCGACACCGCTGGTTCACGCGGGCAGAGTCTATGCGCTCGGCGTCAGCGGCAGAATATCTTGTCTGGATGCGAAGACCGGACGGCTCTTATGGCAAAAAGAGCCGACGGGCAATGACCCGAAAGCCTATCCTTTGTTCGGGTTCGCGCCGTCACCGTTGATCGTTGGCGGACTCGTCGTCATCGCAACCGGAGGAGAACAGCAAAGTGGGCTGACCGCCTTCGATGCCGCGACTGGTGAGGTGCGCTGGAATTGGCGCGGTGAGTACACGACTCCTCACGACGGGGTTGGCTACTCGTCGCCGGTGTTGATGAAGATTAACGACTCCGTGCATCTGGTCATGCTGGTGGATTCGGGGTTGGTCGGGTTGTCACCGCAAAGCGGCAGCGTGTTATGGCGATTCGCCTTTGCCATGCCGCACGAGAGCGTGCCGACGCCGATCCTTGACGAAGATCGAATCATCATCTCCGACCAGAAGATGGGGTTGGTCGCCGTGCGCGTTAGCAAACAAGGGCCTGAGTGGCAGGCACAGCAGGTGTGGCAAAATCGAGAACTCTTCAACTATATGAGTTCTCCGGTTGCTCAAGACGGTTTGCTCTTCGGCATGTCGCGCAGAGAAAAAGGGCAGTATTTCTGTGTAGAATTGCAAACCGGAAAGACGCTGTGGAAGACAGCCGGAAGGCAGGGCGAATCGGCTGTCGTGATGATGGGCAGCAACGAGCTATTCGTGCAGACCGTTGACGGCGAATTGCTGGTGGCCAAAAAGAGTCGGGGCGGCTTTGACCTTGTGAAACGCTATCAAGTTGCCGATAGCGCAACGTGGTCGCATCCGATTATCTTTGATCAGTACATCGTAGTTAAGGACAGTCATTCGTTGGCGCTGTGGAGTCTGAATTGAATCGGCAATGAAGGAGTCAATTATGTCGAAAATCCTCGTCGCCGGTTGCGCTCTCAGCCTTTGGCTGGCTGCAACCGCGCTGCTAGTCGAAGCGCAATCCGACCGACAGGCAGAAGCGCAACCGGAAGTCTTCGGCGCGGGCGTGCTTTCGGTCGGTCGGGTCTTTCGCGGCTCCTTTGCGCCGGACGGACGCACCTTCTACTTCTTCAAGAAGATTGCCGAAGCCAAAGAGGACTACCGCATATTTGTTTCGAAGCTTGTCAACGACCGTTGGACGCCGCCCGAACGGGTCAACCTCGGCGGCGAGTACTCTGATCTCTACCCTTCGATTTCGAAGGACGGGCGACGGATGGTCTTCTCTTCCTATCGGCCAGCTCCGGGCGATGCCTCGCCGAAAGCTAATGCCCATCTGTGGTACGTTGACCGACAAGGCGAGGGTTGGGGCAAGCCAGTCTTTTTAAGTCGGGTCAACCGCTTCGGTCACTATCACTCATGGGTTGAGTTCGGCCCTGATAACGCCATCTACTTTCGCGTGACGACGCCCGATTGGCGCAGCAATCAGACCCTGTTTACGCGCTGGGATGGTAAAGAGTATGTTGAGCCGCAGGTCTATGAAGTCGTCGCCTACTGGCAAAAGCAACGCAGCGATATTCGCATCGTCGGCGGTTCGCCCAGTCCCGATGGCAAAGTCGTTTTTTTCGATGTCGGCGTGCGTGAGCCAGGGCGTCAGCCTCAGTCCGACATCTGGGTGTCGTTTCATCAAGGCGAGGGGTGGAGCGAACCAAAGCCGCTCGGCAAGGCGATCAACTCCGAATTGTTCGATGTCTTTCCCTTCTTTTCACCCGACGGGCGAACCCTCTATTTCGTCCGCGATTTCGCAACCTTTTATCACCTGCCGCTCGCGGCGGCGCTTGCGTCCGTCCGCTGAACGGGCAATTCTGAAAGGTGAGTTCTCGATGATGCTTACTTTGAGACAATGGCTCTTTGTGCTTGTGCTGCTGAGTCTACCAGTCGCAACGGCCTTTGGTCAGCAACCCTCTATCGAAGGGTATTGGGAAGGGGCTGCCGTGCGCGATGGCGCGGTGCGGATTCTGCGCCTGGAAATCTTCAAAGAGGGCGGCAACCTACGTTGCCGCCTCGAAATGCCGGATTTCCTCAGTTTCGGCTTTCGTCCGCTGCCAGTTCAAAGGGATGGCACAACCGTCATCTTACGCTTGCCGATGACAGGAGAGTTTCGGCTCACCTACGACGCCCAACAGGGCGAGTTGCGCGGCGTATCCAGCAGGCCGGAGAACCTTATTACCTTGAATCTGAAACGTTCCGTCAAGCCGGTCGAAATGCCGATCAAAGAAGAAGAGGTGCAATTCTCAAACGGTGACATCACCCTTTCCGGCACACTGGTCAAACCAGCAAACGCCGGAGCGCATCCGGTCATTGTCTGGATTAGCGGGCGCGGCGGCACGCTCAGAGAATACAGCCCGCGCACGCGATTGTTTGCGCAACGCGGCATTGCCAGCCTGATCTATGACAAACGCGGAACCGGCAAATCAACCGGCAACTTTCCGAAAGCGACCTTCGGTGAATTGGTGAGCGATGCCATAGCGGCTGTACGGTTCTTAGCGCAACGTTCGGATATCAACGCCAAACAGATTGGCCTTCATGGGGAGAGTGCTGGCGGTTGGATTGCGCCGGTTGTCGTTACTTCGTCGTCCGTACCCCTGGCCTTTTTGATGACCACGGTTGGCCCTGCGGAAAATCTCTACGACCAGCAAGTGCATGCTTATCAAGCCTATGTGCGGACCGGCGGATTCGAGTTGACCAAAGAAGAGATGGAACTAACCGACGAACACATTCGCCACCGCTTGCGTCTCGCTTTCAAAAACGAAGGCCGCGAGGAGTTTCTGGCATCAGCGGAAAAGGTTAAAGGTACGCGCTTAGCCCGCTTCTTGCTCGACACGGAGGCCAGCGATGCTGCCGATTTCGATTGGTTGCGCCGCAATGATTGCGACCCCGTGCCCCACCTGAAGAAGATCAAAGTGCCGGTTTTGGCCTTCTACGGAACTCGTGATTACATCGTCCCCCCGGCAGAGAATACTAAAAGGTTAGAGCAATATCTGACCGAAGCCGGGAACCGGGATTTCAAAGTCGTAGTCATTGAAGACGCCGACCACGACATCACCCTGCCTAATCGGGAACGGCGCAGCACGACGGATGCGAATGAAAAACCGCAATGGTCATGGGGGCGCGTCCCCCATGAGTATGTGCAGACGATGCTCGATTGGCTATTGCAGCGGGTGACAGTCGTCGGTCAGCAGTAGTAGAGTTGCCAGATCATGGAGTTTGGTTTCAAAAACAGGACGGCGCTGTTTTGGATGCTGCAACTGCTCGGTTGGGGCGCCTATGGCCTTTCGATGTTTTTAGGCGCGCTGCCGCATTTCCCCTCCGCTTGGCACGCGCTGGTTCACAAAGTCATCTTCGTCGGTTTGGGATTCTTCATCAGCATCCTGTTGCGGGTCATCTACAAATCCCTATGGCGGCGTTCCTATTCGTTTCCGAAGATCACCGTCGTTGCGGTCGTCTCTTCTTACCTCTTCGGGTTGATCTGGGCGGTCGGCTTCAATGTGGCGCGGTGGTCGCTGATCGAATTGGATTGGAGCCGCATCAAGTGGTATGACTATGCCAACGGCGGGTTGAGTTACTGCTTCGTGTTTCTGGCGTGGAGCGCACTCTATTTCGGCATCAAGCACTATCAGGATTTGCAGGAAGAGAAGGAGCGTTCCTTGAAAGCCAATGCGTTGGCACATCAGGCGCAATTGCAGATGCTGCGGTATCAACTGAACCCGCATTTCCTCTTCAACTCGCTCAACTCGATTCACGCTTTGGTGCGCGAAGACCCGGATCGCGCCGAAAAGATGATTGATGAATTGTCCGACTTCCTGCGCTATTCGCTGCTCAACAACCAGGTGTCGGATGTTCCGCTCAAAGACGAACTCGAAGCTGTGCAAAATTATTTGACCATCGAAAAGATTCGCTTCGAAGATAAACTCGATGTGCGGTTCGAGATTGATCCGGCGACCGAAGAGTTTCGCGTGCCCGGCTTTCTCATTCATCCGCTGATTGAAAACGCCATCAAACATGGCATGCAAACCAGCGCCTTGCCGTTGCAGATCAAGATGAGCGCGGGCTTTCGCAACGGTTCGCTGCGACTCGAGGTCGCCAACACGGGTTGCTGGTCGCAGCCTTCTGCCACTGGTCTCTCCCTCTGCAAAGGAACGGGAACGGGACTGGAAAACGTGCGTCAACGGTTGGAACAAATCTATCCCGGTCGCCATCGCTTTGAAGTCTTCGAGCGCGACGGTTGGGTGCATGCGAAGTTGGACATTAGCAGGTAATAAGTGACGAGCAGTCAGCGACCAGCCGCGCAAACGGCGCAGCCAATTGCCGCCCATTCAGTTCCTTGATGCTTGATAACGAACTTCTTCTTGCTGGTCACTTGTCACGATATGAACAAGCTGAGAGCAATTCTCATTGATGACGAGCGGTTGGCGCGCGCCAAACTGCGTTCGATGTTGGCGGCCTATCCGCAGATTGCCGTCGTTGGCGAAGCCGATTCCGTGCGCAGCGCCATTACTTTGATCGAATCGGTCAACCCGGAGGTGCTCTTTCTCGATATTCAGATGCCGGGAGAGAGCGGCTTTCACCTGCTCGATCAGGTTGACAGCTCCTTTCAAACCATCTTTGTCACCGCCTTTGATGAGTTCGCCATCCGGGCATTTGAAGTCAACGCTCTCGATTATCTGCTCAAACCCGTCACCCATGCGCGACTGGCGCGTTCCATCGAACGGCTGGTTGTAGGCAAACGCGAATTGGACTTGGCAAAGCGAACATTCGAATACGACGATCACATCTTTTTAGAGACCGAGAAGCAGTCGCGGTTTGTCAAGGTGAGCGCCGTCAAATGCCTTCTTGCATCGGGGCCCTATTCGGAAATCCTAACGGCGGACGGACAACGAATCTTGGTCTTAAAATCGCTCAAGGATTGGGAAGACCGTTTGCCCGCCAAACACTTTCTGCGCATTCACCGCTCAACCCTCATCAACCTCGAACACATCGAACGCGTCGAGAAGGGGTTCAACTACGCCTACCAAATCTTTCTGCGCGGCCTGCCGGAGCCGCTGGTAATGAGTCGGCGCTACGCTACGAAATTGAAAGACAAGCTAAAATAATCAAGCTGCCTAATTTTGCAACTCTGCATCGAAGCCTATTCCCAACTCACACGAAGTGAAACAAAAGACTTTGACTCGGCGATTGGTTCGCAAACCGGTCAAAGAGGAGGTAGGCAGATGAAAATTTCTCGTCTATTTTTTATGACTCTGCTTTTTATCGGGCAGGGTGCGGATGTCGCGTTGCCGCAAACCTCGCAGGCCGCTGAGAGGCCGATTGCCCTGCGCCGCGAGCGCTTGTCGGGTCGCACACTGGCAACCATCACCGAGGGCGATTTTGTGCATCCCTCTCTGTCGCCCAATGGCCGGATGCTGGCGTATGCGCGGGTAGTGCGCGACAAGAATATGGAGAGCACAGAGGTGCTTTTGATGGATTTGGCAAGCGGCAAACGGTGGACGTTGCTGTCTCGTAAAGCGGCAAGACGGTATGCGGTTTATCAAGCGTTTGTAACTGCGATCAAGTGGATAGGCGCGATACGGGTCAGAGCCTCTATTGCCGACGGCGATGTGGGAGTGACTCATTTGACTTTTGATACCCGTCAACGAAGACTGGTGCGCGAGGAGGATGAAGAGCCGGATGGCACAGAACGCCCTCCCGCCGATCACCCGCAGACCGGTCACGTCGTGCCGTTTCAGAATGACCGCCTATTTCTGCTCCCTGAAGGCGATGCTATTCACCTGTATTTGAAAAGGAAAGACGCCTTGCTACAAGTAATCCGCCTCTCCGTAAGGGGAGATTCAACGCTGGAAGTTAAACATCAATCGCCTGAGAGAACCATTTTTTTCGTGCGCACCTACGCCAGCTACGAGAAAGGGAATCAACCTCTCTTCCGGTTCGATGGCGAACGACTGACTCAATCTACCGATTACACGCAGCTCTACGATGTGGCGATTGACCGACAAGGTCGTCGAATTGCCTTTTGCTTCTGGGAGGGGGATAATCGCCACATCGTCGTGAAGACCTTAAAGAAATGAGAATATGGGCGAACTTGCGCGAGGCGCAGATCGTAGTCGGTCACGGTTTCGCTATCCGTCCATCGTTGCGCCATCGCCTGAATGGGGGAGAGATCATGAGCCACTGTCCACATTGCGGGGCCGAAGTTACCAGCGGATTGAAATTTTGCAAACGGTGCGGCGGGCATTTGCAAGCCTTCTCACAGACGGAAGCTACGCCAACTGGTTTTAAGCAGACTTCAGCCGCATGGGCGGTAGCCTTGGCGACAACGGCAATTTGTTTGATCGGGTTGACCATTGTTTTTTCGCACGCCTACGACATCATGCGGCCTGATCCCTTTGGTGGGGCGCTGTTAGGCGACCCGACGCTGGTGGCGATCTTGATGCTAACCTGCGGTTCGGTGACCATCTTCGGCGTGTGCGCGCTGCTGATTCGTCTGTTCTCGAAGTTGTTGCTCGGCGCAGAGGCGCGGGGCCGACGCGATAAGACTGCAAAAGCCCAAGCGGTCAGTTATGCGCCTCCACAAATTCCTGCCCCGTCCGTTGGCGTGCCGAGCGTGACCGAACATACGACACGCAACTTTGAGCAAGCGCCGTATCGGGAACCCTGACGCGCAGCGGACGAAACGAAAACAGAGGAGACGATATGATCTGCCAAACCTGCGGCCTGCAATCTACTGCCGGACTCGCCTTCTGCAAACGCTGCGGAGCCCAGCTATACCCGCCGCCAGCCAGCCCGGAGAGTTCGACAAGACCGGCGAAAGTTACCGGCATGTTTTGGGCAATTGCCTTGTTCGGATTGGGTAGCATCAGCGTCTTGTTGGGCACGATGATCGCGCTTGCCGCAATGCGCGCCAGTGATGATGTCACCGTGCCAACCGTGATCTTTGGCACAGCCAGCATCATCATCATCGCGTGGCTGTTGATTCGTCAGCTCGGGCGCTACATCAATCTGTCACAAGGCATCATCGAACCGGAAAAGCGCGGCAAGTCTCATAAGCAAGCGGCAGAGCCCTATCCGCAAATCCCTTATCAATCGCCGCAACTGGACGCGCCGCCGCGCGCCGTCTCGGTCACTGAACATACGACGCGCAATTTCGATCCGCTGCCCGCCGAGCAATGGCAGGAGCGCGAACGCCTGCGCTAACCCTATCATGAGGAGGTGAACCGATGTTTTGTCCGGCTTGTGGCTCGAAGACGCAAACCGCCTTCAAATACTGCAAACAGTGCGGCGCAAATTTGACGCCTGCGATGAGCGAGGAGGAAGCGAAGAGTCTGGCCGTAGTCTCCTATCTGGCGCTTCCGTCGTTGTTCAGCCTCGCCAGCCTGATTGCCTTATTCATCACACTCTTCAAGTTGACCCAGCGCGGGCTGGACGCCAAATTCATCATGGGCATTGCCGCCGTCGGCGGCATCACAATCCTTGGGGTCGTCGCCATGCTGATTTGGCTGATCCTGCGTTTAAAAAACAGCTCCTCATTTGCGCCACGCCGAACGACCGGTGCGCTGGAAGCCAATCTCTATCAACCTGCCGCACAACTTCCTGCGCCCAGCGTGGTCGAGCATACAACGCGCAACTTTGCCGAGCCGGTCTTTGTAGAACACCACGCCAGAGAGACGAAGGGCATCCGTTGAGAGGGCGTTTCGATGATCAACAGAATCTCATCCGCGATGTCAGAAGTCTTTCAACCCCAAACGTCGTAGAGGCCGTTTTCCGTAAACCTTTGCCATCGAGGATAGCGCATGAATGTCGTAGAATTACGAAGCGTGACGAAGCGATTCGATAGCTTCGTCGCCGTCAATAACCTTTCGTTTGAGGTCAGGCGCGGGACGATCTTCGGACTCTTAGGGCCGAACGGCGCGGGCAAGACCACTTCGATTCGAATGATCTTGGACATCTTCGCGCCCGATGAAGGCGAAGTGGTTGTGCTCGGCCAACAGGTTTCGCCCGATGTGCAGCAACGCGTCGGCTACTTGCCCGAAGAGCGCGGCCTCTACAAGAAGATGAAAGTCTTCGATCAACTCATCTTCTTCGCCGCTCTTAAAGGCCTCGACAGTCGCACGGCTGCGCGACGTGCGGACGAGTGGCTGGAAAAATTGAAGCTCACCGAATGGCGCGATAAGAAAGCCATCGAACTATCGAAAGGCACACAGCAAAAGGTGCAGATCATCACGACGGTGCTGCACGAACCGGAGTTGTTGATTTTGGATGAACCCTTTTCCGGCCTCGATCCGGTCAGCACCGATCTCCTCAAAAATGTGATTCTCGACCTCCGCAAACAGGGTACGACCATCATCTTCTCGACCCATCAGATGGAGCAGGTCGAACAGATGTGCGACGAAATTTGTCTGATTAATCGCTCAATAAAAGTCCTTGACGGCAGCGTGCGCGAAGTCAAACGCCGCTTCGGCCGTAACACGGTGTTGATGGAATACGAAGGCGAGGATTCATTCATCACCGATGAACTGGTCAAACGCCATAAACCAATGGCCAATCACAGCGAGATGGTTTTGCATGAGGGCGCAGACGCACAGGAGTTGTTGCGCCGGGCGGTGGCTGCCGGAGTGCGCATCCATCGCTTCGAATTGGTCGAGCCGTCCCTAAACGACATTTTCATCGAGTGCGTAACCGGGCAATCACCCAACGCGCTCACAGCCGAAGGTGGACAACGATGAATAAAATCTGGGCCATCATCAAACGCGAATACCTGATCCGCGTGCGCACGCGCGCTTTTTTGATCGGCACGATTGCTAGCCCATTACTGCTACTGGCGTTGCTGTTTGTGCCCTCTTTGATTGCCGGACGCGGCGGCGGCGGCGACCGACAGGTATTAATCATTGATCAGAGCGGGGACGCACAACTCTTCGAGACGATTAAAAACAAGGTCATACGGCCACCCGACAGCGCGCCGAGGAGCGGCGATCAAGCGAGCGCGCAGGCGACCGGGTTTTCGCTGACTCGCGAAAACGCCTCTCCGGCCTTGAGCTTGAACGAAATCGTTGATCGGCACCTTGCCGATGTGCGCGCCGGAGCCAATCAAGCCTTTGTCGTTTTGCCTGCCAACATATTCGACGGCGGCTTGCCGCAATACTACGGTAAAAATCTCAGTGACTTCTCTTTGCGCCGCTTGGAACGCGCGATCAGCGCGGCGATCATCGAACGCCGCTTGACGCGCGCCGGACTGGATGCGAGCAATATCGAAAGCTATACCCGCGCCGTTGACATGGAGACCAACAAAGTCACTGCCGAAGGGGTATCGAAAGAAGAAGGCACAGCCTCATTCTTTCTCGCCTTCACCATGCTGTTCTTCATCTATATGTCAGTGCTCTTTTACGGCATCTTTGTGATGCGCGGCGTTATTGAAGAGAAGCAATCGCGCATCTCCGAAGTCTTGGTGTCATCGGTGAAGCCTGCCCAGATGATGCTCGGCAAATTGATCGGTATCGGCATGGTGGGCTTGACGCAGATGAGCATCTGGGCGTTGACAGCGATGGCGCTGACCGTGTTCGGTGTTTCGATCTTTGCAGCGCGCGGCATCAACTTCCCAAATATCCCGCCGATTCTGTTCGTCTATTTCGTCGTCTATTTTCTGCTCGGCTACTTCCTGTTTGCGACCTTGTACGCGATGGTGGCGGCGACCGTATCGAGCGAAGACGAATCGCAGCAAGCGCAATTTCCCGTGACCATGTTGCTCATCATCCCCATGCTGATCTTTACGGCGATCATCAACAATCCGAACAGCCCGCTGGCGATTACGCTTTCGATGATTCCGTTCTTTGCGCCGACCTTGATGATGATGCGCATTGCGCTGGTCAATCCGCCGGTCTGGCAAATCTTGCTTTCGATGGCGATTATGGTAGCGACGATACTGGGTTGCGTGTGGGTAGCGGGGCGCATTTACCGCGTCGGCATCTTGATGTACGGCAAACGTCCGAGCATCGCCGAACTCGGCAGATGGATTTGGTATCGCTAGCCGAAAGTACGGTTGCCCCGAATCTCTCTCAGCAGCGCCGTTCGCTAGTTGACTTTTGAAAACTGCGTTACTATCCTGGCAGCACTTCAGATTGTTATAGAAGTTTATGAAGAGCTTTAAGGATAGAAAAGAAATTCTCTATGCGATAACCAAAGAAGATCTGCAGTTTGAGGCAAGAAGGTTTTTAGGTAGAGAATTAAATGAAGACGAACTGCTTCGAGCTAAGGATAGTGTCGAGTGGGGAATAGGTGAATCTATCGAAGTTATTTATCGTTCAATTTTCAATGAAGTGATTGAAAAATGAATATTGGAAAAAAGAAGTTGCTCCCCTCAGATATATTGGCCCTAGGATTCCTAAAGAGAGCTAAGGAATTTAATGCGAGTGTCGAGTTAATCAAAGTCTTAAAATCGAGAACTTATCAAATCGGAGATGCTAATGTCTTGGTTCGCGCATCTTCTGAGGGAAATAGGCGTTATTTCTTTGGCATCAACTATATTACAGTTGAGGAAATGGCGAATCTTGATAACCCGTTTATAGCATTTATATGCGGTTCAGTTGATAAAGCTGTGATTATTCCCGCCAAGCTGTTTTTCAGCTATTTACCGCGAATCAGTCACGATAGAAATGGAGAATACAAAATCAATATAGATCGCGAATTGAATATTGTTTTGTCTGGAAAAAACCAGCGCCTTCCCTGTAGAGAGTTCATTAACGCTTGGGAGCTTTTATTAAAGCCTCCGCAGATAAAACCGGAAGAGAAAAACACGATTGAAGAGAGCTTACACTCAGTAATTCAAGGCAGGTTGGTTGAAATTGGAAACTTGAGAGGCTTTCAAACATATTGTCCTGATAAATCAAAAAAGTTTAATAACAAGCCGCTTGGCGAAATTGCCTCTTTACAATCTTGCCCGGACTTACAATTTTCAGATTATAAATTGCTGCGGCAAATAGACGTGCTTTGGTTTCGAAATCGGGGAACCAACCTGATCCCCGATTACGCCTTTGAGGTAGAGCTTTCCACAGGCGTCTGGTCAGGCGTCGGACGAATGGCTACTTTGCTTGATTACAACCACGTGGGTTTATATATCATTGCAAATGATAAAAAGAAATTTCAGCAAGTTATGAATACGTTTTCAGATTACCAAGAGAGGTACAAATTTATTGACAATGACTC
>CAYXVU010000091.1:0-21791 GCA_964468725.1 uncultured Clostridia bacterium
CGCGAATTTTTCCCGCATCCTTACCGATGCCTTCCGCCTCGCGGGCTTCAGAGGCCGTGAAATCAACCAGTGTTTCCAGATCGGTTAGGTTTGCTCGTCTCACAACTGTACTCATAGCCTGCTCTATCCTGTAAACAATCTAAAGCGATGCTGCGGCGATCCCCATAGCCGACGTGCATGGCATGTTCATATCTCCGTACGAGATGAGACCGTCGAAAGCGCAGATCAGCGCGTTGCTGTCATGCCTTTTTTCAAATGAGTCTCGAATAATTTGAAGATGCGCTTGTATTCGTCTGCCCAACTTGTCGGCTCGACGAAGCCATGATCTTCGATGGGGTAAATGGCCGCTTCCCAATTCTCTTTGCGCAGTTCAATCAGGCGTTGTACCAGCCGCACCGTATCCTGAAAGTGCACGTTCACATCCACCATGCCATGACAGATCAGCAAACCGCCCTTTAATCCTTCGGCAAAGTAGATGGGCGATGATCGCGTATACGCCTCCTTGTCTTTTTGTGGCGTGTTCAAAATGTTCGAAGTGTAGCCGTGATTGTAATGCGCCCAATCGGTGACCGGTCGGAGAGCTGCACCCGCTGCGAACACGTCCGGCTCGGTGAACATCGCCATCAAGGTAATGAATCCGCCATAGCTGCCGCCGTAGATGCCGATGCGTTTCGGATCAATGCCGTGCTCACTGACTAACCATTTCGCTGCATCCACATGGTCGCTCAGGTCTTTGCCGCCCATGTGGCGATAAATCCCTGTGCGCCAGTCGCGCCCGTATCCGGCTGAGGCGCGGTAATCAATGTCCAGCACCGTGTAGCCATTTTCCATCAGGAAATGGTGAAACATGTACTCGCGGAAATAGTTTGACCACCAGCGATGCACATTTTGCAAATAGCCTGCGCCGTGTACGAAGATGACTGCCGGGCTGCCGCGCTTCGCTGTCGCCGGTTTATACAAGCGCGCATAGACGGTCGCGCCGTCGCGCGCTTGAAAGGTGACAATCGGTGGGTCAATCCAGTTGTAAGTAGCGAAATCCGGCGCAGGGGATGACGTGACTTTGGTCATCGGCGCAGCCGGACGATTCTCTTGAATGAACAGCTCAGTCGGTTTGTTGCTGTACGAATAGAGAACCGCGAGGTGTTTGCCATCGGGCGAAATGACAGCTTGATGATTGCCTGCGACGGAAGTGATTTTTGTCCGCTCGCCGCCGTTGAGAGACAGGCGATAGAAGTGACGCTCCCCGGGGTGAACTTCGCTCGTGGTCAATTGAAAATGGGTTTTATCATCGGCTAAGCGCACACCCGTTACTTCCCACTGACCGGAGGTCAATGCTTGGGGTTCGCCCCCTTCGAAAGCGATGGTGTAGAGGTGCGCGTAGCCGGTGCGTTCGGACTGAAAGTAGAGGCGTTGATTGTCCGGCATCCAGCCAAAGGTGAATGACCCCGGCCCGCCAATCCACGCGTCGTCATGATCGGTGAAGATAACGCGCGTTTTTGCCGTCGTCGGGTCGAGAGCCAGAATCCAACGGTCTTTGTTATCTGCTGAACGCGCCATCAGAGCCACTTTCGTGCCATCGTCCGACCACAGAGGTTGAAAGAGTTGTATCGACCGCTCACGGTTTTCTGCGGCACGCGCGCCTTGTTGAATTGCTGACTCGCCGACACCATTCGGCGGGTTATTGGCTGCCGACTCTGATTCGCTGATGGTTGCTGATCCGTCCGCTTTGTCATCGCTCGTTTGTCGCAGACCGTGTTCGACCCATTTCGATTCGCCGGTTTCGACGTTCAAAATCAGCAATCGCGTGCGACCCTGTGCATCGCCGACTTTCGAGCGCGCATTGAGGTCTTCAGTGTAGGCCGATTCTGTAACGTAATTGGGAACGATAGAGTTCTTCGCGCCATCTGCCGGTTCGAATACGTTGGCGATGACATACTTCTCGTCGGGCGTCAGTTGCAGGTTGTTGACGCTTTGACGAGGGGCGAGCGAAAAGGGTTTGCGCTTGCTTTCGCGCTCGCGTTTCTTGTCATCAGCTTCGCGCTTTTCGGCGCGGCGTTTGATAATGTCGAGCAACTCGCGCTCCTCTTTTTTCAGATACTCCTGACTCTCTGTTGTGCGCGGCGATGGGGGTTGCGGTGCGCCCGCGCCTCCTGTGCGAATATCGGTGAATTGTTCGAGTGAGCCGCTATCGAGCGCCATCACAAAAAGGTTATTGGCGCGTGCGAAGGCGATGCGGCGCGGGTCGCGTGTAAAGCGCGGATTGCTTTCGATCTCTGTCGTTTGGGTGATGCGTCGGCGAGTGCCTGCTTGGTTGTCATACATCACAATGTCGCCGTTTTCGGAGAGTAAGGTGTATTGCTTATCTTTCGACTGATCGCCTTGCAGCGGCGGCGTATTTTTCGCTTCCTCTTCGCTGAGTCTCTTCAACCCCGTGCCGTCGCGGTTGACCTGATAGGTATCGAAATCGGCATCGCGTGGATCGTTAGCTTGTTTCCACTGAAAGTAGATGCGTTGGCTGTCGCCCGACCAACGCACGGCGCGCGGTTCGTAACCGACCAACTCCGGGCCGCGCATGATGTTGTCAATCGTGAGATCGAATCTCTTTGCCGCAGGGGCGGTGGCTTTTGCTGGTTTCTGCTGCGCGAAGGTCAAGAGAGTTTGGCTGAAGGTGAGCGTGAGGACAACTGAAAAACCGATGAGCGAGCGGGTACGGTTAAGCGTGCGGAAAGTCATAGCGCCTCCAACGAACGGAAATGAAAACGAGTGACTAATGATGTTCCGGGTCATCACTCGCCACTCGTTACAGATATTGGGTTCGGTGTCCGGTTAATTGATGCGCCCCATCATTCGGCGAACCGGGGAACTGATAGCTGCCAAAATGCCGCCCGCGACGATGGTCGCCAGCGCGACATAGGCGAAGAGTTTGACGACTGCACCCTCGGCGCTGGAATCAAAGAAGCCCGCCACGCGCCCGCCGAGATAGTTACCAATCGAAGTCGCCAGAAACCATACCCCCATCATTAAGCCGACCAGTTTGATCGGTGCGAGTTTGGTGATTGTGCTCAGTCCAACGGGGCTTAAACACAACTCGCCGATAGTATGCAGTAAATAAACGACGATGAGCCACAGAGGGCTAAGGCGGTTGCCGGTTGCAATGCTTGCGCCGTAAGCGACGACAACAAAACCGAGACCGGCGAAGACCAATCCCAGCGCGAACTTCATCGGACTGGACGGGAACTTGTTTTGTCGCCGAATCCAGATCGTTGAGAAGACCGGCGCTAGCAGAATGATGAAGACCGAGTTGACCGATTGGAACCAACTGGAAGGGAAGTCGTAGCCCAGTAAGTTATTGCGCGTCATCTCGTCAGCAAACAGTGTGAGACTCGACCCCGCTTGCTCAAAGGCCATCCAGAAGAGAATGGTGAAGACGAAGAGAATGGCAATCACACCCATGCGTTTCGCTTCACTGGTTGCGCGCTCATCCTCGCCTTGCGCTTTGACTTCAGCGATGTACTTCACCGCCATGGCCAGCAAGGCGCTGATACAAGCCAGATAGACCAACGCAAAAGCATCTTCCAATTCCAAGCCGAAGGCGCTGCCTGCCAGATGCAATCCGGCGAGGATAGCTGCC
The DNA here is from genome assembly GCA_964468725.1 of uncultured Clostridia bacterium. Taxonomy (GTDB): domain Bacteria; phylum Acidobacteriota; class Blastocatellia; order UBA7656; family UBA7656; genus CAYXVU01. The sequence continues at coordinate 3,632 of CAYXVU010000091.1, forward strand.
AGCGCAAAGACCGCTATCGCAACTCCCCAAAAGATGTAGGAGAGGGTCTGTAAAAATTTGGCTTTCGGATGAGCTGCGATCTGTGCCGCCCTCTCCGCTTTTTGTGGTGCACCGCCGCTGGCTTCACTGGCGGCTTGCTTGTCGGATTTGAGGCCGACGTTGCGTAAGCGATTGCTGCCAAGTACGTATTGCACGAGGCCGAGCGTCATGCCGACGCCCGCTGCGGCAAAACCCCAATGCCATGAACTTTGCGGCGAGATGCCCAGGTTGCTCAAAAAAACCTTGAATGAATCGCTCTGTGCCAGATAGCCACAAACGAGGGGCGAGAGAAAGGCGCCGAGGTTGATGCCCATATAAAAGATCGAGAATCCGCCATCGCGGCGTGCATCGTTTTCGCCGTAGAGACCGCCGACCATCGTACTGATGTTAGGCTTGAGCAGTCCTGTGCCAAAAGCGATCAACACCAAGCCGAGAAAAAATGTTGCCTGCGAGGGGAACGCCATCGAAAAGTGGCCGAGCGCGATGATGATGCCGCCATAGAGAACTGATGTGCGCGCACCCAACAGATTGTCTGCGACCCAGCCTCCCGGTACACATAACAGATAGGCGGCGCCGGTATACATCCCATAAATGGCTGCCCCTTTGGCGTTGCCGAAATTGAGTCCTCCTTCGGCAGCCGACTTGGTCATATATAACATCAAAATGGCGCGCATGCCGTAATAACTGAAACGCTCCCACATCTCTGTGAAAAACAGCGTCATCAGTCCTCGCGGATGACCTCCCAGCCCAGAAGTATCCTGAGCCTTCTCCACATCAACAGCCGTTACCGTCTCCATAGTGTTTAACCTCACACTGAAATTTTGCAGGCAAGCAAACAGGTTCGCCTCTGACCCTCCCAGCCGTTCGCTGCGTGACTTTCGGGCTGTCATCGAACTTTCGAGGCAAATCGAAGCAATCGAATTCTATTGCAGCTTTCGGCGATTCGTCAAAATAGATGAGTCAATCTCGCTCTGCGTGGTCTATGCCTGCCCGCTGTCTCTTTGACGGACATGCCGGACGCGCCATAGAATGGCTCCGGCTGACCATCAAAGACAGCGGTAGAGGTGAGGTTACAGATGCAGATTGAAAAGGTGATTTCAGGTGGGCAGACCGGCGCAGACCGCGCCGCTCTCGATGTCGCATTGGAAGCCAACCTCTGCACTGGAGGGTTTGTCCCCCACGGTAGACTAGCCGAAGACGGGCGCATCCCCGCGCAGTACGGTAATCTTCAGGAAACCGAATCCTCTGACCCGCGACACCGCACGCGCGCAAACGTTTTGGCAGCCGATGCAACCTTGATCTTTTCATACGGTGCGCCGATTGGCGGAACCGCTTACACAGCCGCTTGCGCGGAGGAGTCAGGGAAGCCTTACCTGCTCATCAATCTTGGCGAACTGACAACGGAAGAAATCTTGATGCGGATACGCCGTTGGCTGGAACCGTTGCCGGGAGGAACCATAAACGTCGCCGGGGCGCGCCATTCCGAAGACCCTAACCTCTATACGCAGGTCGCAGAAATTTTGCGTCGTCTGCTCAAACAGGGGAAGGTCAACGCCAACCGCTCAGCCGCGCATCGAACCCATTGCCAGCCAACGGACGAATGAGCCATGCCGCACAATTGCACAGCTATACCGATGATTGCCACTCTTTTTCTTTTCCTGCTGATGACGCAAAGCCACCCGGCTAGGCAATCGAATGCGCCCGCGCCTTTGAAACAGACGGCGCAGTCCGATACCGCCCACTCATCATTGGAAGGTGCGACTTCCACATCGCCTCTTGCATTGCCCTTCAAAAAAGTATGGGAGTTCCTGACCGACGGCGCGACAAGCTTCCGCCCGTTGCTCGATCAAGAACGTATCTATGTGGCGTTGACCGGCGGGCGGGTTATCGCTCTGGAACGAAAATCCGGCGCGTTGGTTTGGACCAGCGAGTTGGGCGGCCAACTCACTGCTGCGGTTGCGGCGGATGAAAAGGCGCTGTACGTCGCAACGCGCAAAGTTGCCGAAGAGGGAAGCGCAACGGGCGGCGTGTTGCGGGCACTCGATAAAGCGACGGGGCTGACATTATGGGCGCGCGATTGGGCGCAGCCCTTCGCTTCTGCGCTGACTGTGACAGATGGGCGACTGTACGCCGGGAGCGAAGACGGCGGGTTTTATGCGATGGCGACGACAGACGGCGAAACGCTTTGGCGAGTGGCTACGCAAGATGTCGTGCGCAGCGTGCCGCTCATCACCGGTTCAACCATCTATTTTGGCAGTAACGATGGCAGCCTGCGCGGCGTTGAGCCAACGACCGGAAAAGAGGTTTTGAAGTTTCAAACCGCAGGCAAAGTGATCGGGCAACCGGCTCTCGCGGGCTACCTTTTATATTTCGGGTCTGCCGATGGATGGGTCTATGCCGTAGATGTGCGAACCTGTCGCTTGCACTGGAAGAGTCGCACAGGCGCAGCCATTGAAGCCGGTGTGGTGGTCACGCAAGGCCGGTTGCTGGTCGCCTCGCTCGATAACTTCGTCTATGCGCTCAGACTCTCTACCGGAGACCGTCAGTGGAAACGCCGCTTTATCAACCGTATCAATGCAACACCCTTGATCGAAGGCGATGCGGTATTGATCGCCCCGATGTTTAGCAATCAGGTCTTCGTCTTATTGATCGCCGATGGTCGCCCAGTGAATTATTACGACTTAGAGAAAGGGTATGAGATAACGGCTGCCCCTGTCTTCACAGGCGACGGGTTGGTGGTGGCAACGGATAAGGGATTGATTTTCGCGGTCGCTTCGCCGGGTGAGGCAGTTCCGGCGACCGCGAAAAAGTGATGGGGGGGGAAGCGGGCTACAGTTGAGCGCGACAGAGAGACCAGGAGCATAGTCATTCTCTATGAAAGCGGAAAGGGGCTTGGGAGGCTGCACTCGCAGCAACCCGCTTCCGGGGCAATTTGAGGGGCGGGGCTACCTTCTTTGCTCAGGGCATTGACGGGCAATCAGCGACAGAATAAATAGATTCCATGATTGCTTCGCGGCTTCGATAAGGGATAGATAATCAACTCGCGTGCCAATCAAGGCACTCACGCGCCGCCGAAATCTATCCTTTGTTGATGCGTAAATTAGGCGATTTTCGAGGGAAATCGCACAAATTTGCCTTTTGTGAAGGTGAACGAATTCCGTCACGGGGTTCCGTTAAAGTGACTGAATCGGTACTTCTTCTGCTCGCCATCAGCTTAGTTGAGCGTGGCGCACGGTGCGGCAGAGCAATTCGATGCCTTCGTAAATTTTCTCGACGCTCTCTTTTGAGTAAGCAAGCCTTAACGTGTTTCGACCACTGCCATCAATGTAAAAGGGTTGGCAGGGAACATACATCACTCCACGTTCGATGGCCTCTTCGAGTAAGGCGGTCGCATCAAGGTTCGGAGCAACCTCCATCACAATGAAGAAGCCGCCCAACGGGCGCGTCCATCTTGTTCCCTCGGGCGCGTGTTGGCTTAACGCTTCGAGCATCGCGCGACAACGCACTTCATAGAAGTTTCGAATTTTGGGAATTTGCTGTTCGACCACCCCGTTGCTCACGGCGTCCGCAACGATATATTGATCCAGCACACTCGATGATAAGTCTGCGCCCTCCTTGGCAACTTCCAACTGATCAATCAATTCAGCGGGCGCACTGATCCACGCAGTTCGCAAACCGGGCGCGAGCACTTTGGAAAAACTACTCAAGTAGATTACGCGTGCAGGATTGAGCGCCACCAGTGGCAAGGGGCGATTGTCATCGCGGAACGAGAGTTCATAGTACGGGTCGTCTTCGATAATTAGCAGATCGAACTCTTCGGCAACGGCTAGCAGGTCTTCGCGCCGCTGCTGGCTAATAGTCACGCCCGAAGGGTTTTGAAAATTTGGAATCGTATAGATGACGCGCACGCGTCGGCCTTCGCTCTGCACGCGGCGCACGGCTTCGCGCAGCGCCAGGGGATCGAGTCCGTGTTCATCTTGGGGCACGCCGACAAATTGGGCTCCGGCATTGTGCAGAGCGATCAACCCCCCGATGTAGCTCGGCAACTCGACGATTGCCACATCGCCTGCATCAAGCAGCACGCGCGATACCAGATCGAGGCCTTGTTGCGAGCCGGTCGTGAGCAGTACTTGCGAGGGATCGGCGTTGGCGAGGCCGCGCTTGTGCATGATGGCGGCGATCTGCTCCAGCAGTTTGCCGTAGCCGCGAGTCGGACCATATTGCAAGGCTGTCGCTCCCGTATCTTGAATCACACGGGCGGCGATCTGTGCGAGTTCGGCTTGGGGAAAGGTTTCGGCGCTCGGCGCACCGGCAGCAAAGGAGATCAGGTTTCCTTTAAGCGCCAGCCGGGTGAGCCGACGAATCGGATTGGCCCTGAGGGTGCGGGCGAAATGGGAGGTCTGAATTGGCATACTCAATTTAGGCTTTAGGATTGTGGACGTTGGATTCGAACTCTCGGCTCGCTCGCGATTGTCGATCTAAACTCCGGCAAGCCAAAATCGGAACACCAAAATCCGATTGGATTATTTCACTGTGAAATTTAACTCGACTTGCACACTAGGCTGTGTCGGGTCGTTCGATTTGATGGTTACCGATTTCGTATGCGGCCCGACGGCTTGGCCAGTATCCACTTGAACCTTGATCCGCCCGCCTTTACCCGGCGCCAACACTTTGGGAAAGTCCACCGTCGTACAGCCGCAACTGGGTGAGACTGATTCAATGTTCAAGGGCGAGTGGCCGCTATTCTTCAGTTCGATGAAACGAGTAACCTTTTTCCCTTTCGGTTGCGTACCGAAATCAATCTTGCTGAGCGGCAAAGAAATCTTCGGGGCATCGGCAGATGGTGCAACCGAGGGGGCAATGGTCGTCGATGTAGCCTGCGGGATGGGCGCGGGCAACACGGCAACGGTTTGCCCGTCAGCGTTTTGTATGATGTTGGAATTGGTATTGGTCGTACCATCCTTGCGCTGTGCTGAATCGGTTTGCGGCGCATTGGTATTGGTCGAATTTTCGGGAGCCGTTGAGCAAGCTGGCGCGAAAAACAATAGTGCGGCAATCAGCAAAGTGCCAAGGTATCGGTTCAGGTTCATAGCGCACATACTCTATCACAAAAATGGCGGTCTTCAATTGGCATGTGCTAACCGGCTTATTTATTCTGCCCGACGCGGCGCGGTCGCGCGTTGTGAAGCAGGTTCGAAAGCAAGCGGTAAGCGCCCGGGTTGGCCGCCATCACCTGCTTGCCAAAATCGAGGCTGGTAAACACAAATACCCCTTCTCCGAATTTCGCTGTCAGTAATAACCCTTGGCTCGGTTCTTCACCTGGGTCTGCGGCTTCGAGCAGAGGAGTATAGTCGCCTGCCCATTCAGTTGGCAGATGCCGCGCGCGATCTTGTGACCAGTTCTCAAAGTCGGCTGCAACGATGCGGTTGGGCAAGTTCAAAAGAGGATGCTCGGCGGCGAGAATTTTTACCCGTGAATTTTCCGCAGTCAGGTGATGGTTCGACATCCGGATGGAGAAGGGAGCGAGCGATTGACCCGCTGCGTTCCAATCTTCGGCCTGTTGAAAGAGAACGATCAACTTGCCGCCGCGTTGTACATAGTCGAGCAAGCAGCCTTTGAGCGAGTCGCTGATGTTCAGGCCTTTGCCCGTAGATTCGCCGATGAGAATGGCGTCGTATTTTTCATACACTTTGCACGCGCTCGTCGTCGGCGCTGAGGCCAGCGATTGGCTCCCATGCTCGTACGTCTGATGCGGCGGGCTGACTGTCTCATTAGTTGCGCCGAGTTGGTTAAGGGCAAAAGGTAGCCACTCGTCGGCATTCAGTAGGCCAACGATTTGACCGTCTAACGGTTCCAATTCAGTCACATGAAGAGGAATTTTTACTGCCGCAATGGGGTCTGGCGGTGCAGGCTTTTCCCTGCGAATTTCGATGAGGATGTCAGGATTGAGCGGCGGTTGAAGAATCGGCAACCGTAATTTCAATCGCACCCCGACCTCTTCGTCTTCGCGCGTAAAAGAGAGGTGTAGCGGCTCATACTCTTCTTCGGTAACCACTAGCGGAACTACCCATAGGGCACACGAGAAAGCCGCCTTCGTACGATTGCGAACGACGATTTCAACTGTGCTATTGCGCGGTGCGGTCTGCTTGGGCAACACGAAGAACGGAGGCGTAAGGATTTCAAGGTCGGCAGCCACATCATAAAACGCGACAGCGCGCAGCACTAATGTCGTATCACCGAGTTTGGCTTCGGCTAGGGCTTCCAGTTGATGACCGGGCACATGATCTAGTTGGCGGGCGCGCATAAGGCTTGCCGGATAATAGTCTTCTGTGGCAAACCGCTCATTGAGGGACGGCAACGGCGCATCGGACGGAACCTCCAGTTTGAGCGTTTCGGAGATGGCGCGATAGGCAGGCGCTTCGACAGGGCTGGTGATTATGAATTCAACTCGTCTCCCCGCGAGCGCCAAACCGTCCGGTTTATAAAAGACCGCAGGCACAGGGTCTCGACTGCGATTCTGTAGCCGGAGTTGCGCCTGCAAAGTCTGCCCCCGTATTACCGTTCGATCATCAAGTTGAATATCAAACTCAAAGCCGAGAAGCAGAGCAAGCGCCCGATCAAGCGTCTCGATAAATCGCAAGATGCGAAAGGCCTGTTCGCCATACTTTTCTTGTAAATCTTGTGCCGCCGCTTCCGTGCGCTTTTCCAGCAGCTTCTCTTTGAGCGCCGCAATCAAGAGTTCCGGTTTGGTCAACGCTTGTTGCGGAGTCAACAGTCCGGCGCGCGGCAAACTGAGAGAGGTTTGCAGGCGATTTGGCAGGCTCACGCCATCAAGGAATGTCGCAGCAGTCGGCAGACTCTTTTCGCCAAAGGAGCGCGCCAGTTGATAGAGCGTGTGGTCAGAAACCTGACGATCCTGCGCGCCCGCCAAGCGTGCGGCTTGCCTGCCGATCTCCGCATAGCTGTGTCCCCGCGCCGCATCAAATTCGTTTATCGGAACGCTGACATCGGCAGCCGTTGTTTGTGACTCTTGAAAAAATAGTTGCGCTTGCCAGGGGTCAAGACCGGCTTGCGAGAAGCGTTCGCGGTCGGCGGATACTTCAAACGCTTCGAAGGCAATCTGCGCCAGCGCTTTCTGTTGCCCGTTGATCGGTGAGGGTGCATTTGCCATTAAGAGAACGTCCGGGCGGAGCAGGCGTATGGCTTTGACCATCTTTTCCAGCGCAATGTGGCGTTTCCAAATGCGCAAAGCCTCTTCGGCAGACTTCGAATCGCCAAAATCCGACAAGCCGAGAAAATAGATGTCAGCGCCCACTCGATGAGCGGCGGCAACCGCTTTGCGAGTGTTGAGCAAGGCCGCTTGGTTGGTGAAACTGACCGCCGCCAGTTGCCTCTCCGATTCATGGCGAGTGGCACAGACGATGACGGTACGCGCCCCCAGCTTTCTCCGACAGTAGGCAAGGGTTGCAAAGTCCACTTCAGCGACATTAGCGGCGAGCGCCATCACGGTGAAGGGAGCGGTCAGCTCCTTCAATGACTGGTCGAGCGCGAGCAGCCCGCGCTCTTCGATGAAGGTCTCTGCAACCGGGTCGCTGAATTCGCGGGTTTCTTCTCTGACGACTTGCGCCAATCCCAACCGAGGAGTTAGCAGCAACAGCAATAGCAATCTGACAATTATGGTCTTCATGAATCTTTGTCCTGATGATATAACGCTCATCAGCGAGCCGCGATCATTTTATCTTTCTGTCGCCCAATGATTCAAAGTTTCACCGGGAAAGGGCAAGCGCGCAGACGCAACTGCCCTGCGCCGGAGCGCCTGCTGATTGACATACTGACGCACCCATCTTCTATACTCCACGCTTTGTCGAAAGAGCTGAAACAATGACTACAGAGTTGAACAGCCGCCCCACCATTCAAGCAGAAACTGCCCGCCGGGAAGATCGCATTCGCTGGCCTATACAACTTGCGATTCTCATTGTCGGAGTCTCCGCCCTCGCTGTGTTGCCCTTCTTCTTCTTAGGAAGCACTGACCAGGCGAGCCTCTTTGAATTCCGAATGCCGTACACGCACGACATTCATCTGCATTACGAGCAGATGGAATCCTTTCATCAAGGCTTGACCAGTGGCGAAATCTATCCGCGTTGGGAGGAGGATACCAATCGCGGATTTGGCGCGCCGACGACAAGCTATTATCCGGTTGGCATCTATTACCTCACCTCATTCGGTTATGCACTTTTCGGTAGTTGGGTCAGCGCTCTCGTCATCGCGCACCTGTTGATGATGGTCGCTTCATTGGCTGCCGCTTATCTTTACATTCGCCGAACGGTATCGCGCGCTGCCGCTGCCCTTGCTGCCATCGCCTATGCCTTTTTGCCATATCACCTCATTGATCAATATCAACGCGGTGCGCTTGCGGAACTGCTCAGCTTCGTTTGGATGCCGCTGATTCTCTATTTTGCGGAAAGACTATTTGCTCTGACGCAAGAACTGACTGCTAACCGACGAGCCTGGGTGTCGCGCACTTTGCTCAACGGTTCCGGTCTGGCTTTGAGCCTCGGGGCGTTCATATGGTCACATCCGCCAACCGCCTATCAGTTTCTTCTGTCTTTTGCGGTCTTCGCATTGTTGGCCGCGCGGTTGTATCGAAGCGTCAAAGGGCTGGTTCTGATCGGCATCGCGTCGGCCTTCGGGTTAGGGCTTTCCGCCGCGTATATGTTGCCTGCCGCTCTCGAACAAGATTTGATTCGCCACGAATATGTGTCAGAAAGCTGGCCTTATCACGCCAGCTATGTCTTTTGGCACAAGCTGCCGTTCGCGCAATACCACCAACCCTTTTTCAATTTGCTGAATGCGAATTGGATACTGTGCGCCGCCGCCATCGTGATATGCCTCGTTGCCCTCTTCATCCTCAACCCAAAAAGGGAGGAAAGAGAAAGCGGCATGGGAGACGAGGGGATGGCAGAAGGCAAGGGGGAAGTGGAACATTTGCAGTCGGACGTTATCTCATCTGCCCACATCAACAAAGGTTCAAATACCGGCAACCCATTCTTGACTACCGACAATCGTTGGCCATTGAAACGCAGTGTGCTGTTATGGGCGACGATTGGCAGTTTCGCCAGCTTTATGATGACGCGCGCATCACAACCCATCGGGCAATTCATCCCGAAAATTGATATCGGCGTGTTCACCTGGCGGATGATGTCCATCACGACCTTGGCCGTCGCATTGCTGGTCGGCGCTGTTATGCAAGCTGCGCTGACTGCACGTGCGCACGGGAGGCGCGCCGCCTATATCAAACTGGCTGCCATTGCCATCTTTATCACCTTTGCCTCCGTCTCTTTTAGTGTTGCCGCTGTGATGAGTCCGATTTACAAAGCTGCCGTCTTTGTGCCGGAGACCGAGCACATCAATGATGCGATGATTCCGCGCACCGCGCCGAAAAACCCGCGCGAGCTGCCGCTGGTGCCAGAGGCCGAACTTGCAAATGGAAACGGGACGATTGCTCTAGAGCAGTGGCAACCACAGCATCGCCGATTGCAGGTCGAAGTAGAGGTCACCGATCAATTGCTGATTCGTACTTTTGATTTTCCCGGCTGGAAGGTCACGGTGAATGGTCAACCGGCCACCGTCACCCTCGGAGAAGCGGTACGGGTTAAACCTCGCGGAGGTGACGAGAGATTAGAACGCGCCCTCACTTATGATGCGAGTGCGAATACAGGCGAAGAGGAGGTGATTGGCACAGAGCCGATGGGCGATATAGTGATTGCACTAGAGCCCGGACGGTATGATGTACAGTTGGATTTTACGGACACGCCTGCGCGTCGCACAGGCCGTTGGGCTACTATGCTTACAGTTGTCGTTGTTGTGAGCGCTATTGTGTTCGCCTATCTGTTGGCGCGCCGACAGGAGGCTGCGAAGTAAGAGCGAAGAGAAGAGTAGCTGGCAGGGCGCAGGATTGCAGGCGGGGAAGAGGCGAAGAGGCGATGATCGAGTGAAGGGAGTGCCGAAGCTCGTTACGAGGGGCGATCCTCTCCTCCATAACTTTCAATCTGTTACCTACAACCGTCGGCTTCTCATCTTCCTGCACAACCGCTAACTGACAACCCTTGCTTGACACCGCTAGGCCTGTGCTTAACAATGCCCTCTCCACACCAGCCCATCACACCGTTCAGGAGGAGACATGTCAGTTGCCGTTTCAGACCTGACTTCATTCGAAGCGCTCAGAGAGATCGGTGACTATGACAAACTCGCCACATCGCTGCCCGACCAGTGGCAGGCGTTGCCGCCCTTTCAAGAATCAGCGTTGCGCTTGCGTCTGCTGGTTGCGGAAACCAAAGGCCATTTTCGGCAGGTGGATGAGATGCGTGCTCTGCTTGCGCCGTACCTCGAAAGCGTTCAGTTGGTGCCCTTCGGTTTCGTTGCCCGCGTCTTGGTTGCAGCTTCGCATTATCATTACCTGAATGCCAATCCTGAAGACTCGTTGCACGCGGCAACCCTTGCGCGCAAGATTGCTGCCGCCAGAGAAGAGGATTTTGTATTGGGAGAAGCGGTGCAAAAGGAAGGACAGGCGTTATGTTTGTTCAACCGCACCGATGAAGCCTTCGAGAAATTCAATGAGGCGATTTCGATTTACGCATCGCAAACCCGCGCCTACCGCGTCGGCATCGCGCAGCTCTGTCTCGGCACGATGCTCAATCGCTGGTGCCGATTCGAAGACGCGCTCACCGCATTGGAACGCAGCCTCAAAACCTTGTTGCGTTGCCACGACGAACATTCCATTGCGGTAACCCGTCTGCAACTGGCGCAGGCGCTCAATGCGCTCGGCAAACACGACTTGGCCTTTAGTTATTTGCAACTCGCCTGTTCTCATTTCAAGAAAGCGAATCTGGAAGATTATTGGCGGCAATCATTGAACGCCACAGCGGAGACCTGCGTTTGGATCAAACTCTATGAGAAGGCCGAGCGGTGTATTAGCCAGCTTGGCGAAGACGCCGAGACGCTCGAAATTCGCGCCCGCTCTTTTCTGGCGCGCAAAATATGGGATCAAGCCGAAGGGACCCTGATGGCCGCCTACGAATTGGCTGAAGGCCACGACAACCCTGCATACCTGGCAAAAACGTTACGCACATTGGCACGCTATCATCTGCAACAGGGGCGCGAAGCCGAAGCGGAATCGGCTCTGCGGCACTCTCTCAGCCTGTTGCAGACGCCTGAGACGGCGCATCTTGAAATCGAAGTCAAAGCGCTGTTGATTCAAGCGATCCATTCGCACAGTCCGTCAGAGGCTTGCTGGATGATGTCGGAAGTCGAAGCGGCGTTGGGGAATCGCCCGCTGCCGCAGTTGAGAAGGGAGGTGCGCGCGGCGCGGAAAAAGATTGACTCGCTCGAACAGGAGCACTTCTTCATCCTCTCGGACGCCGAGATTCCGCGACTGGCGGTCGCCAAAAACGGTTTATTGAAATGGCTGTGGGGGCGCGCCTTGCATAAAGCCAAAGGCAATGCGCGGGAAGCGGCAAAGATTTTGGGCGTCACTCCGGCTTACATTCGCCGCTTGACCAAGATGATCCCGCGCGATCTGCTCAAGACCAGTCGCAAGAAGTATAAGCGCAAACAGACTTGAATGGCCGTCAGGATTCTGGCGTAATGAAGCAGTGAAGAAAAAGGCGCGCACATGGCAGATTGATGTTTGGCATTTGCCGGAGATTGGCATCGGCGAACTCAAACGCGGCATCGCCTTTGCCCACACCTACCCGCAACACATTCACGAAGAGTATCAGTTCTGTTTTATTCAGGCAGGTGGCGGCGAATTGCGCTATCGCGGCAGCCATCACCCAACCCCGGCCAGCAGCCTCTTCATCGTTCACCCCGGCGAAGTGCATTCCAACATGACGGAGGATGAATCGGGCTGTTCCTTCTATACGACTTACTTGCCGATTGAACGGATGCAAGCGGCGCGCAATGAATTGCTCAGTCCGAGCCGGAGCCTGCCCTTCTTCAAAGAGACCGTGATTTATGATGCCCGGACAATTGCTCTCTGTCGTGTACTGTTCGACAACTTAGTATCTTCGACCAGCGAGTTAGAGCGGGAAACCTACCTGCTCGGTTTTTTGATTCACCTGATTGAGCACTTTTCGAGCGAGCGACCACCTGCCCGCCTACTCAAACAGGAGCGGCAACTGATGCGACGCGTGCGCGACTATCTGATTGAGCATTACGCCGACAACATTCGCCTCGACCAACTGGCGCAGATGACCGGGTTGAGTCCGCATTATGTCAATCGCGTCTTCGCTTCGGTTTACGGTCTGCCGCCGCACGCCTATCAAACACAGGTGCGCATCGCCCGCGCCCGACAGCTTTTGCAAAAAGGCTGGCCACTCTCTTTCGTCGCTTCCTACACAGGCTTTGCCGATCAAAGCCACTTTACACGCCAATTCAAAAAGCTCTTTGGTTTTACTCCCGGACTGTATTGCAAGGAGCGCAAGAACGTTCAAGACATCCATATGTGGGTAGAGTAGGCTTCCGGCAGGCTGCTCTCTGTGCGCTTCGGCCATAGAGGCGGTCGGTGATTTTTCAAGGAGGCTCAATCCATCATGACAAAGCGTGTGTTGTATCTGCTCACGGTATGGTTCTGCTTCGCTATGCCCTTGTCTGCACAAAGCGCGAAAACGGAGGGCGAGTCTGTGCCCTTCAAGCCGGAGAGGTGGACGATAACCGACAGCGATCACAAAATTGGCAACTATGCAGGCAGAGAGAGTCTGTTTCTCGATGGTGAAGCTCTGGTCAAAAACGTCGAGTTGCAAGATGGCATCATCGAAGTAGACATCGCGCCGAATTTTCGACCGAGCTTTGCTGGCATCTGCTTTCGCGCCCAATCGGCGGAAGATTTCGACCTCGTCTATTTGCGAACCCACAAATCGAAGATAGCGGACGCGGTGCAATACACCCCCCACCTCAACGGGTTGGCCGCTTGGCAGTTGTATTACGCGAACAATGAGTATCAGTCGCGGGCTGAATTCAAGGAGGCCGATTGGAACCGTCTCAAGATCGTCGTCAAAGGCAATCAAGCGGAGATCTATTTAAATGACTCGACGCGCCCAACCTTGGTGGTCAAAGAACTACGCCGCGAAGCGCAAAAAGGTATGATCGGATTGTGGGCGCTCAATGGCAATCACTTCGCAAACTTTCGTTACACGCCGATGGAAGCCGTTCCGGTAGCTTCGATTAACCGACCACCGGCGAAAGAGTTCCTTGCCACTTGGTCGCTATCGAAAATCTATGATGCCACAAAGGTGAAGACGGAAAGTTACCCCGACAAAGCGATGCAGGCAGGTATGAATTGGGAGACGGTAAGCAGCGAATCGTCAGGGCTGGTCAACATCTCGCGATTTCGCAAAAAGGCCATTTCCAATATGGGCGAGGGCAACTCGCTCGATGTCGTGTATGCCAAAGTTACTCTTGAAGCGGCGAGCGATCAGACGCGCAAGCTCAACTTTGATTTCAGTGACCGCATTACCATCTTCTTGAATGGCAAACCCATCTTTTCCGGCGATAATACTTTTTTATCCAAAGGGTCAATGTTTCGCGGCGAAGTCAGAGCGGAGAACCAAACGTTGTATGTTGATCTGAAGCGTGGCAGCAACGAACTGCTGATCGCGGTCACGGAACGCGCTAACGGTTGGGGTTATATCTTTAAACTCGATAGTCCCGACGGACTGACCATGCACCCGTGAACCAATTCGACTATCTGCGAATCACCCGAATCAACATCATGAATACGCGATGACGGCAATCGCTCTCATCGCCGCACCGACTAACCATTCAGACTCTTTGGTTGATTCGCGGGATTCGCAGATAGCCATTTTTATCCGCAGGCTAAAGTCGGATCGGAAATCCATAGCCCATCAGTTTCGGCGGCCAGATAGGCCTTAATGTCCGCGTAGCGTGAAGCGAACAGGCGACGCTCTTCGTCGGTCAGCGATTGGGTTCCTTCTGCAACCAGATCGCTTTCAATCACCCCTTGCAACTTCAATGCGTGTTTCAAACAAGCAATCGTCTTTTTCACCACCTTGCCATCGCGCGCAAAGCGATAGGACTCGCTGAAGCGCGTAAAAGCCGTTTGATAGATCGGGCGCAGCCGCTCATCCCCGGCATAACAGGCTCGCCAGGCGCGTTGCCATTCGCGGGGAAAGACATTGGCCGGACCAGACACAACGCCAATCGGCAACTTGTTGTGCAGCAGAGAGCGATTCCAATACTCGCGCACGCGGCCTAGCAATCCGTCTTCGAGTTTGAACACCTGAAAAATCAGCATGGCATCGCCGACGTAGATGCCGAAGCCGTCTTTGTCGTTGTAGTGCAGAGCGCCTTTGGTGTAGTTGCCGAGCACCCGGCGCGGCGCGGAGACTTTCAATCCGTAAATGAATGGCAAGCGACTCAGTTGTTTGACATCGCGTGTGCGAATATGAGGAATGCGCGGGTCGGCGGCAATGTCCGCGTTATCGTACAGGAAGATCGGCAGCCACGCGCCACGATGATCGAACAAATCACAGACATCGCGTTGAAAGAAGTCGAGCAAGTCGCCGATGTCGGTGATCGAAAGGGGCGCGATGACGGCGGCATTGGCTCCGGCATCAAGCGCACAGTCGAGGTTGGCAAGCGTCTCTCTGCGCGTCGTTGCGCTCACTCCGACCCATGCTTCTACCGTAGGACGGTTGGCCGCCTTCAACTCTTCATTGATGCGCGCAACCTCATCGCTTTCGATGTGAATGAGGCGTTGGCGTTCGCTGTTGGCAAGGCGATTCCACTCGCCGTTGGTGCCGATGCCAAAGAGGATGTCTGCGCCGTAACCTTGTTGCGCGTCATAGCGAAAGACGCGACGTTGTTGCTCTTCAATGACTCTGCCTTGTTCGTCTATGACGGTGATGCTCGGAATGCTCAACCCGCGACGCGGCTGATAGTGGTCAGGAGAAGCGGGGCGATGCTCTGTCTGATTGATCGGGGGGATGAGATGATCTTGTGGGTGTGCGTCAGCCGTCATCAATTGCGATTGTACGATGCCATGCGCTTGCAAACAATCGAGAGCCAGCTCTCAATAGAAGACATCTTACGGGAGCGTGCGGTTGGGGTCATCGAGACCATACAGGCAGACATAGGCAACAGCCAATGAACAAATCATCCAGGGGATAGTAATAAATCCGCCGATGCCACAGGCGATAAAGCCGAGACTCGCTATCGTCGTCGTCACAAACCCGACAATCCACCACATCAGCGCGTCACGCGAGAAGATGCGCCGCACCGCTTCGTTGATTGCCGGAGCGATGTCCATCTTGCGATCTTGAATGAGCGGAATCGTTAACCCCACCAGCATCGCCAAAAAGGGTGAGAGTAAAAAATTTAAGACGACAACCAGTGGGTTGTTATTTCCCGCGCTCGACAAGCCACCATAGATGCCCATCGCAATGAGCGCGGCGAGAAAGGCTTGCAAGAATCGCCCTTCCCAATTGAACAGGTCATTCAACTCCGGGCGTTCTCCGCGCATTGTTTTGAAGGCCATGCGGTACAGCCCCATCAACATTGGCCCCGCGAGAATGCCAATGCTGATGATGCTCATCAAGCCTGCAATAAATGTCGCAACCGACATCAGCCCGCCGTTCTCTTTGTAAAGTCTCCAACCTTTCGACAGCCAATCGCCGAGCGCGATATTGCTCTGCACACCCGGCGGCGGTTGATAAGATGGCGGTGTTTGATAAGGTGCTGGATAAGGGGTTTGGTACGGCGCTTGATAAGGCTCTGAATAGGGCATTTGATAGGGCGTCGGCGCAGGCGGCGGGTAATAGGGTGCGGGCGGCATGGGAGGTTCGCTCACCGTTGGCAACTGTGGCATGGTGGGGCTGTGCGTGACGGGGCTGGTCGGCCTTTGCATCTCCGGCGGCGTCGGTTCGTTTAGCGGCAGATGCAATGTCGCAGGCTCTTCATTTTTGGGCGATTGCGCACCTGTAGTCTGATCGGGAGGTAAATGGCGTGTGCTGGCTTCTTCCGATGATTCGGGAAAAGGAAGGTGCGGGAGAGGTTGCACCCCTTCTTCGGTCGTTGCGCTCAATTGTCCGGTGAGCAAGCCGCCGCAAACACGGCAAAACTTTTGTCCCGGTTCCGTTATGATGCCGCAATTTGGGCAATTTGGCATGCTCATGGCTCTGTTCTCTAAACGAAGAACCTGCTTCGTTGGTTGCCTACGATTTTTCTCCTCTCAATCTTACTATCTGCGATCCCGCGACCACACGCCCTATATCGTAGTGCTTCTCGCCCATCGCATCAAGATGTGCCTTGACGCTTGAAGCATCCAATGCGCTCGTAACGACGACCATGCCGATGCCCATGTTGAAGGCGCGATAGAGTTCCGCCTCTGCGATGTTGCCCAATCGCTGCATCACGTCATAGACGGGCAGCACCGGCCATGACGATTTTTCAATTTCAACCGCCGTGCCAGCGGGCAAGATGCGCGGAATGTTTTCGAGCAGACCGCCGCCGGTGATGTGAGCCAACCCCTTGATGATGTCTTTACTGAGCAAGCCCTCGAGCGCCGACAAGTAACTGCGATGCGGCTTGAGCAACTCTTCGCCCACCGTGCAGCCGAGTTCTTCAATGTACGTGTCAACGTTAAGCTTTGCTACTTCGAAGAAGAGTTTGCGCGCCAAGCTGTAGCCGTTTGTGTGCATGCCGACGGAAGGCAGGCCGATCAGCACATCGCCGACTGTGATGGTTGAACCATTGATAACGGCGCTGCGGTCTACGACGCCGACGATGAACCCGGCTACGTCATATTCGCCGTCGGCATAAAAACCGGGCATCTCCGCCGTCTCGCCGCCGATGAGCGCGCATCCGGCTTCGCGGCAACCGTGCGCCAACCCTTCGATGATCTGTTCGATGGTGTCGGGAACCAACCGTCCGGCGGCGATGTAATCCAAAAAGAAGAGCGGGCGCGCGCCTTGCACCAAAATATCGTTGACGCAATGGCAGACCAAATCATAACCAATGGTATTGTGAATGCCGGTCAGAAAGGCTGCGCGTAATTTTGTGCCGACGCCATCGGCGGAAGAGACTAAGACCGGCTCGCGCATCGCGCCGAAGTCGGCGCGAAACATACCGCCGAATGAACCGATGTCGGTCATAACATTCGGAGTAAAGGTAGCGCGCGCCAGTTTGCGAATGCGCGATGTCGCATCGTTTGCGGCGTCTATGTCAACGCCCGCATCGCGGTAGCTGACCGGTGGTTGGGAGAGGTCTACTGTCGGTTGGAGGTTGAAGGTTGAAGGTTGAAGGGTATCGCGGTTTGCCTCCCTCTCCCTTTCCTTTGCTCCCTCGCCTTCTTTCTTTTGATCCCCCGATTTCGGTCGCTTTTCGTTTCTCATTGTCTCGGTTCGGTTTCCCTTTCTGTTCGATCAACTTTTAACCTTTGACCTTCAACTGTCTTTCAACAATTCTTCGATCTGTTTTCGCATCTCGTCTTTGCTCGGTTTGTCAGGGGCAAAGGTGAGAACAAGATGGTCGCCGCCGCCGGTTCCGGCGGGCAGATAGGTGACCGGCAGATTGAATTTCACGCTGTCATCATCGGCCATCACGATAACTGCCAAATCGTCTTCAAGGCGGTCAATGATGACATTGCATTTTGTCTTATTGGCCATGCTCATCTCCTCCCGCTTGCCGTCCCTCGCGCGTCCCGGTTGCGCGGCGCGCGGCCTGCCACCTCGTCACCGGTCAAATAACGCTGATCTTGCGCCACGTCATTTTCGGCGCGCACGGTGATTCGGCTTCCATCGCTGGTGGCCGTGATCGTGCCGTCAAGGTCTGTGCGAAAGAGTTTGATTGCATCGCTGCGCTGTTTGAGTAGGCTCATCACTTTCGGGTGCGGGTGATGATAATCGTTTCCCGCTTTGCAACTGATGGTGACGAACGAGGGCTGTACGGCATCAAGAACCTTTTGCGAAGTGCCATTCGAACTGCCGTGATGCGCGGCTTTCAAGAGGTCGGCGCGCAACTTGTCGCGGTCATGTGCGATCATATCTTCCCATGCAGCGACTTCAGCATCACCGGCGAACAAAAAGCGCGTATTGCCATAGGTCAA
>CAYXVU010000092.1:0-8811 GCA_964468725.1 uncultured Clostridia bacterium
TGCGAAAACCCCATCGCTTTTTCACCGCGCTGATTCACCTCTTTCAGATGCTCGCTGTGTTGATGCTGTTTCTGTTCGGCTTGATGCTGTTTATGTAGGGGGCACTTCTCCATCACCTGTTGTGATAAGGCGATAGAAGCAACTGAAAACCCGATCCATAGCACGCCGATGAGATAGCCTGTTCGTTTCATTTCAACCTCTCCTTTCCGGATTTGATTTTCCGCAATCGTTTTCTGGCGGCTATGAAGTGCGGAGCTTGGTCGGCCAATGATTCAAGCAGCGCGGCGCGCTCTCCGGGCAGAGTCTGGTTCAGCCGCGCGTCCCAATCAACGAGCAGAGCTTGCAAGCCATCGCGGAGCGCAACCAGTTCACCCAGCATCTTTTCAACATCAGCGAGTTTTTCGGCTGCCAACTCGCGCGCTGTCTGACATGGTGCGCCTCCCTGTTTTCGCACCTTGAATAAGCGCGCAAGTTCGTCAAGCGTGAAGCCAAAGGCGAGGGCACGTTGCACTAACCGCACCCGCTCGATGGTCTCCGCCGGATATTCCCGATAGCCATTGGGGGATCGCCGAGGTTTGGCAATCACGCCGATGCGTTCATAGTGGCGCAAAGTATCGGAACTGACGCCGGTTGCGGTGGCCACCGCGCCGGAGCGCAAAAAGCCGGTTTTCGACGATTCGGAATTCACGATGCGAGTATAGAGGTTGGAATCGGTTCCATAGTCAAGAACTCTTTTCGGTAAGCCGCAACGGGTTGTTGCTTACCGGCGGTGCCAGATTTTCGTCTCACCTGTAGCGTCAAACAACTCGATGCGCCAGGGGGTGAGTCTCAACAATCCGTAATCGGGATGATCTACGCTGTGAAAAAAGAGCGCAGGGTCGTAGCCGAGCGGCGGGGCAACCGCTTTGAACGTCTCCCAGATGCGCTCTTTGCTGGCAGTGGTGTCATCCCATTCGGCCAGGCAATCTACATAAACCGGCTTGACGATGTCGGCAACATAAGCCAGCGAAGCGTGCGGGTTGTGCGCCAGTTGTTGTTCTTTGGGTGAGTGTCGTCGCGTCGCAATCCAACCCGTTGCCCCTTCCCAAAGGGGATGCAAAACGCGCGAGCGCACGCGATTTTGTGTATCGAGCGTTGCAAAGCTGCACCAGACGACGGTATGCACACGCTGGATGAATTCGGTTTCGATCTCGGAAAATGATGTGACACGAGTACGGGTCATGCGCGGACTCCTACGGGTTATGAACTCGGATTGATGGCGACCACTTTGGGGTTGAACACGCGCTCGGTCGAAGCCGGATACTTGGCCAGCAACTCTTTGGCTCGCGTCGGACGTTGTACCAGCAAGCCGCCGCAATTCGGGCAGTTGCCGTGCAATACCTTTTGCGCGCAAGTCGAACAAAACGTGCATTCAAAAGAGCAGATCATCGCCTCTTGAGAGTCGGGCGGCAGGTCTGTATCGCAGCATTCGCAATTCGGTCGAAGTTGTAACATGGTCGTTCCCTCCGCAAACCACACCATACGTCCGGCAAGGCGAAAAAGCAATGTGTCGGTTTTGCAGGCGCAATGCGGGTCGGCTCACCGTTAGGGCGTTTCTTATCTGACCATGTGTGGGTGAATCGAAAGGGCGCAGAATGGATGAATAGAGGCGAATATAACCTCTTGATTTCTACAGCCCTGTCGTCGCCGTCTTCTATCACCTCTTTTCCCTCTTACGCGGCGAAGGACGCGGGCGACTTTGGCTCTGTGTTAGATTATGGTGGGTATGAATCAACCGCACTCAGGCGACATCAAAGCGTTCATTGCAACCCTGCCGGATGCCCGCGCCGCGCAGGTCTTTCTCGAACGGTTGGCTGTCTTGCACCCTGAGCGCGCGTCTCTTTATCGCGCCGACACGATTCTGCTGACGCGGTTGGTTACCGTAGCCGCCTACAGCCCCTTTCTTGCCGAAACCTTGTTGCGCCATCCCGACTACCTCGACTGGCTGCGCCGGGAAGCCGATTTGAACCGCAGCAAGTCTGTCGAAGAGTTGTCGCAAAATCTCGCGCGGTTCACCGCCAGCCTCAGCCAAGACGATGTATCGGCGCAGTTGGCGCGCTTCAAACGGCGGGAACTGTTGCGCATCTATTTGCGCGACTGTTTGCAGATTGCGACGCTTGCCGAAATCACCGAAGAGCTTTCGAATCTGGCCGATGTGTTGCTCGATCACAGCTTGGCGTTGGCTTGGCAAGAAGCGCACAACCGCTACGGCGTGCCACAAACCCGTGATGAGCGCGGACGCATCAGCCCGGCCCAATTCGCTATCGTGGCGCTCGGCAAACTCGGTTGTCGGGAACTCAATTACGCTTCGGATATTGATCTGCTCTTTTTGTACGCCGGACAGGGTGAGACCTCCGGCAGCGGGGCGGCGCAGGCTACGGCGGTCAAGAACCAAGAGTTTTTTACCTTTGTGGCGCGACGAGTTACCCAACTGCTCGGCACGGCGGCGGGGGAGGGAGCGGTCTATCGAATGGACTTGCGATTGCGCCCCTACGGGCGCGATGGCGATCTGGTTTGGGAGATCGAGCGGGCAGCCGACTACTATCGCCACAAAGCGCAGAATTGGGAGCGTCAGATGTTGATTCGCGCCCGCTTGGCGGCAGGAAGCGAAGCGGTGTTTGTCGCCTTCATCAATTCGGTGCGGGCGCTGATTTTTCAACCCGACGCTTTGCCCGACACGCTTGCCAATGTGCGGAAGACGAAAGAGAAGATTGATCGGCAAGAAGCTGCGCGTAGCGGCGGATTCAATGTGAAACTCGGCATCGGCGGCATACGCGAAATCGAATTCATCCTGCAAGCTTTGCAACTCGTCTATGGCGGGCGCGAACCGTGGTTACGTTCGGCGCAGACTTTGATTGTGTTGGCGCGGTTGGCGGAAAAAGGTTATCTCGCAGAGAGCGAACGCGCGAAACTCTCTGCGGCCTACACCTTTTTGCGCACGGTCGAGCATCGCTTGCAGATGGAGCAGGGTGCGCAGACGCATCGCTTGCCAATGGATGAGCAACGGTTGACCTTGCTGGCTCGGCGGTGCGGTTATGGCAAAACCAACGATCCGGTCAGCCGATTTCGCGAACAACTGGAGACGCACACAACGGCGGTGCGCGCCATCTATCGGCGCGTGTTTATCGGTCAAGCCGAACACCAAGCCCGGAGTCTTGCCCCGCCGCAACTCATTGCCGAGGGGGGCATGGATGACGAAATTGCCAGAGTCTTGCACCACGCGACCCGTGCGCTCGGCAAATGTTTGGCAAGCGATACCCGGGCGGCGACAGCCGATCAACAGGAGTGGCAAACGGCGCTCAATGACGCCCTCGAATCGGCGTTGTCTGCTGCGATCAATCCGTTGCGCGCCCTTCGCAACCTGACCCAGTGGGCAGAAGCGCTGGCAACCTATAGCACACCGCAGGCGCAATCGGTGCGCACGTTGCTCGTCACTTCGCAGAGGGCGGATTTTCTGCGGCGCTTGCTGTTGATTCTAAGCAGCCAATACCTGGCGAATCTTCTTGTTCCGCACCCGTTGTTAGCCGCGATGCTTGCCAAAGCCCAGGGCACGCAAACGCCGGAGCCCTTCCCGATCTTTTTGCGCGCCTCGTTCGCAGAAGATTTGAACATCGCCGCCAAACTCGATGCCCTGCGTCGCGCCTGGTGCCAATTAGTGATTGAGATCGGTTATCGGGATTTGTCTATCATCGGCCTCGAACACGCCGAGTCGGCAAACGCAAAGAGGCAGAGATACAAAGCCGCAGAGGGCAAATCCAACAGCGACCTTCAACCTTCGGCCTTCAACCTTCCACCTCTGATTTGCAACCAACAATGGATAACCGATGAGCGACAACAAACCATTCCGCAGGGCTTGCGCGCTAACAACCTCGAACAGACGACGCTGGCAGAGGCGACGTTGGCCGTCGCTTTAGATATTGCTCTGCAATCGCTCGGTGTTCCTGATGCGCAAGCGCAGGCGTTGCCATTCGCGGTATTGGCGTTGGGTCGGCTCGGACATGCCGGAATGGATTACGGTTCCGATCTCGATCTTCTGATTGTCTTTGACGACGAGACGGACTGGTCTGCGGCGCAAGCAGCAAGCGCGGTTGCTGCTGCCAGCAACCGTAATCCTGCAACGGCCAATGAGTTTTACGCCAAGCTGACCGCCGAATTGGTGCGCGTGCTGTCGTCTGTGACCCGCGAGGGATTGCTGTACAACGTAGATTTGCGTCTTCGACCTGACGGAAAAAACGGGCCATTGGCTACGAGTTTGAAAAGCTTGATTGCTTACCTGGGTCAACGCGCCTCCGCCTGGGAGCATTCGGCGTATTTGAAGGCGCGCGAAGTGGCAGGCGATCTGGCCTTTGGCAAACGGGCGCGCAAGGCGATTTGCCAAACCTCATTTGCCGCCGCCGCTGACAATCCGGCGCTGAAGGGCGAACTGGCAGGGATTCGCGCTCGGCTCGAGCAGGAGAAAGCGCGGCGCGGGAGACCGGACATCAAGTGGGGGCGCGGCGGAATGACGGATGTCTACTTCATCACTCGTTATTTGCAACTGCGCGAGCAAATCTACTTTGCGCCCGAACAAGGGACAATGGCTTTGATTGCCGACCTCGGCGCGCGCGGCGTGCTGAGTGCGGAGTCAACACGAGCGTTGTTGGAAGGGTACGGATTTTTACGCCGCTTGGATCACTGGATACGGTTGTTGGTAGATCGCCCGATGCCTGTGCTTCCGGCTTCTGATATTGCCTTGCGCGACATCGCGCAGGCGCTCGGCTTTGACGGCGCAGAAGCGGTCGAGCGTGAAACTGCACATCACACGGAGGCCATTCGCAAGGTCTATGAATTGACCTTTGCGTAAAGAGAAAAGCGCCAACCGAAAAGCGGACTACAAGAAAGAACATCGTTGCGGCCAACTGGCGATCTTACTTCTTGGTCTTCGCGTCGGACACAGGACGTGCGGCTTTGAGTTGCTTCATGAAGCTATCAGCGATTTTTCCGGCGACGGTTCCAAAGATCGAACTGACATTGCCGCTGGCGACGATGATGCGTGTCCTTCTATCCGTAACGGTGAAAGGGAAACGGGTGGTCAGATGGGAGTGATCTACTTCGAGCCACAAATCGGCCAACGTGGAATCTTTCGTAATGGTGAGGCCGGATTGCTGAAAATCCTTGCGTTTTAGCAGGCGGTCTTCAATCGTTTTACGTTTGGCAAAGCCTGTGGTCGAATGCACCGAGAGAGTACGCGCGGCAGCGAGAAGCGCTTTGGGGTCTTTGTCCGTCGCTTCGACTTGGGGGTGAGCGGTGACTGTGCGAGCGTTGCTTTGTGGAAGATAGGCTGCGGGAGTTGGCCAACAGCCCACCCAAAGCAACGCCAGCCATACCGTTATGGTCGCAAGGGGTTTGCGGGCAGAGATTGGAAAGTTTCGATAGGGTCGAGTCGGTTTGGTAGAGAAATTGGTCATACGATATGAGCCTTTCCGGTTGAAGAGAAAGCGGCTGGCATCAAGGGGTGTTGAAACAGATTTGCAATGAGCCAGCCGCCTTTTGCGCGTTGCAACCGAGCCAGTTTTATTTGACCTCGAATCGTTGTCCGAACTTTTCAAGCTCGAACAACACTGTCAGTATACGGCGAGTCGAGATGGCCAGCAGGCAGGGTTGTGACACTTTTTCGATTGTCACACTGTGGGCGACAGGCTAGGTGGGTTTGGTGAAGAAGGTCTTCAGCTTGCGTAATTCGTTGAGCGATGAGTCGGCGATGATGCGGAAGATGCGCGTCTTGCATCCTTTGGGTAAGCGCCGCGCGGTCAGCGATTCGGTAATCACCGTCGCGCACGACGACAAGCCTTTTTGCCAACCCGGCTCATCGGTGTGGCGAAAGCTAAGTGCATCCGCCTCCACTCCGGCGGCGACCAGAATGGCGCGTCCCCATTTCAAAAAATCCGGCCAGTGCGACACCACTGCGATCAAGGCATCGGTCGCCGGGCGTTGTTCGTGTTCCAGCGACAGGGGAACCGAACGCAGGTTAAGCAGCAAACAGTTGGTATCCGAAGGCAGAGCCGCGCGCACGGCTTCCGCTTGACTATACAAGGCGACGGGGGCTGCGCCAGCCAGCAACGTTGGGTTGGCGCATTGGTCGGGCTGCGCGCCGGTCGCCGGAAAGCCGATGGCTTCTTCAATCTCGGCGATAAGAATTTTTTGTAAATGCGGATCGGATTCGATGACCAGAAAATGATCGGGCGGTTGAAAACCCATCCAGTATTTGACGCGCGCTTGAATCTCGCCGAGTGCGTAGCCTTTATCACGCGCCACGCGAATGAAAACGGCGATCATCTGATCGAGTTCGAGTTTGGCGTCGAGTTTGGCATCTTCATCCAGTTTGCGAACATAGACGCCGCTGCCTTTGCGAAACTCAACCCATCCGCGTTCGAGCAGGTCTTGATAAGCGGCGCTCACCGTGTTGGCGTGAATCTCGAAGCGCCGCGCCAGTTCGCGCGTACTCGGCAATTTCTGATTCGCTTTCAAGTCGCCGCTGATGATGCCGAGCACAATTTGCGCTGTCAGTTGTTCGCGTAAAGCGACATCGCTGCTTTTTGAGAGCCATAGCTGCATAACCTTTCATTCTCCGTTGATCGGGTTTGGCGCCTGCTGAACTCGCAGGCGCACAAATTCGGTTGAGGATTGTCAACCGGAGAGGGCGAACGGAATGAGCCGATTTCGTTAACTTTGTTTCTTAGTGATGATGATCTGCACGCCGTCGCCCGCGCTGATGACGACGACTGTGAGGTCGCCCTTTTGCAAGATTGTTGACACAAAAGGGATAGCAACCTTTTGCTGCAAATTATGTTGCTTGATATACCACGCGACGATTCTCTCTTTTGTATCGGTTGAGCGCAGTTGCATCATCGCGCCTTCCTCGGTCTCCAGAGCTTTGACCTCTACGGTCGCGCCGGGATAGATGAGCGATTTGTCCAGCGTGTCCGTCCCCGTCTCAATGTCAATATCGGGCGGCGGCGATTCAGGAGGGTCGGTCGGCTCTGGCGGTTGAGGCGGTTGGTCGGTCGGCGCACGTCTTGGTATGGGCGGCGGAAATCCGCCTCCTAGTCCATTGCCGCCCTTGTCCGATGCCAGTATCGCTCCCATCACGACGACGGCGACGAGCAAAATGCCGACCAGCGAAGCCAGAATCCACACTAACGGATTGCCGCGCTTTTTTTCTTCTAAACCCGTTGTTGTCTGCCCCCACATCGGCACGCCTGTGGGGGGGATATAGGCAGGCGTGGTCGGGTCAGGATGAATGGCTTGCGTGGCGTTTTCAGGCTGCGGCGCGGTGTTAAAGAGCTGTGTGGTCGCTTCGACTTGCGGTTGCAGAGCGCCGCACTTGCGACAGAATTTTGCCGCCAGATCAACCGCAGTTCCGCATTCTCCACAATAGGCCGTTTGCATAAGTTGCACCTAAGCTTACGTCCGTCGCGCGGATTTGTTCAACGTTTGCAGGCTACCGGACGCCCCATTAAATCACCGTGCCATCGGTGATGACGCAGTTTTTCGGAATGATGACGATGCCGTCGCGGATGAAGTAGCCATCGCCGTCATATTCATCGCGTCCGGCATCGTTGGCAATTCGCACGCCAGTGCCGATGCGCGCATTTTTATCAATGATAGCGCGGCGAATGAAGCAGTTGCGCCCGACGCCGACGCGTGGGTGATGGTTGTCAACATCGCTTTGCATCTCTTCAATCGTTTGATAAAAATCTGCGCCCATCATCAGCACGCCCTCCAGACGCGAGCCGTGTTCGATGCGGCTGCGAATGCCGATGACCGAATCTTTGATCGTCGCGCCGTTGATGATGCAGCCCTCGGTGATGATCGAACTCTGCACCTGACAATCGAGCAGCTTCGAGCCGGGCAGATAACGCGGGCGCGTGTAGATCGGCGATTCGGAGTCGAAAAAGTTGAACGGCGGCAGCGGCAAGGTCATCTCTAAGTTCGAGCGATAGAACGCGCCGATGGTTCCGATGTCTTCCCAATAGCCATCGAAGAGGTGCGCTTGCACATTCAAATCCGCCAAGGTCGAAGGGATGATCTCTTTGCCGAAGTCGTCGGATTTGGGCATGTCTTCGACCAACAACTTTTGCAACAGCTCTTTGCGAAACACATAGATGCCCATCGAAGCGAGAAAGGGACGCCGCGCCGCTTCTTCCGCCGATAGTCCGAGCGTCGTTGTGTCAACGCGCATTTGGTCGAGGGCTTCGCCTTTGGGCTTCTCTTTGAACTCGATGATGCGCCCGCTTTCATCGGTCTTGAGCAAACCGAACCCAGAAGCCTCTTCAGCGCGCGCGGCGGTGACTGAAATGGTGATGTCGGCATTGGTCTCTTCATGCCGCCGGATAAATTCGCGGTAATCCATGCGATAGAGATGATCGCCGGAGAGAATTAATACAGTGTCGCCTTTGTAATCATCCAGATGGTGCAGCACTTGGCGCACGGCGTCGGCAGTGCCTTGAAACCAATCAGGGCGTTCGGTCGTGAGTTCGGCGGCGAGGACTTCGACAAAGCCATTGGTGAAGCGACTGAAGCGATAGGTGCGCGCGATATGCCGGTTGAGCGAAGCCGAATTGTACTGCGTCAGAATGAAGATGCGATGCAAATCCGAGTTGATGCAGTTCGACACGGGAATATCGATCAACCGATATTTGCCGCCGAGCGGCACAGCCGGTTTGGCGCGCAACTGGGTGAGCGGGTAGAGCCGCGTGCCGACGCCGCCGCCCAATATCACCACGATCACTT
>CAYXVU010000092.1:8821-11474 GCA_964468725.1 uncultured Clostridia bacterium
CCCAATCTCCTCCTGATGGCGAACCCAACTGCTCGGTGTGAGGCAGAGACTATCATTGCTCACCTGTCAGTGGCTAGTGACCGGCTATCTCATAACGACCGAATTGAAGGTTGTAGGCCAAAGGTTGAAGGTTGCAGGTCAAAGGTTGAAGGTTGCAGTTGGTTTCGCCCTCTGCGGTCTTTGCTTCTCTGCGCCTTTGCGTTTCCGCGCCCCGCGATGTGCTGAAAACCGACGCGCAACCCCTGACAACTCGCGCCGCTTCGGTTACTGTACGAACGTGAATCAAGTGACAGACGACTTCTTGCACATCGCCGAGCCGATTGCCCACGCCCGCGCGACAAATCAACCGGTCGTGACACTCGAATCTACCGTGATCGCGCACGGCTTGCCGCTGCCGCTCAACCTCGAAACGGCGCAGGCGTGCGAAGCCGTCATTCAAGATGAAGGCGCGCAGTCCGCGACGCTCGGCGTTGTCGCCGGACGCCTCACGGTTGGCTTGAGCACCGACGAATTGCAGAGCTTTGCCAATGGTCGCGCGCCTGATGGTCAGACGATTGAAAAAGTCAGTCTGAACAATCTGGCAGGGGTGATAAGCCAGCGCGGGTGGGGTGCGACGACGGTTGCGGCTTCGCTGCACATTGCCCGCTTTGTCGGGCTGCGCGTCTTTGCAACCGGCGGCATCGGCGGCGTACATCGCGGAGCCGAAACCTCTTTTGACATATCGGCGGATTTGATGGCGTTGGCGCGACATCCTGTAATCTGTGTCTGCGCGGGCGCAAAAGCGATTCTTGATCTGCCGAAAACGGTCGAGGTTTTGGAAACTCTCGGTGTGCCGGTCGTCGGATTCGGGACGGACGAATTGCCCGCGTTTTACTCGCGGCGTAGCGGGTTCGGCGTAGACGTGCGAGTGGAGACGGCTGACGAAGCGGCGCAACTGGCTTGGCGACACTGGCAAACCGTCGGGCAGACGGCTGTGCTGGTCTGTGTGCCGGTGCCCGAAGAGTTTGAGATTCCGGCATCTGACATCGCCCGCGCGATTGCCGAAGCCCAAACCGATGCCGACCGGCAAGCCCTGCGTGGCAAGGCGCTCACGCCCTTTTTACTGTCGCGCCTAAAAGAGTTGACCAGCGGGCGCACGCTGGCGGCGAATCGCGCTTTGCTTATCAACAATGCGCGCGTCGCCGCGCAGATCAGCGTGCAGTTGCAGGCATTGACTGAATCGTGATGCCGAGCAATGGAATCAATATCTGACGCCATGCTCGACATAGAATTTCATGAGCGTCAGAGCTTCTCCCCAACCCGTTGCCCGCGCTAGCAGGTCTTGCATTCCAGTAGGCGTATCCTCGTAGCCGAATTCGATCAACTTAACGAGCGTCCCTTCGGCTGTCGGCTCGAAGTCAATTTCAACAGTGGTGTTATAGTCATCGCTGTCTACTTTCCATTGAAAAGCGAAGCGCACGGGTCGGTTTGCTTCCAGTACCGGGCCGCCGAGCTCGCCCGTGTAGTGATCCGCGCCCCAATCTCGCCAGCGAAAGAGAATCTGACCGCCGGGTTGCGTCTCTACGATTGCCTCGGTTGTAAACCAGCCGTTCAGACCCTCCGGCGTCGTCAACGCATCGTACACGCGATGCGATTCGGCGCGCACGAGAGTTGTGACGCGAACCTTTTCATCCCTGAGCTTTCTGGATGGCGATTCTTGAATTGAAGCGGATGAGTGAGTCATACAGAAGACCTCCGATGGAGATAATGTTTCATCACGCGGGTGATGAGCAAGGTTGCCGCTGAATCGAATCATAAGCGAACAGCAGGCTTGCGGTCTTGTACAAATCGCAGGTGATTTGAACGGACTATCGGCGGCGATGAAGGTTTCGGAATTGCGAAGGTGTCAGCCCCATGGCGCGTTTGAAGAGGCGCGAGAAATGGCTCTGATCGGCAAAGCCTGTAGCCAAGGCGATCTCGGCCAACGAGAGATTGCTATGGCAGAGATACTCGCTGGCACGTTCAATGCGGATGCGTCGCAAAAACTCTCCCGGCGTGCAGTGATAGTGCTGACGGAAGACGTGTGCGAGGTAAGCCGGATGCACGCCGACGGTCTTTGCCATCTCCGCCAGCGTCAGCGGGCGCGCAAATTCATCGGCGATAAGTTCCTTGACGCGATGCAGCCAGAATGGCGCAGACTTCACCTTGCCGGATTTCGCCGCGCGCACCAGATCAGCAAAAATCTCTAACAGTAATCCTTCCATGACCAACGGCGAGAGATCATCTCTCTCTTTGAACTCCCGGTAAAGCCGCGTCATCAACCAACCGGTTGCGTAGCGAGAAGATTCCAGTACGGCCATCGGAGAAGCCGCGAGCGCTTCGTGCTGACGAAACCAGTGAGGAGTGATTTCGATGTCAAAGGTGCGAATAGGTTGTTGCCCGACATGCAGCCCATGTGATTCTCCGGGGTGAAAGTAGAGCGCAGTCAGCGGGGTGAGCGTGCGGGCGTGATTTCTGTAGGTATCCGCGCAGTTGCCCTCCAACATCAGCGTGACATGAGTCGCTTCGTGTTGATGAGGCGGAACGATGAAGTGGGTTTGGCTGGCGGCTTCGACTAGATTGAGGCCGCCAAACTCCAAGCCCTGAATGACGCGGAAAAATTTCTCGGAATGGG
>CAYXVU010000092.1:11574-21742 GCA_964468725.1 uncultured Clostridia bacterium
ATGACTTCGAACTGCTCGCCCATCTGGATGACCGTTACCACGCCGCTTTCACTGGCAAGGTAGAGTTTGTCGCTAACGCCAATGGGCGAAGCTTTGAAGCTGTCAGCCTGCGGCAAACGCTTTTGATGGTAGTAGGCCTCGCCCGTCGTGGCGTTGAAACAACTGAGCACGCCATTGTCGGTCAAGACGTAGAGCTTGTTGTCATGCAAAACAGGCGACGCGGTGTAAGAGGTGCCGCGCGTTTGTGACCACAAGACCGCATCCGTACCCGTCAAATCGCCTTCGCGTCCGAGTTTGATGGCCATCAACTTGGGGTCGCGGTGGCCGCTCATCACCAACAGAATGTCGCCTTGCAGAACCGGCGCAGGGATGACGTTACTCCCCAATCCGCCGCATTCCCAAATCACTTTGCCGTTGGCCGGGTCATAGGCGCGCACTTTGTTGGTGGCGCTGATGATGATCTGTTTGCGCCCTTTGTGTTCAATGACTAGCGGCGTAGACCATGAACTGGCTTCGTTGCGACTCGCCCGCCACAACTCTTTGCCATTGCGCTTATCCAGAACGACGACGAAGGAATCGCCCTCTTGATCGAAGGTGAGAATCAGTTGATTGCCATTGAGCACGGGGGCCGTGCCTTCGCCGAATTGCAAGCGCATGCGCAGCTTGATATGGAGGTCTTTTTCCCAAATCAGCTTGCCATTCAGGTCGTAACAGTAGACGCCGCGCGAGCCAAACGACACGTAAAGAAATTTACCGTCGGTGATGGGCGAGTTCGAAGCGAAACTGCCATAGGTGCGATGATAGCCTTCGTGCGGAACGGCGGTTTTGGCGACCCGTTCCCACATCGTCTTGCCGCTCTTTTTATCCAGGCAGAGGACGACGAATTGATGTTCTTCGCCCGCCCCCGCGCCGCCGCCCGGACCGCCGCGCCCTTGTCCGCGTCCGCCTGCGGGCGTTTGCGCCTCAGAGGGCGAGGCCGTCGGCGGTTCCACTTTGCCAGTCGGAATGGCGGTCGTTAAAAAAAGTTTGTCGCCCCAAACGACCGGCGTCGAAAAACCGCGCCCGGCAATCGGAACTTTCCATTTGACGTTCTCCGTATCCGACCATTTGGTGGGCGCTGTGCCCTGCGTCATACCGTTGAAAAACGGTCCGCGCCATTGTGGCCAATGCGCCGCTTCGTTGATTGCTGAATTGACGGTCAGGCCGTTGCTCATCCACAACGACAGCAGCAGGCAGACAGACATCATCCTCTTCATGAAGTGAATTTCCTCCAATTGGCATTTGTAGTGGTGCGGCTGCGCCACCGGTTACGGGCTGATGTAGTTGGTTGTGACCAACTCCCAGTAGTCGGTGTGCAGACCTTGTTCAAAGTCTTTGATAAAGACGGAAACTTTTTGCAGCAGTGTGGTGATGTAATGGCCGTTAATCTGCGCCGGATGCTCTTGTCGCATTAACGGCACGGCGCGAATAATGACGCTCTCCTCATTGATCGGCAGCTTCTTGACGTTGGCGGCGAATCCGCTAAAGACGCCGTTTTGAAAGAGGTATTGTTCAACATTCGATACGTAAAAGGCGCTCACCGTGTAGCCATTCTTTTTCAGATAGTCGCCCACAGAGGCGAGGGCTTTGGTTCCCGCGAAATCGCCGACGACCGGGATGATGCGATTCTGGCGATGCAATTGGCGAACGAATTGATAGTCGTCATCGGTAACCAGAAAATTGCCGAGTTTGTCGTGTTGATCGGGTTGCAGGATGATCTCTTGCAGGCTGGGAAAGCGCCGCAGACTGCCCCAACGATTCGAGCCGCCGACGCGATAGGAGATATCCAACCCGTCCATGTAAAATGCCGAGTAGACATAATCAAGCTGCTCCTGTTCGCGTTCGGAAAGCAGGTAGCGAAAATCGTTTTTGATGACCTGACGAACTTTGGCCAGATTCGCTTTATAGGTCTTATCGGTCGCTTTGACGCCTTGCAGGTATTCGAGAACTTTTTCAATCGCCGTCTCTTTGTTTGGCGCGTTCTTCCCGGAAAGCGGTCGGCTCAACAGCAGCGATAAGAATTTCGGGCGCGAATCCGCAAGGTGAAAGATGGCTTTATATAACAGGTGCTGCACCATCGCCTGTCGGCGAATGTCTACGATGAAGGCGATCTCCGGGCGAATCTTGGCGATGTAGGTGAAGTTCTGTTCCGGCCCGACTCCGACATACGCGCCGCCCATAACCTTCATCTCGCGCAGCTTATCAACGATGTGCAGATACGAAGTCTCATTCGAGGTGAAGTTGTCAGAACGAAAATAGCCGCCCTCCTCCGAAAACGTTTGCACAAGGCGCGAAAAGTCTGCGGCAGAGATGCTCTTGAGAGCCGCTTGCGCGCTGCCCGTTTGCTGAAAGGCGAACGGCGGATGGCCGCTGCCCAGCGTCAGCGCGATCAACAGGACAAGGAAGATTCTTCGCCAATAGAGCGGGCGAAGCACAGCCAGTTTCGTCATAACCTTACCTCGATACTGATTGCCCCACTTCTGATACGAGTGGCAACCAGCAAATGCTTGAATATGCCGCGCCCAATCAGGCGACCAAACTGCTCACACGGTGCAGCCCTTTATCTATGCAAGAGATCCGCTCCGTTGAGGGTTGCTGACAAGGCGTGTTTCGAAAGACGGATGATTGGCCGTCTTCGTTACCAACTTGCCGATTCTCCACCGGATTTTCGCATGGGGCTTTGCCATTCGTCATGGCGACGCCTCGAAAAATGCTGCCCGACAGACGCAAAGCATTGTAGCGTGCCTTTACGTCCCGGCAAACTCCGATTCGCTGAAATTGCCTTTGCCCATCGGCAGAAACCAGGGACATTCCGTTCTTAACCGCGAGGGGACACGGACGAACGCGGATACAACGGATTTTCACGGGTAGGGCCAATGGATCCGTGCTCATCCGTCCCATCCGTGTCCATCCGTGTCCTATTCCCCTCCCGCACTTCTACGCTCTTCACATCATCACCCCTTCATCCCTTCGCCCCCTCACCCTATCATCCCGTCATGGGTTCTTGTCAGCCAATCGTCACGCGGCACAAGCGATTGGACTCTTGCGCGACCGAAATTTCTACATCGAGGAATTGGCGAATCATCGTGATATTGGTCGTTGCGTGGCGTGACAGCGGCAGCGTTGTGAACGAGCCGCCTCCCGCCATTGCCATCGGTAACAGCAGTTGGTCGGCGAGGTGTTCTCCGGCGGCAACTTCTGCGGCCAAATAGCGGCGCGCCTCTTTGACAGCGCGTTCAGCAACGACTTCGGCGCGAATGCCGCGCTCGCCGAACCCCGTGAAGAGTTCGGTGAGGTGTTGGCAACCAATCTCGATCATCACCACGTTGCCGGGGCCGGGTGAGTTAGTAACCACCTCAGCTTCCAATACCGCATCGCTCCAGGCCAGCTTACGTTTGATGACCTTAATCTCGCGCTCTGCGATGTCGCGCGGCAGGTTGGCGACCAAGGCGCGTCCGCGACGGTGGAGAATCTCGCCGCGCTCGGCAATGTCTAACCGTTTGAGCGCGGCTGTCGGTTCGATGCGAACGCGGAATTTGCCGCCACCTGCCGGATAGAACCCGTAGCGGTCAAGTTGTGCAGACACCGTTGCGCCCATGCGGTTGATGAGCGGCAGAAAGGTCTTCGCAAGGAAGTCGAACGGCGGCGCGAACGGGTTGTGGGTGCCGCCTTCGATGGCCAAAGTGCTTGATGTGTCAGCGACGATCAAAGCCGGTAGCACGGTTTGCAAGACCAGCATGGCGCTGCCCGCCGTGCCCACTGCGAAAGTGTAGTCGCCCGCCGCAATCGCCTGCGGCGCGAAGGTGAGTTGCTTTGAGCCGAGCGTTGCGCCACTGACTTCCGCTCTGCCAATTTGCGCTGCGGCGTTGACTGCGGTCAGGTGTTGACGTAAGAGGCCGGGATTTTTGCGCCCCGCGCGAATCTTTTCGATGCGGAACGGTTTGCCGGTTACCAGCGCCAGTGCCAGCGACGTGCGTAAAATTTGCCCGCCGCCTTCTCCGTATGAGCCATCCAGAATGAGCATA
Organism: uncultured Clostridia bacterium; assembly: GCA_964468725.1. Taxonomy (GTDB): domain Bacteria; phylum Acidobacteriota; class Blastocatellia; order UBA7656; family UBA7656; genus CAYXVU01. The sequence continues at coordinate 15,639 of CAYXVU010000092.1, forward strand.
GGATAAAGATTCTGCCACGAAGGGAAGGGATTTGCCGCCTGGTTCACGACCTTTTTGAGTTGCGGCGTGCTGCTGCCTAAAAGAGAGTTTGACAAATCCAGTCTGTGTGGAGCAGAGATGACAGAGGTTCTTTCAGGTGATGCCGGTTTCGATTTCCGTAGTAGGCGATTCGATGCCGGACGGTAATTCGAGGTAATCCGACAGCGTCTTTGCCGGATACGGGTCTTGTAAGAGGGCGGCGATTTCGTCGGCAGTCAAGGGGCGGGCGAAGTGATAGCCCTGACCGATCTCGCAACCCAAACCTTGCAAGGCTTCCATCTGTTCATAGACTTCAATGCCTTCGGCGACGATTTGTAAGCGCAAGGTTTGACCGAGGGTGATGATGGCTTGAACCAGCGCGGACTCTTCCGACCCGTTGTTAATCACATCAATGAACGAACGATCTATTTTGAGCATGTCAATGGGGAAGCGTTGCAGATAGCTGAGCGAAGAGTAGCCGGTGCCGAAATCATCCATCGCCAGCCGCACGCCGAGGGCTTTCAACTCTCGCAGTTTGCCGAGCGTCGCTTCAGTGTCTTGCATCATCACGCTTTCGGTAATCTCTAACACCAATCGCGGCGGCGCGAGCCCCGACTTACGCAGCGCTTCGGCGATGATGTCTGCCAACCCTGCTTGTTGCAACTGTCTGCCCGAAAGATTCACCGTCATGCTGAGCGGCGCACATTGCGGGAACATCTTATGCCATAGGTAACACTGCTGACAGGCGCGCTCCAACACCCAAGTGCCGATAGCGGAAATCAAGCCGGTCTCTTCGGCCAAAGGAATAAATTTGTCGGGGAGAATCAACCCGCGTTCGGGGTGATGCCAGCGAATCAGCGCTTCTGTCCCGACGATGCGCCCGGTTTTAAAATTGACAATGGGCTGATAGCGCAACTCCAATTCCTCGCGCTCAACCGCGTGACGCAGGTCGGCTTCCAGTTCCAGGCGACTGAGCGCCGCTTCGTACATGCTCGGCTCAAAGACTTCGTAGCGCCCTTTGCCGCGACTCTTCGCCATATACATGGCGGCATCGGCATTGCGAAGCAAGATGTCTGCGTTGTCTGTGCTCTCTTCTTCCGAAGCGCTGACCGCGATGCCGATGCTCAAGCTGACAAAGGCCTCTTTGCCTTTGAGCCAGACCGGTTTGTCAAATGCTGCGAGAATGCGTTTGGCGACGCGCACTGCTTCTTTGATGCGCACCGACTCTTCGAGCAGCACGGCGAATTCATCACCGCCCAATCGCGCCGCTGTGTCATCGGTACGCAAGCAATTCTGCAATCGTTCGGCGACGGTGGTGAGCAAATCGTCACCCTCTGTATGGCCTAAACTGTCATTGATGGTCTTGAAATTGTCTAAATCGAGAAACATGACGGCGACCGAACGGCGCAACCGTCGCGACCGCACCAGCGCATGCTCAACGCGATCCCGAAACAAAGCGCGGTTGGCCAATCCGGTCAACGGGTCGTGAAGGGCCTGATGAGTTAACTGGTCTTCCAGTACCTTTCTCTCTGTGATGTTGCGCGCGTTGATGACGATGCCGTTGATGCTGGGATCGCTGAGGAGATTGTTGCCGACGCTTTCAACATGCAGCCAATTGCCGTCCCGATGGCGAATTCGCCATTCGACGGGCGGGGTGATGCCGGGATAGACCGCCGCTTCAGCGAAAAAGGCGCGCGCAATTGTCGCATCGTCCGGATGTAAGAGTTCGATGAGATTGGCGCCGATCAAGTCTTGATGTTGATAGCCGAGCAAGCGTTGAACAGAAGGGCTGAGAAACAAGAGGCGCATCTGCACATCGGTGATGATGATGATGTCGGATGAGTTCTGCACCAGCGAGATGAAGCGTTTTTCATTCTTCCGCGCCGTGCGTTCCGCCAACAAACGCGCATTCTCGCGCACGCCGAGAAGTTGCCGCACCACTACCAGCGTCGTGATGCCGATAGCGCCAAAGATCAGAATGGGCAACGGTTCGGAGATGTCCGGTCGCCAGCTTTCGTAAGTAACGCCGAGCAGCAGCCCGTAGCCGAGGATGACGCCCGAATAAGGCAACCAGATGACGGTCTGCTGATCCGGTTCGGCGACCTTTGCACCCTCGTTGCCGGGGGGCGATGACCAGCCGTGATCGTGCCCGCTCACCGCCAGCAAGAAAAACGAAACCAGGAAGATCGCTTCGCCTAGCGCGCTGCTTGCGGTTGCGCCTTGCAGCATCGCGTAACTATAGGTCGTATTGCCAATGGCGCTGAGTAACACCGATGCGGCTAACAGATTGAGCGCCAACTGCACCTGCGGTTCGGGATGGCGCAGCAAGACAAAGGTGATAGCGAAGATGATGACCAAATCGCCCACCGGATAGGCGAGCGCGAGCAGCGAGGTTGCCGTGCTGGTGTGATGGAAAGCCGCCAAAGGTTGCAAGAAGAAGTACCAGATCACCATGCCCGCTCCGAGCATCACGGTTGCCGCATCCAATGAGAATGTCGCCCATCCCTTGCAAATGGTTTGCCGATGCGGAAAGCGCAACACTCCGACAAAGAGCGCTGCGCAAGAGAGGAAGTGGAGCGATTCTGTTAGGGAGCCGTAGGCCGGAACACCGCGAACGAATTCGGAGGTCAGCCCTATGCCATGATCGACGGCGCGCAGCAGAGCGGCGAGGGCAATCAATTGCCAAGCCTGACGCGCGCGTTGGCTGATCGAGGGTTTGGTAGAGGCTCGCCAGAGCAACGGAACGGCTAACAGTCCAAGCGGAAGAAACCCGAAGACCGCGATCAGGTTAGCTTGCGACTTGCCGCTTTGGCCGAACAGGGTCCAGATCAAAAAGGCCAGCACATAGCCGCCGAGCCATACGGCAAGCGTATCGAAGGGGCGGCTGGTCAAGCTTTGCAACGCCCGCCGGATCGGTTTGGGTGAGATCATTCTTTCGCTCATCAGTCATCCGGGTGATTGTCAATTTCGCGCGCCAATTATCAAACTTCTCTGCGCTCTTGTTCTGTGTGCTGCGCGTCTCTGCGATGAAGCCGATGGCGGTCACCCGCAACTCGATGATGAGGCAGCCATCGCAAACCGAACCGCTGGATGGATGGTCAAGGCGTGCCGGTTGGCTATTATACGAGAGACGTAATCCACTGGAATTTGAGGGCGATCATAAGGGATAGCAGAGAGAGGCTGTATGATTCTCGGTTCAAACGATCAGAAGATAGACCTTGCGCGAGAATCCCCGCCGGTCTTTGACGCAGCTTACCCGCCCCGATTCTTTCAGGCTGGGCGAGAGCATCCTCTATTAGCTGTCTGTTTTCGATCTGTGCGAACGGCTTCGATAACCTGACGCGTACCGGTTACAGATGGCCGCGTCTGCGGTCAGATATGCGATGCCCGATCATCCCCATCACGAACATTGACCGCTACTATCTCGGGATGCGCGCCGTTGGCTTTCTCGACTCCGTACGCGGAGTCGAACGCTCCGGTTAACGCTCCCCGACTTCGCTATGCTAATCAATCTTGCGCTCGCTGGCTAGACTTTTCCTCTAAGAGGCAAGATGCGGGGGGATTCATAATTGATGCTGGCCTCAAACTGAGTTACCGATGCGGCGTTCAAGTAAGGCCATGAACCTCCATTTCTACGAGGCGTTTCGACTCCATATATCAGATTGACAGATTGCTTTTATCTCACCGCTTCCTTTGTGAAGCGCGACTCTGGGGTGCGCGAACACGCCGAATGTATTGCGGAGATGATCGCAGCGGGGCGACTCGCTTGGCGGCGAGGCAATCCGATGTTGGCTCAGATGTCAGCTCAAGCGATGATTTCAAATTCTTTCAACTCGAACGGCTCGGGATCCGGCAGAAAGAGTTCGATCCATCCTTTGTCGCGGAGCAGATAGTCGAAGCTTTGCGGCGGCAGCGGTTTGGAAAAATGGAAGCCTTGCCCCAATTCACAACCCAAGGCTTGCAAGATTTTCATCTGCTCGTAAACCTCAATGCCTTCCGCCACCATGCGTAGGCGCAAGTTGTGACCCAAGCGAATGATGGCCTGCACCAAGGTGGTCTCATTCGTTCCGTGTCCGAGCGACTCAATAAACGACCGATCAATCTTGAGCATGTCAATGGGGAAGCGTTGCAGATAGCTGAGCGAAGAGTAGCCGGTGCCGAAATCATCCATCGCCAGCCGCACGCCGAGGGCTTTCAACTCTCGCAGTTTGCCGAGCGTCGCTTCGGTGTCGTGCATCAGCACGCTTTCGGTAATCTCTAAAATCAGATTATGCGGCGGCAAGGAGGATTGTTGTAAGGCTTTCGCTATGGTCTGGGTGAGGTCAGGTTGTTGCAACTGTTTGCCCGATAGGTTGACCGTTACGGTCAGCGTCGAGCAATGCGGAAACTGTTCGCGCCATTTTTGGCACTGGCGGCAGGCTTGCTGCAAGACCCATTGGCCGATGGGAATAATCAATCCCATCTCTTCGGCGATGGGGATGAAGGAATTCGGCGCGATGCGTCCGTGGGCGGCATTCTGCCATCGCAATAAAGCCTCTGCGCCGACAATCGTGTGCGACTTCAGGTCAATAATCGGCTGATAAACCAGCGAAAACTCCTGCCGCTTAATGGCATAGCGCAAGGCTGCTTCGATCTCTAAGCGATGCAAGACGGCTTGATACATCATCGGCTCAAAGACTTCGTAGCGCCCTTTGCCGCGACTCTTTGCCGTGTACATGGCGGTGTCGGCATTGCGTAACAAGACATCGGCATCGCACTCTTCCGCCGAACTGATGGCAATGCCAATGCTGAGGCTGACAAACACCTCTTTGCCCTGTAGCGTGATGCGGTTTTCGAGGCTGGCGAGAATTCTCCGAGCAATCGAAATGGCTTCCGAAGAGGTTCGACAATCTTCGAGCAGAATGGCAAACTCATCACCGCCCAGTCGCGCTGCCGTATCCTCGGCGCGAAGGCAACCGCGCAGCCGTTCGGCTACAACCGCAAGCAGCAAGTCGCCCTGCTGATGCCCCAGACTGTCATTGATGGTTTTGAAATTATCGAGGTCAAGAAACAGCACCGTGAGGGACTGTTGATAGCGTCCGATGCGCGCCAGCGCGTGTTGGACGCGATCTCGAAACAAGGCGCGGTTGGCCAATCCGGTCAGCGGATCGTGAAAAGCCTGGTAGGTCAATTGCTCTTCGAGCCATTTGCGCTCCGTGATATTTCGGAGGTTGAGAACCAACCCGGCGACATTGGGGTCATTGAGCAAATTATTGCCGATGCCTTCAACAATCATCCAATAACCTTGTTGATGACGAATTTGCCATTCGAGCGGAGCGGAGACTCCGACAGAGGCAGCGACCTCAACAAAAAAAGAGGCGACACGCTGCACCTCGTCGTTGGGTAGCAAGGCTTGTAAGTTCGTGCCTTCTAAATCAGCCGGGAGATAGCCCAGCATCCGTTCAATTGAAGGGCTGACAAAGGTGATTTGTAGGTTGGCATCCGTGATGATGATGACATCCGAGGCGTTTTGCACCAGAGAGCGAAAGCGCATTTCGTTTTGCCACTTGTCTTGTGCGGCCAGCAAACGCGCGTTTTCGCGCACCGAGAGGATTTGGCGCACGACGACGAGAGTCGTCAACCCAATGGCGCCGATGATTAAGACCGGAACGACCTCCGAATCTCTGGTTGTCCAATTTCGAAAGGTGACGACGAGCAAGAGGCCATAACCGAGCAGGACGCCGGAATAGGGCAGCCAAACCAAAAGCTTGCGTCCCCGCAGCAGCGGCTTTGTCGTCTGCTGTTGCAATTTGATTTGTCGATACTGTGCCTGTCCGCTCACCATCAACAGATAAAACGAGATGATGAAGAGCGCATCAATGACGCCGCCGCCGTCATAAGCGCCTTGCAGCATGAAATACCCATAGGCCAAGTCGGCTACGGTATTAAGAAGTAATGACCATACGAGGATGGCAAGCGAACGGGAGATACTCTCGTCCGGTTGTTTCAGGAGCGTGACCGTGATGCCGAGAAGAACGACCAAATCGCCAAGTGTATAACTCAAAGCGATCAGCATCGCCCATTGACTGCTTTGATGAGACACGGCA
>CAYXVU010000093.1:0-21732 GCA_964468725.1 uncultured Clostridia bacterium
AGTTGCAAATCAACCTGAGATGGTTGAGCGGCGGTCTCTGACCGCCGACCTTTCGTACGAGCACGGCGGTCAGAGACCGCCGCTCAACGAAGATAGCTCATCTTGTTTTGCAATTCCTTATTACTTTCTGATGCCGACTTGCGACAGGATGAAGGCATAGTCGAAAGCCGTCTCTTTAAGCGCATCGTAGCGCCCCGACGAGCCGCCGTGACCTGCGGCCATATTGATCTTGAAGAGCAACGGATTTTTGTCGGTCTTCATGGTGCGCAGCTTGGCGACGTACTTGGCAGGCTCCCAATACATCACCTGACTGTCATTGAGCGAGGTCTTCACCAGTATGGTCGGGTAGGCCTTCGCTTCGATGTTGTCGTAGGGCGAATAGCTCTTCATGTAGAAATAGGCTTCCTTTTCGTTCGGGTTGCCCCATTCGAGATATTCGCCGACCGTGAGTGGCAACGACGCATCAAGCATGGTGTTCATCACATCCACGAAGGGGACTTGCGAGACGACGGCTTTGAAGAGATCGGGTCGCATATTGGTCACCGCGCCCATCAACAAACCGCCCGCGCTGCCGCCTTGAATCGCCAGCCGATCTTTCGCCGTGTACTTTTCGGCAATCAGATGTTCGGCGCAGGCGATGAAGTCGGTGAAGGTATTCTTCTTCATCATCAGGCGTCCTTGCTCGTGCCAGATTTTGCCCATATCGCCGCCGCCGCGAATGTGCGCCACCGCGTAGATCATGCCGCGATCCAGCAAACTCACGCGACTGGATGAAAAGGTGGCTGCCGTCGAAAAGCCATAGGAACCATAGGCGTAGAGCAGCATCGGGCTTTTGCCATCCCGTTTGACGCCTTTTTTGTAGACCAGCGAAATCGGTACGCGTGTGCCGTCGCTCGCTTTGGCGTAGAGGCGTTCGGATTGATACCGCGTCTTGTCATAGCCGCCGAGCACTTCGGTCTGTTTGAGCAAGACGCTTTTGTGACTATTCATATCGTAATCAAAGACCGAGTTTGGCGTGGTGAAAGATTGATAGCCATACCGCAGCGTGGTGGTATTGAATTCGGGGTTGCTGCTGACGAATGCCGAATAGACCGGTTCGGGAAAGGCCAGTTTGTGCGACTTGCCGGAAGCTAACTCGGTGATGCGAATCGTCTGCAGACCGTTTTCGCGTTCGCTGAGCACCAGATGATCGGCGAAGCAGTCTACGTCTTCCAGCATCACGTTATCGCGATGCGCGACGACCTCTTTCCAGTTTTGCGGTTCGGGATGAGCGACCGGCGCGCTCACCAGTCGGAAATTGCGACCCTTATCATTGGTGCGAATGTAGAACTGCTCGCCGTGATGGTCAACGTAGTATTCGAGGTCTTTGCGGCGCGGCAAGACGGTCTTGAACGCGCTGTTGGGTTGATCGGCGGCAAGGTAGCGCATCTCTGAGGTCGTCGAACTGGAGATGTAGAGAATGATGTAGCGTTTGCTGCGCGTCTTGCTGGCGAAGATGCGATAGAGTTCGTCCTTTTCTTCATAGAGCAGTTCGTTGTTTGCCTGTCCGAGCGTGTGGCGAAAGAGTTTATCCGAGCGTTTGGTTACCGCGTCTTCGGTGGTGTAGAAGATCGTGCGATTATCATTGCCCCATGCCACCGAGGTAACTCGCTCGGCGGTGTCGCTCAAGGTCTTGCCGCTGCGCAAATCCTTGATGGCGAGATTGTATTGCCGAAAGCCGGTCGTGTCGCTGCTGTAAGCGAGCAGGTGGCTGTCAGGGCTGACCGAATAGGAGCCGAGCGAAAAGAATTTTTGCCCTTTGGCCAGTTCATTCAAATCGAGGGTCACTTCTTCGGCGGCATCCAAGCTGCCTTTCTTGCGACAGAAGATGGGATATTGTTTGCCCTGTTCGGTGCGCGAGTAATAGAAATACTGACCGTCGCGGGAGGGGACGCTGAGGTCGGTCTCTTTGATGCGACCGAGCATCTCTTTGTAGAGGGCGTCTTGAAACTTTTTCGTATCCTTTGTCATCGCCTCGGTGTAAGCGTTTTCGGCTTCCAGATAGGCAATCACTTCGGGGTTGCTCTTCTCACGCAGCCAGAAGTAATCATCCTTCAGGGTGTCGCCGTGATAGATCTGCGGGTGTGCAATCTTCTTCGCCATGGGTGGTCTGATAGGGGGAGTATCTTCTTGTGCCATAGCCGTATGCTTTCCTATGTTCAATAAGCTGGCCAGCAACAGCGCCGCCAGCAAGACAGCAGGTGATCGTTTCATAACTACCTCCGAGGTCGAAGTGCCTCTCGACAATCTGTAAATCCGGGCCGGTTGGGTAAAGCGAAATGCGGCGTTGGGGTGTACGAACCCATTGAATGAAAAGATTCGCGCAGCCAAACGCCAATATCTTAGGCGAAAATGCGCGGGCTGACTATAGCAATTTGCCGCCGCGAACGGCGACCTGATCCGAACGTTGCAATTACCAACTGCCCGACTTTTGCCCCCACCACCAGATGAGGCCGATGGTTGCGGTGTTCTGTTGCTGCTTGACGATGCCAGGCGTGCGCGAGAGGAAAAATGCTTGATTAGAGAAGTCGCGCCGCCACTCGCTGCGAATCAAGAAGCCATCCGCCGGTTGATAATCAAAGGTCAGGGTTGTCTCTTTCAGAGCTTGCGTCAGGCCGCTGAACAGACCGCCGCGATCCGATAGGTATTCGCCGCGTCCGCTCATCGCAAACCGGGGTGCGAATTGATAGCGCGCATAGAGCGCGCCGCCTGTGACCTTTGCGGGCGCGGAAAACTCTTCGGCGCGGCTGATGACATAATCGGCTTCCCCTGCCAGCGTCAGCTTCTCCGTCGCATTCCAAGCTACATAGGTGTCGAGTATGTGCAGCCTGCCGCGCGGCGCTGGCGAAATGATGTTGGTCGGCAAGCCCGGTTGCGTCGGCAGGGTCGGAAATGTCGGATTGAGGTTGGCGATGCCATCGCGCTGCTCGCGGCCAACGTAGTAGTTGATCTGCCAGGAGAGATTGCTCTTCGGGGTGAGCGCCAGCGCCAAGTGTTGCGATTTGAAGCCGTTGAAGTCTTCCGATTGCTGCGTGCCGTTGACAAGGTGATAGATCACCGTCGCCTTGTCGTTGATGGGATATTTGGCGCGCAAGCCAAGATGATAGTAGGGCAGGACATTAAACCAGTAAGAACGCGAGTAGTTGAAATTGTCTTTCGTGTAGTTAGTCTCATAACCGAGGCTGGCGGCGAATTTGCCGAAGTCCATCGTCAAGCCTTCGCCAATCGGCGCGACGTAGGTTCCATAAGCTTGCCAGATTGGGCGATAGGCTTGCGGGCGCAGTTCATTGGCGGCATTCCCCTGTACCGTTTCAGTCGCCTGTCCGTACTGCAAGTCCAGCCGAAATCCGAATCGCCGACCGGCAGTCACATTGGGCGCGCGATCAATGACGACCGCCGCTTGATTGAGACTGAAGCTGTTGCTCAACACATCGTAGGCGCGTAGCAGATTGATGCGTCCGACCGGCTTGTTGAAGTTGTAGCCGTAGTAACCGTCAATCGTAAAATTGAGCGTCGTGCCTTGCCAGATATCTACAGGCTCCGCTTTGCCGGTTGACGGGCTTTGCGATGCGGTCGGCAAATCCGCCGGAGCAGAAGGGCGCGGGCTTGCCGTTGCCGTCGTCATTGCAAGAGGAAGGGAGGGCGAGGCCACGACAGTTGCAGGCTGCGCTGGCAAACGCGATTCGAGATCGGCAAGTCGTCTCTCCAATTGCTCGACGCGCTCAAGCAAGAGACGCTCGCGTTCCGTCAATGACGAAGAGGCCGCGACGGTAGCGGCGACGGCAGTTGATGAGGTTGATGAAGCAGGTTTTTTTTCTCCCTCTTTGTTTGCTCCATCGTTTAATGGGCGGGCGTTTGTGGATTGCGCGGGGAAGAACAGAAGTGCCGTAACCAATAGAGTCATAGCGCAACCGAGAGAGTTGGGAAACCGGTTGAGTCGAGTGTCGGGCATCGTATGCCAATCTCCTTTCAGAAAGTTCGAGCGTAGCAGCAAGCGCATCAAGAAGTGATAAAGAGGGGATGAGGAGTTCGTAAAGATAAGCCTCGATGGGGCAACGAAACTGCCCGACGCTGGGCAGATGCTGAAAGCAAAGATGACCCGATTGCGAGAGTCAATTTACCGGCGCGCCTCGGGGTCTTGTTTGAGTTGCTCAATGATGGACTCGACCGCCGAAGCATACTGGCCTTCGGGGTCAAGACGCAGATAGGTTTGATAGGCTTCGATGGCTTCTTTCTTACGCTCGGCCTTTTCCAACGCGCTGCCGAGCAAGTAATAGAGGATCGGTTCGGTGTCCATGTCCTGCGCGATGCCCAGACGAAACTCTTTGATCGCTTCGGCAAGCAGGGCTTCGTCTTGTTCAGACTGGGACTGCTCTTCGAGGGCGATTGCCAGTCCGATATGCGCTTCGGGCGAGACGCCGCTTGCCAACCGTATGGCTCTGCGGTATTCGACGATGGCCTCTTCGATCAGCCCTTGTTGGCGACGCATGTTGGCGAGCACCGTTTGCGCTTCAGGGTAGGGGCCGCGATGCTCTTTGAGCGCCGCTTGAATCTGCTTCTCGCCTTCTTGAAAATCTTGCAGAGTAATGAGGCAGCGCACCATGCCGACGCGCGCTTCGGGAAAGACCGGGCGCAAAGCGAGCGCCGCTTTGTATTGACTGACTGCCTCTTGATTCTTACCCGCGTCGCGCAGCCTCTCGCCCTTTTGAAACTGAATCAAAGCCTGATCGTTGGTCGGTTGCTGCGTGACTTTGAGCTCGCGTTTGCTGCCTGCGGTGATGACGACAGCCCCCTTCCAATCCGTAAACCCGACGGTGCGAACGAGCACCGGGAAGTTGCCCGCTTTGACGCGCGCCAGTTCCAACACCCCTGCCTCGTTGGTGACGCCGTGACGGATGCGATTGATGAAGACGACGGAGCCGGGCTGCCCGGTGATGACTTTCAACGCCCCCGTGCCGCGCAGTTGTGCGGGCGCAGACGGAGCCGCGAGAGCTGTGAAACTGATCGCCAGCCATAGGCTGGTGACGCAGGCGAGTCGGTTAGGGCGGAAGCGATTCGAAAAGATTGCCATAGACATAGGGACACCTTTGCGGACGAAATCATTCTTTATAGAAGCGGCGATAGTTGGCCGCGTAGCGGAGCACCCCTTGCACATAGCCGCGCGTTTCAGTGAACGGGATGCTCTCGATCCAATCTTCGATGTCGAGCGAACCGCGCTGCGCGATCCACTGTTTGGCGCGCCCCGGCCCGGCGTTGTAAGCGGCGGCGGCATATTCGATGCGCCCGAACTGGCCGAGCATCTGCGCCAGATAATTCATGCCAAGTTTGATATTGAGTTGCGGGTTCAGCAGATCGGCAGGGCTGATTTCGCCCGCCCCTTGCCGACGCGAGATCAATCTGCCGGTATCGGGCATCACTTGCATCAAGCCGCGCGCACCGACGCGGGAGATAGCGTTGGGGTTGAAGACGCTTTCCTGCCGAATCAAACCGGCAGCGATAAATGGGTCAACGCCATTACGCCGCGCTTCTTCTTTGATGGTGTCCCAGTTCAGGAGCGGGAAGAAGATTTCCCAGGCTTGGCGCGGCAGGTCTTCGTCTTTATACGAGTAGATATCCGGGTAACCGCGCCGGATGATGAGGGTGGCTTGAAAAGGGTCGCCGCGGCGCGCGTAATACTGTGCGATGCGCAGGTTGATCTTCGGCGAATTGGGCGCGCCCGCTGCTGCCTGATTGAACTCTTTGGTCACCATGTCATGGAGCTGAATCATTTCGAGATCATCGGCTTTCGCCAGATGTTGATCTTGCGGGGCATTGGCCGTCTCGGTGACCGTCTCGACATAGAGCGCGTTTTGGCGCATGCGCTCAAGGTCAGAGCCGGATTTGGCAACTTCGGCTTTGAGGCTGGGATTGGCCGCCCGCAAGTTCGCCGCCCGCAAGCGCGCCAGATACCCGTGATAGCCATAAGCATAGCGTTCTACCGTCAAATCGTAGAGCGCCAGGGCGCGCGCTTTGTTGCCCGTCAGTTCTTCGCATTTGCCCGCCCAGAAGGCCGCGTCGCCAATATATTTGGTATCGGGGTAGCGATAGGTGGCCAGATGTTGTTCGAGCGTGCGCGCCGCGTCGGCATAGTTCTTCGCGCGATAGGCTTGAAACCCGAGATAAAACGATGCTTCAGAGGCGAAGGCCGTTTTCGGATAGAGCGCCATCAACTGGCGATAGCGCGCGGCGGCTTCGGCAGTGCGCTCTTTGCGGTTCAAGTAGGTCGCCAGACTATACAGGGCTTCCTGTGCGCGACGATTTTTCGCGTGTTGATTGAGCAAGCGATCAACGATAACGGCAGATTCCGCAGCGCGGTTCGATTGCCGTAACGCTTCGGCTTGATAGTAGAGAGCTTCGGCTTGCAGGTCGGCATTGCGACTGGAAACTTTGGCCAGCGGCAGCACGGCTTGCGCCGGTTGTTTGGCAAGAAAGAGGCTTGCGCCCTGTCGCAACTGCACTTCGTCGAGGCGTGCGGCATCGGGAAAAGCGGTGAACAGCGCATCATAGGCTTGTGCGGCTTCGAAGTATTGTTTGGCGTCAAACAAGGCGTCGGCGCGGGCGCGTTGTTCATCGAAGGATGCAGGACTGGTCTGCCCGGCAGGCTGTAGGATTGCCAGCCGCTCTTCGGCTTTGACGCTCGCTGCGGTTGCGGGCAACTCGTAATAAATGCGGCGGTACAGTTGCGCGGCTTCCTCATTCTTGCCGAGCCGTTCTTGCGCTTGTGCCGTCAGGTAGACGGCATCGGCGTCATTCGCTTCTGCCAGCGCGGCGAGTTCCTTGATAGCCGCTTGCGAATCCTCGAGATTGATCAGGGCTTCGGCAGCCCGCAAACGCGCGTCCCGTGCGCGCAGAGAATCGGGATAGTTGTTGTAGAGGGTTTCGAAATCGCGCCGCGCTTCTATTTTGTTATTGGCGGCGAACTTACTCTCGGCGCGATAAAAGAGGGCGTAATCGGCAAGCGAGCTGTTGAGCGCGATGGCACGCGAGTCAAGCGCTTCGATGGCCGCCGGATAGTTTTGGGCAGTGTAGTGCAAATAGCCGCGCAGAAAACGCGCGAGCGCCGCCGTGCGAGTCTGCGCGTAGTGCTGTTCGAGGCGGAGCAACTCGGCAGCCGACGGTTTGCCGGAAGTGCTGGCCAGTAGCGCGCGCAATTCGCCGATGCCGCGTTCGTGATCGCTTGACGTGCGTTGGCACGACGCGGTAAGCGGCACGATGAGACTGGTGGCAAGCAGCACGACCAGTACGGATGAAAAGGTTCGTCTGCCGCTTGTGAAGGCCTGTGCCAGATTTCGAATTGCCTGCAACATCATTAACTCCTGATTGATCCTGCGCGTGATGGGGTGACTCCGAATGGGGCTGTTGAGGATTATCGTAGAACCAGCGTTGTGCGGGCAAGAGCAAAATCAGAATGCCAATTGCAGAGGAAAAAAATCGGGCACTGCCTCTGTTGAAGAATCAGCGCCCGCAACTTCTCTTTCAGATTAGGGAATCCGATTGCAACGAACGGCTATACGCGCACTGCCGGACCCGGGCAAGTCGCCCCGAGTTTGTTGGGGTTGCCCTCGGCCAACGTATTGACCAGTTCTTCGTAGAAATAGTCGCAGCGTGCCGCCACCACATCCGAGATGCGCTTTTCATACATCTGGCGGCTGCGATCAATGTCATCTTTCAGGCGGTCGTAGAGGTCGCCGGAGGTGCGACCTTCTAACACTTTGTGCTCGTTGTAGAGTTTGATTTCGCTCACCAACAAGCGCGCAAAGCGGCGTGCCGCGTTGTGTTCCTTCTCCGCTTCGCCGAGCATGCCGGAGGGCGAAGAGACGAAGGCCGAGGCTGGCGCTTGCGGCGGTTCTACGACATCGAAGGTCGGGGTCGTCGTGGCAGGCGGGCTCACCTGAAAATCGAAGCCTTGCGCAGGTTGAGCGAAGCTGGCTTCGTAATCGTTCACCTCCGGGACAGGCGGCGGCAGCGTTTCGGGCACGCTCTCGGCGGGAACGGTATCATAGGCATAAACCGGCGCTGGCGGTTCTGCTACGGAAACCGGACTCGGCTCTTCGACCGCCGCCGGTTGCGATGCAGGTTCCGCCGCTTGCCATTCGAAACCGGCAGGTGCCGGTTGACCGACCGCTTCGACCGGCGGTGCGGCGGGCGGTTCGGCAGGCAGAGTTTGTACCGGCGCGCTGACGACCGGCGGCGCGGGTTGTGGTTCGGGTTCGGCGGGCTTTACTTCAGCCAGACTGCTGGTGGTGTTGACCGGCTGAGAGACCGGTTCGCTGGCGGTCGGTTTGCTTGCCGGTTGAGCGCCTTCCGACATCCGGGCGCGCAGCGAAACCAGTTCGACAACAATACCCGCCGAGTGTACGAGCAATTCGATAGCTTCGAAGTTGAGGGCGCTTGCGCCCTGTTGGCCGGAATCAGCATAGAGCAGCGCGGCAGATTTTTGGCGCACTTTGAGCGGCACGCTCAACACCCTTTCGGGCTTCACGTTCCCCAGACGCGAAAAGAGCAGTTGATTCTCCGCTTGTTGATCGGGCGCATCGAAAAAGGTCTGTTGAGCGTCGAGCGCCACACGCAGAGCGGTGTCCGCCTGCAAGGGAAAAGAGAGTCCGCGAATGGCGTTGTTGCCCTCGGGGCCATCAAATCCGCGTGCTGCCCAAGCAAAGGCGTTGTTGCCTTTGACAACGAACAACACAACACGCGGCGCAAAATTAGCGGCGCGCGACACTAAGGCGTTGAGCACCTCCGCTTGATTGCGCTGGGCGTCCATTTCGGTGACCGAGTCTCTCAGCAGAGCAATGTCGCCGCTCGGTTGTACGCTCTGCGCGCTGACCTGATCGACGCGCGCGTTGATTTCCGCGTTGATCTGTTCGATCACACCGTCTGTCGGAGATAAGGTGCTGGCTGCATCCGTCGCTTCGAGTAAATTGGTGAAAGATTCATTGATTTCTCTTTGCAAGCGGCTGATATCTTTTTCAAGCCTGCCGAGTTGAGACCGAACCAGTTCTTCTAGGTGCTGGTGCAATCGTGCATCACGTTCGTTTTCCACTAGGATTCCCTCCCACACGAGATGAAACCATTTCTATGGGGACTGAGTTGTAAAAGAGAAGTTGGGGTGACTGGATTATCCCGCAGTGCGTATCGCTTGTCAATAAACTTGCCATTCGCTCATTGCATGGAAAAGATGGGGGAAAAACAAGGGTTCTTTTCTGCCTTGATCTTCGCAAAACCATAGCCTGACTGATCCTCTTGCCGCGTCCTATGGGTCGCCGCAGGCCCCTATCGAATCCGTTGCACGGGTTCACAGAAGCGAGGGTTGCTTCTCAGAGGAGGACGCAAGAGGAGTAGCTGGCCAGCCGACCACCGTTGTTTCCTGCTGCCGCAAAGAAATCGCTCTGCACACTCTCTGCAACTTGGTGATGGGAGGTGATGCGGGTTGTCCCCATTGACAAAGGGAATGAACTGGCGATCCTTTCACAAGAGACGTACGGCGAAATCGCCGAGCGTGATGGTGTAACTCGACTGTTCGGCTGTGCTGGCGAAGGTGACGATGACTTCGCAGGCAACCGCTACGGCAAGCATCACCAAATTGCGCGCCAGCGGGTAATCACAGTTGTCATCATTGACCGCCGACGGAACTCGATAGCAAGCATTCCAAATGACCTCTGCGTAATCGCTTGCCAGACCGACGTGCAAACATTCGAGGTTCGCGTTCGTGCAATACTCTTTCACGACCTGCCGCGAGACGCTGTTATCGAAGGTGTCAACGATGAGCGCTTGCATGCCGAGTAGCTTCGCAGCATTTTGCGCGGTCAGTTCTTCAACGACTGCTTCGACTTTCACACCCAACGCCCGATACAGAGAGTTAGCCATGATTTTGGCTTTGAACGCGCCGATGTCCGACGTGTAATAGGGCTGCGTCGAAAGGTTGCGCTCTTCGATGCGATCCCGGTCTATCACCTTCAGACGCGCGAAACCCTGCCGCGCCAGACCTTCGACGATGTTCGAGCCGAGCGCGCCCGCGCCGCAGACGGTAACGGGAAACTCGCTGAGCCGCCGCATTACCTCGTCCGTGCGATAGAGTCGTTCGTGATACTGTAGGGTGTTGGTCATACCATTCCATTGCCGTCGCTTGCTTGTCCACTGTTTATTAATCGCTGCGCGCAGTCAATCGCAGACAGTTGCAGTGCAGGACGGGCAACCGGCTACTAGTCTCTTTGTTCGACAACGCCGACGAGCGATT
Organism: uncultured Clostridia bacterium; assembly: GCA_964468725.1. Classification (GTDB taxonomy): domain Bacteria; phylum Acidobacteriota; class Blastocatellia; order UBA7656; family UBA7656; genus CAYXVU01. The sequence continues at coordinate 10,316 of CAYXVU010000093.1, forward strand.
GCAAGTCGAAGTCGCGGTCTTGCCCGCTCAAACAGATGCCCGCACTGATGACAGTCAAATCGTGTTTGGCGATGGCCGACGTATGATGCTGACCATCGCGGGTCTGCCATTCGACCAGCCAGAAATCACCGCGATCATGAAAATCAGCGAGTTGGCCGCCGCCGACGCTGAGCGCATCTTGCAACCGCTCAGCATCGCGTTGCTGCCGCCGGTGTTTGAACAACTCGCTCGCTTGTTGAGCCGCCAAGTCATAGGCGACGCGCATCTCCGGCGTCAGGCCTTTGAAACTGACATCCTCCGGCGGCGTGGCGTTTTGCAAAGCTGCATTCAACTCATCCGCAAATTCGGGGTCGGCGCGACGGTCTACCTCTTCGAACCAGAAGATTTTGCCGTCGCTGCGCGCAACGATCTGTTCGAAGGGCTTGGCTTCGGTTACCAGATGCACGGCGACGGGTTTGGCGACGGCAAAACGTTGCCGCATATCCGACTCGTTGACCGGATAGGCGAGCCAGGTCTGTCCCTGCAACGGCTGCACCAGTCGCACGCGCAACGGCGCAAGCAAGCGCAGATACTCACTGATGATCGGCAAGTCGGCTGTCTCGCTCACGCCCGCGATTTTGTCATCAAGCGGCACAAAGATCCCCCACCCTTCGAAGTTTCGAGGGTCAGGTTGAAAGGTGTAGACCAAACCGGCAACCTTCGCGCGCACCTGCCCGCCGCGCACACAGGGCGCGAGAAACTCCGTCGCGCGCAACTGCTCTTCTTGCCGCGAGATTGAACGGAGAAGGTCTTTGATGTCTTTCATCTTCGAATGCGGCTCAGGGTTAGCGTTTGAGCCTGTCTTTTGAAAACCCGGTAACTTGATCCAGAAGACGATGCCCGGTTTCATCCTTCCCGCTGGCCCCTTCAGGCGGCGGGTTGCCCTGTGCGCGCATCGCTCCGACGCAAAGTTGTGCGATAAGTTCCGTAGCCGTCACCGCGCTTTGAATGGTTGCAAAGTTCACTTCATCCGGCGTCACCCGAGAATCCCACATAACCTTCTCGATGCCCGCTTCGCTCAGTCGCATACCGGCGCGCAGAAAATCGGTGCACGGGCCGGTGTGGCGCGTCGTCGGCGTCGCGCTCGACTTCGCCCAGAAGTGGCTGATGACGTGAAAGACGTGGCCGCGTCCCCAAGCAAAGCGCACGGCAACGACCGGCGCATCATAGCGCACCAGCAGATCATGGCTTGCGGCTTCGATGCGAACCGTCTCGCGGTCGAGAATCTCAATCGGGTAGCTGCCCCACAACCACCATTGCGGGTCAGCGCCGAGCACGACGATGTCCGACCATAGGCTCTCCAACCCCGGCTCGACCGAAATGATCTCTGTGCCGCTCTGTCTGCCCGTCCAGCGCACGGTGTTTGGAAAGTTGCGCTCAAGGATGTAGTGCAACGCCCAGTCCGAAGTCACCAACCACAGGCCTTGTTCAACGTATTCTCGAATCTTTTCGACCAACGTTGCCTCGTATTCACGCGAGCAGTTGATAAAGGCGATCTTGGCGCACAGATCACCGGCATCAGGATTGACCGATACCGGCACGTTGAGCAATTTGAAGACCTCTTCGGCTTGATCGTAGCTGCCCGTATAGGCGGCAACCTCGCCCTTTCGAATTTGATTGAGCAGGCGCAGATCGTCGGGGCGTTGTTCCGCGTAGCGTTGCCGGACGGCAAGCGTCGCCAGCTTGTAGGCTTTCTCCATATCAGTCATCGAGCCTCCTGAAAACCTGCGCCTTGAAAGTCGAAGGCCGAAGGTTATCGCGGCCAACTTTCGACCTTGAGGGTTTCGACCGTCGCGTTAGTTGCGTGATGGCAGCGGCGTATCCAATATCTCCATCAACAACTGCAAACGCGACGGACGCGAAAGCATGGGGATCAAGTTCGGCAATGAGTAGTAGTCGCCTGCGAAGGTGAAAGTGTCCACTTGCGCTTGACGCTCTTTCATCTTTCCCTCAATCCAATTGCTTGCCTGACCGATTTTGACGATCAACAGATTGGGTGCGACATTGAACTCGCGCTTGTAGGCTTCGTAGGCTTCGGCAAAATACGGTGGCGTGTTTTCGCATTCGTCGGTCACCAGAATGATTTGCTCGACCACCTGCTTTTTCAGTCGCATAGCTTCGAGCGCACAGCCGATGCTGGTGCTGCCACCGGCTTTGATGTGTTGAAGCGCGCGCTCCCAATCGCTGAGGTCTTCGCCCTGCGCTGCGATGGCATAGGGCAGCGTATCGAAAGCATAGACCACCAGCCCGACTTCAGCTATGCCCGAAATCATCGCGCCGATGCGCTTGCCGACTTCGATGGCATTTTCCATCGAACCGCTTTTGTCAATGTGCAAGGCCGTCGGTTTGGTGATGCGACCGCGCTTTTTGACTTGCTCGTCGGTGATGCGCGCCAGTCGCGCCGCCGTCTCTTCATCCAACTCCGCGACGTTAGCAGCAACCTGCGCTTTGAAAGCCGAGACGCGCACATCGCCTTTCGCCTTTTCGAGTTTGTCATCAACCAGCGATTTGACCTCCGCGTGTTCCATTGCGCCGCGCGCTTTGAGCGAATGGAGATTATTGATGACCTCTTGTGGCGTCATCGCGTTGATGAGCGCGACCAACACGGTTGGCGTCAGCTTTTTGATCGCGCCAACGGCAACCGTGTAGGGAATGTTGTGCTCAACGATCAAACGCGCTTGCTCGGCAGGCGTCGTCGCCTTTGCCAACTCCTTCAGGATGAAAGCCAGACTGTCCTCTGGCGGCGCATCCTTAAACAGCACGGCATCGGCGCGCGCGCTCGGCTTGATGTGCAGGCTGGCATAGAGGTGCTTCATCGCTTTGCGGGCGCGCAACGCGGCGCGGTCAAAGAAGACCGCATCGGCTTCGCGCTTGCGCAGGTAATGCGCTACCGCTGTGCGCGCCGAACGCGGCAGCTTATTGCGCAGACGCTTCATGAAATCCACCACCCGCGCCACTTGATAGGGCGGCAATTCGTGCAGCAATACGTAGCCCGCTGCGCGATGTTCGGATAGGTCTGAGGTCAGCAGGTTGCCGATGAAGACCTCTTTATGATCGCGCACCTCGCCGTTGCGTTGATACCAAACCGCGAGGTGACCGTAAAAGATCGGATCGCGCTCGACCAACTGTTTGTGCAGCCCCGCAACCTCGTCGAGTTTACGGTGTGGCGTCGTCAACAGGCTGTTGAGCATATCGAGTCGCATATCGCGTTCGGCTTGTTGCATAGCAACCTCCCTCGTCGGTTGAGATTTGCCCGCAGGTTGCCGCCCGTTGTTGATCGCAAGCGTAACAACGGACGACCGGCTGCGGCCCTGCCGCGCAAGTCAAGTGGGCAATCTGCCTGCTATCGGTCTCAGGCTTGCAGCGTGTTTCCCATACACGCACCGTTTGCGGGTGGAGAGAATGTATGCCCTCTCCGTTGGGGCGCGGCAAACTGAATAGAAGATGATGACAACCTCGCGCAAGTCGAGAAAGCTTTGAGAAAGCAGGATTCGAACCTGCGACCTCCTTGTTTCGAACAAGGCGCTCTACCATCTGAGCTAGTATGTATGCCTTCTCCGTCGCGGCGCGAGGAAACCGGCTTGCCGGTGACCAAGACTGTCCATCGAATGATGATGGCTGGCCATTGGTCACCAGCAAGTGAGTATAAAAGCAACTCCGCGCAAGTCAGAAAAGCGTTTTCACTGATGCTCTACCCTTGAGCTACAGGCGCGTAAGAGTGCGCCTGACGGGAATCGAACCCGCAACCTTCCGATTTATAGTCGAATGTGTGTAAGCCTCTCCCGTTAGGGCGCGGAGAATCTTATGATTGCGGCTCCGCGCAAGTCCGTAAAGCCATTTCATCTTCACCTGACGCCTCTACCGTTGGGCTACAGGCCGGTAAGAGTCGGCCTGATAGGAGTCGAACCTATACTGCATCAGATTAGCCTAAGAAGTATGTAAGCTTTGCGCGTGGGGTCGCGGAGCACATCGTTCATCTCGATTCGGTGCTTGAGCGCGCGCGGTCGCGCAAGTCTGTAAAGCCGTTTGTCTATCCCCGATTGGTGGAGATAGCAGGATTCGAACCTGCGCCGGTCTCCCGGCCTCCGTATGTATGCTTCGTCGGTCAGGGCGCAACTCGCGCGCTCAAGCACGAAATCGAAATGAGTATTCAAAGAACAGATCGGCGTCAGGTGTCAGCAAGGAAAAGGTGAAGAGGCGAGAGAAGCTTTCTTCTTTCCGTTTCTTCGTCTCTCCTCTGCCTCCTGACACCTGATGCCGGAAATCTGCCGCCTAGCCGTAGACGGCTTCCGGGCGAACGATCAAATCGCCGTTCGTCGTGCGCTCAACCACGTACACATCGAAGCGATTCACCGCCACATCGAAATGACCCGCCAGCGCGCGTTTGATCTCTTGATCGCTCATGCCGATGAAGAGACCGAGTTCACGGTCTTTGAAATCGTAAGAACAGCCTTCAAAACGAACGTGTACCATGAGTTACCTCCTTGCCAATTGTGGTGATGCCGCCCGCCATTGCACAAAAATTTCTGTGCAAAAATCAGAACGCCCGCCTTTGCTGAGATCGAGCAGAGGCGGGCGTCAGCAATTCTTTGAATGAATGCCTAACTCAACTCGCCTCCCTGAATTGCTCGCGCAATGAGGGCGCAATCGTATGGGCGCAATCGGAGCGATTATCCGTTGCGCGCCCTAGCCAACTTGTCTGTTCGTCTCTTCGCATCACGTTGGTCATGAACTTCATAGAAAAATAAAATTGCACATTTTTTCCGCAGAAAAATGAAGCGTCATTATCCACATATCTAAAATGCGAAGCAAGAACTTTCTCTTGCCGCACTCAATCGCAGACCTTGCCGCCGCCCATAATCGAACGCAAGCCCTCGCTTGACACTGTGCGGCTCGCTCCATAACAATGCACCGACCGCTCGGTAAGGCGACAAAAGGGCTGTACACAAACTCATCCCAATCGGTTCCATTTCTGCGAGCGCGTTGCACCATATTTCATCGGAGGGTGTTACGAAGACTGTGAACATCGTTGTCTGTCTCAAACAAATTCTCGACCCGGAAATTCCGACCCGCGATTTTCGCGTTGACCCCGAACGCAAAGAAGCGGCGCGCGGCGCGGCCAATCTGGTCACCAATATCTTTTGCGAAAATGCGTTGGAAACCGCTTTGCAATTCAAAGAACAAGCGGGCGGACAGATCACGGCGCTGGCCTACGGCGCAGCCAGCGCTGAAGATTCACTGCGTAAGGCGTTGGCCATGAAAGCGGACGCCGCAGCGTTAGTCATCAACGATGGCCATCCGCATCCCGACCCTCTGGTTGTGGCGCGCATCTTGGCCTCTGCCATCGGCAAACTCGGCGCGTTCGATATCGTGATGGTCGGGCGCGAGTCGGGCGATTGGGGCGTCGGGCAAACCGGCGGCCTGCTGGCCGAAGAACTCGGTGTCCCCTGCCTCTCATTCGTAGACCGCATCGAGAAGACCGCAGAAGGCTTGCGGCTCAAACGTCAGACCGACACCGGATGGGAGATCATCGAAGCTCGACCGCCGCTCGTTCTCACTATCACCAACGATGACCATAACGTGCCACGCGTCCCCAAAACGCGCGACATTATGATGTCTTCGCGTCAGCCCATCACCAAGTGGTCGCTTGAAGAGATCGGTGTTGATGTCGCGCAGGCGCGCGCCGGTAACCCCTATTATGAAGTCGTAGATTTATTCATTCCGGTCAAAGAGATCAACTGCGAATTCGTTACCGGCGATTCGCTCGATGAAAAGGTCGAAGCCTTCGCCAAACGCATCATCGAAGTTACCCGTGCGATGTGATATTGCACAGCAGGAGGCGCACGATGAAACGAACCCTGATTCTCTTACTCATTGCCGTGATGCTTGGCTCACTCGGTTACGGCAACCCGACTGCCAACTCGCAAGCGGCCACCCAAGGCGTGCCGGTTGCCAAACCGGAAGATGTTGGCATGTCTGCTCAACGGCTGGCGCGCATTCGTACAGGGATGCAGCGCTATGTAGACCGAGGGGTCGTACCCGGCGTCGTTACGCTGGTCGCACGGCGCGGCAGAGTCGTGCATTTCGAAGCCATCGGCTACCGCGATGTCGAGGCGAAAGCGCCGATGACGACCGATACGATCTTTCGCATCGCTTCGATGACCAAACCGATTGCCTCGGTCGCGCTCATGATGCTTTATGAAGAGGGGCACTTTCTGCTCTCCGATCCGATTGCGAAATTCCTTCCCGAATTCAAAGAGATGAAAGTTGCCATCGCCGCATCGGGAGACGACCGTATCGGCGTTCCCTACAGACTCGTACCGGCGGCGCGCCCCATCACCTTCAAACAGGTGCTGACCCATACCGCCGGATTCGCCAATTCCTATCGCGGAATGACGCAAGCGCAATTCAACACGACCTACCCGCGCAAAAACGCTACCGAAACCGTCGCCGATGCGGTGAAACGACTGGCAACCTTGCCGCTCAATTTTCAACCTGGCGAAGCGTGGGAATACAGCACTGCGACCGATGTCGTCGGGCGTCTGGTTGAAGTTATCTCTGGCCTGACGCTGGATGAATTTTTCAAGAAGCGCATCTTCGAACCCTTGAAGATGGAGGATACCCATTTTTATTTGCCGTCGGCCAAACTCAACCGCTTTGCCGCCAACTATCAACCCGATGAGAAGAACAATAACAAGATCAAACTGGTTGAAGCGCCCAACGCCGAAAGTCGTTGGGTGAAAGAGCCGCACCTCTATTTTTCTGGCGCGGGCGGACTCGTTTCGACGGCGGCGGACTACTTCCGTTTTCATCAGATGATGCTCAATGGCGGTGAACTCGATGGTGTGCGCCTGTTGGGGCGCAAAACGGTTGAGTTGATGACGACGAATCACATCGGCGATTTGCCAGTATGGCTGACCGGCGCAGGATTCGGCTTTGGTCTCGGTTACAGTGTCGTCAAAGACATCGGACAGACGGCGCAACTCGGTTCGCCGGGCACTTACGGGTGGGGCGGCGCATTTTGCACCTATTTTTGGGTTGATCCTGTGGAAGAACTGATTGGCATCGTGATGACGCAAGTTCGCCCGTATGACCATCTCAACATCCGACAAGAGTTTCAAGTGCTGGCCAATCAGGCCATCGTTGATGAGGTGAAAAGCAAAGCGCCGACCATGTCGCGGGTGAATTCGCGTTGAGCAACATATTAACATCCCCATTGAGAAGCGGACATTGACCGCCAAATCCCTACACGGCGGTCAACGTCCGCTTATCAGCGCCGGGAGATATGTAGCAAGTAGGTTATGAATTACGTACTGATCTGTCTGTTTGCATCAGCAGGGTTCGATAGAGCCGCACAAGGGTTGGCAGGAGCCGGACGCCAACTCGCCAATGCGCTCGGCGGGCAACTCCGCGCCCTCGTCATCGGTTCGTCCGATGATGAGTTGACCGCTTCGCTTGCCTGGATTGCCGACTCTGTCACCATTGCCGGTCAGGCGGAGCTAACCGAATATCAACCGGAAGTCTGTTTGCAGGCGCTCGCCAATCTATGCCAAGCCGCTGCGCCGCGCGCCGTATTGTTGAGCAACGATTTTTATAGTCAAGAGCTCGCGCCGCGACTGGCGCACCGTTTGCGCGGCAGCGCAGTGGGCGATGGTGTCGAGTTGGCCGTCCGCGATGGGCAGGTGCGCGTCACCCGAAGCATTTATGGCGGCAAAGCCAGCGCCGTGATCGAACTCAAACGTTCGCCTGCTGTTGCCTGGTTGCGGGCACGGGCTTTCGAACCGGCTGCGCCGCGTGACGAAGCGACCGCCGACATCACCCAAGCTGCACTCGATCTGTCAACTCCTGCGCCGACGCGCATCGTCGAACGGCGGAGCGAAGCGGCGGGCGAAGCGCGACTCGAAGACGCAGCCATCATCGTTTCCGGCGGGCGCGGGCTTGGCGGAGCGGAGCCCTTCGAGCAGTTGAAAGAGGTGGCGGCAACGCTCGGCGCGCAGATGGGCGCATCGCGCGCCGCCTGCGATGCCGGTTGGGTTCCGCCGTCGTGGCAAGTCGGGCAGACCGGCAAAAAGGTTGCGCCGGGACTCTATATTGCTTGCGCGATTTCGGGCGCAAGTCAGCACCTGGCGGGCATCTCGGATGCGAAAGTCGTCGCTGCCATCAACCTTGACAAAGATGCGCCGATCTTTCGCCGCTGCGCTTTCGGCATCGTCGAAGACTATCGCAAAGTCGTGCCGCTACTGCGCGACAAACTCGCTGCCTTGCAGAAGTGAGCGGCGCGCCCGATCCATTCAACCGCCCGGCGGAATGCAAAGATGGTGTGTAAGCGCAGAGATCGCAGGACACGTCGACGAGAATCGAACATCACTTGCGCGTCAGCAAATCAGACCATGAGTAAGAGGTAATGGACTTTTCACAGGCGACAAGAGAGGTCTTCTGGAATATCAATCAAGCGTGGATTCTCTACGCGATGTTTGTCGTGTCGCTCGTCGTCGCAGGCTTCGGCGTTTGGCGCAGAGTCAAGGTATGGCGGCGCGGGCTGCCACTAGATCGTTTTGATCGTCCGGCTCAGCGCCTCAAATTGCTGCTGCGGCATGCGTTGGCGCAGGGGCGCACGGTGCGCGATAGCTACGCCGGTATCTTTCACACGCTGATCTACACGGGTTTTATTATTTTGACGATTGCCACGACGGTAGTGCTGATTGATTACGATTTCGGCCTGCCGATCATGCGCGGCGCATTTTATCTGTACTTTCAATCCTTCATCGTAGATATCTTCGGCGCGCTCACAGTGGTTGGCGTAGTGATTGCCGGGGTTCGTCGCTTTCTGAAAAGGCCGCGCAAACTGGTCTATACGGATGAAGCGGCGTTGATTCTCACAGCGATTTTTCTGATCGCCTTTAGCGGATTTCTCGTCGAAGGTTGGCGCATCGCTGCGACCGCTGATCCATGGGGTGCGTGGTCGCCATTCGGTTATCTGGTCGCGCGCGCCTCCGAAGGGATAAGCGCGGCGACGCTGCGCACCGCTCACGCAGTCGTTTGGTGGGTGCATGGCATTTTGGTCTTCGGCTTCATCGCATGGGCTCCTTACACAAAGATGGCGCACGTTCTGTTTTCGCCGTTCAATATATACACTGCGTCATTAAAGCCCATCGGCGCGGCGCTCAAGAAACTCGACATTGATCGAGCGATGGAGACCGGCGAACCGTTAGGCGTGAAATCGCTCGCAGGGTTCACCTGGAAAGACCTCGCAGATTTTGACGCCTGCACCGAATGCGGTCGTTGCACAGCGGTCTGCCCTGCTCATGCGACCGGCAAGTTGCTCTCGCCGCGCGACATCATTCTGGATTTGCAAACCTTGATGCACGGAAGAGTTGAGAACTCAGATTTGAGGGTTCAAGATTTGGAACCGGCCAGCCAGACGGAGGAAACCTCGTCACTCGCTGCTCGCCACTGGTCGCTTCCTATCATCGGCGCTGTGCCTGCGACTGCGCCCGAAGCGTTGTGGGCTTGTACGACCTGCGGCGCGTGCGTCGAGGCCTGTCCGGTCTTCATCGAACAGATGCCGAAGATCGTAGATATGCGCCGCTTTTTGGTGATGGAAGAAGCTCAGTTTCCCGAGACGATGCAGGAGGCCATCACCTCGATGGAGACGCGCGGCCATCCGTTTCGCGGCACGCAATCGAGCCGCGTGGATTGGGCGGACGGCTTGACGATTCAACTGATGAGCGAAGCGAAAGAGGCGGAGGTGCTGTTTTGGGTTGGCTGCGGCGGGGCGCTCGTCGAACGCAATCAGAAGGTGGTGCGCGCGACGGCGCAGTTGTTGGAAACGGCGGGCGTGCGCTTTGCCGTTTTGGGCAGGGAAGAGAAGTGTAGCGGCGACCCGGCGCGCCGGATCGGCAACGAGTTTCTCTTTGAAATGTTGGCCAAAGAGAATGTCGAAAAGCTCAACGGCTATGGCGTGAAGAAGATCGTCACTTCGTGCCCGCATTGCTTCAACACCTTCCGCAACGAGTACCCGCAGTTTGGCGGCGACTACGAGGTCTATCACCACTCGCAATATCTGGCGAAGCTGGTGGAAGAAGGAAAAATCAACCCCATTGATAGATCGGATAAGACGGTCACGTTTCATGACCCCTGTTATCTGGGACGGCACAATGGCGAATACGACGCGCCGCGCAAGCTGGTGCAACTCACTGTGCGCCGCGCGCCGGTCGAGATGGAACAGAGCCGCAATAACAGTTTTTGTTGCGGCGGCGGCGGCGGCATGAGTTTCGTTGACGAGCCGCCCGATCAGCGCGTCAATCAGGCACGCGCCGAGCAGATTTTAGCAACCGGCGCAGAGGTGGTTGCGGTCGGTTGCCCGTTTTGCACCACCATGCTTGAAGATGGCATCAATGCCCGCAAAGGCGAGCGCGATGTCCGGGTGATGGATGTCGCCGAACTGTTATGGCAAGCGGTTTCGAGCGAAAGATAGAGGTTTTTTGTAAGGTTGTGTTTTCGCAACGGCTCTGATTTACTGCACAGTCTTGCATAGAGAGGGTTTCTCAATCATACAAGGAGACGAGGTATGGATTTGAATCTAACAGTGGAAGAGCGCGAGTTTCGGGATGAGTTACGCGCTTGGCTCAAGGCCAATGTGCCGCCGCCGTGGAAAGGCGCGACCGATGATAATGAGAGTGAAGACCGGGCGCGGTTCGAATTTTTACGCGACTGGCAGCGCAAAGTCTGTGAAGGCGGATGGGCGGGCATCTCATGGTCGAAAGAGTATGGCGGGCGCGGCGCGTCAGTGATTCAGCAAGCGATCTTTCAAGAGGAGTGGGCACGCGCCGAAGCACCGATGTTGATTAACGCGCTCGGCTTGGGTTTGATTGGCCCGACGATCATCATCAAAGGCACGGAGGAGCAGAAGAAACGCTTCTTGCCGAAGATCCTCTCCGCTGAAGAGATTTGGTGTCAGGGATTTTCCGAACCCAATGCCGGAAGCGATGTGGCTGCGCTCGGCACGAAAGCCGTACTCGACGGCGATCATTTCATAGTCAACGGACAGAAAATCTGGACGAGTCTGGCGCACGTCTCCGATTGGTGCTTGCTGTTGGTGCGGACGGATTCGGAAGTGCCGAAACATAAGGGCATCACGGCGCTGCTGGTTGATATGCACAGCGAAGGCGTGAGCGTTCGACCCTTGCGGCAGATGTCGGGCGAGTCGGGCTTTAACGAAGTCTTCTTCACCAACGTGCGCGTGCCGGTCGCCAATGTGCTTGGCGAAGTCAACAAAGGGTGGGAGACGGCCATCGTCACCTTGATGAATGAACGAGCCAATCTCGGCGCGGCGATTTATGTCAGCTATAAGCGCAACTTCGATGCGCTGATCGCGC
>CAYXVU010000094.1:0-9185 GCA_964468725.1 uncultured Clostridia bacterium
GCGCCGCGGTCGCTCGCGGACAAGCGGGGCGCCAGGCACGGCCAGTCGATGCCGGCGGGATAGGGCAGCAAGGTGAGCAACGCTGCTGCTTTGCTCAAAGCGTAATTTTGCAGGTTCATCATCTTCAGTGCGCCGTAGATGATAATGGGCGCGGCGATCATTCCGAGAAAATAGGCGAGCACTGCACCGATGCGACCCGTTTGGTAACCCATACGCTCGGCATCCGTAGCATGCGGCGAAATGCTGCCCATGGTTTTTTGAAATGCGCTGCCGACTAAACCATACAGGCAAATGATGAAATTGATCGCCCCAACAATGATCATAAAGATGCCGGGTAATTTGAGGCGTTCCTGAATCGGGTTCTGCTGCATCATTACCTCGCTCGCACTGTCCTTACCAATCTAGCATGAGACTTTACAAATCCCAATCGGTTGGCAAAGATTAGCGCTTACGGGCTGCCACTCTTCAGGCGAAAGAGCGATGAAAAACGATTATCCCATCACGTCGGCTGTGCGCTGGCTGCGCGAGAAGAAGATCGAGTTTGAACCCCATCTCTATGAGTATGTCGAACGCGGTGGCTCGCGCCACTCTGCCCTCTCGCTCGGCGTCGCAGAACACGCAGTGATTAAGACCATCGTTTTGGAGACGGATGCCCGACAACCACTCATCGTCTTGATGCACGGCGACAGAGAAATTTCGACAAAAAAATTGGCGCGCCACCTTGGCGTAAAGACGGTTGCGCCGTGCGACCCGACGGTCGCGCAAAAACACACCGGCTATCTGGTCGGCGGGACGAGTCCGTTGGGCACGCGCAAAAGACTGCCGGTATATGCCGAACGCACGATCTTCGATTTGCCGAAAATATATCTGAATGGCGGCAAGCGCGGCTTTCTGATTGCCATTCGCCCGCAGGTGTTGCGCGACGTGTTGAACGCCGAAGAAATTGAAGTTGCCGTGATGGCACAGTAGAATGGCGGGGCAACATCTGCTCTGCAAGCGAGCCAACTATGGACGTAGCGATACAATATGGAATTGGCCGATTGCGCCGTGATGATTTAGAGCCTGATCCTCTGCGACAGTTCATCAAATGGTACGATCAAGCCGTCACTACAGCCCCTAAAGACCCCAATGCCATGACGCTGACAACCAGCACGCGCGATGGCTACCCTTCGGCGCGCATTGTCCTGTTGAAGGAGGTGGATGAGCGCGGGTTCATCTTTTATACGAACTACGAGAGTCGCAAGGGGCGCGAGATTGCTGAAAACCCGCACGTCGCGTTGGTCTTCTTTTGGTCGGAACTGGAGCGTCAAGTTCGCATCACTGGCAATGCAGAGAAGTTGTCGCGCGCAGAATCGGCGACCTATTTTTCCACCCGTCCGCGCGAAAGCCGACTCGGTGCATGGGTGTCGCAACAGAGCCGCGTCATTGTGAGTCGAGAGATTCTCGAGCGCGAGATGAGCGAGGTGGAAGCCCAGTATCCAGATGATGAGATTCCGCTGCCACCCTTTTGGGGCGGCTACGTTGTTGATCCGGCGACCATCGAATTTTGGCAGGGGCGACCGAGTCGCTTGCATGACCGCTTTTTGTACACTCGTCAAGCCGACAATCGTTGGTTGATCGAGCGGCTTTCTCCGTAATCATCGCCTGTGCTGTACCCGCTTATCGTTTTGCTCACACGGATTGGAGAAGAGGAGTGAAGCAATATCTGGATTTGATGCGCCACGTTTTAGAGAACGGCGCACAGAAAGATGATCGCACTGGCACTGGCACGTTATCGGTTTTCGGCTACCAAATGCGCTTTGATTTAGGCACAGGGTTCCCGCTGCTGACCACCAAACGACTGCATACAAAATCGATCATCTACGAATTACTCTGGTTTTTACGCGGCGAGACGAATATTCGCTATCTGACCGATCACGGCGTTAGTATCTGGAACGAGTGGGCGGACGAGAAGGGCGAGCTTGGCCCGGTTTACGGCAAACAGTGGCGCTCGTGGCCGACCGCCGACGGGCGCACCATAGATCAGATCAGCGAGGTCATCCGAGAGATCAGAAGAAACCCCGACTCACGCCGTCTCCTGGTAAGCGCCTGGAATGTCGGCGAATTGGATCGCATGGCTCTGTTGCCTTGTCACGCGCTGTTCCAGTTCTATGTCGTCAACGGTCGGCTATCGTGTCAGATGTACCAACGATCAGCGGACATCTTTTTGGGTGTGCCATTCAACATTGCATCCTACGCGCTTCTGACACGGATGGTGGCGCAGGTCTGCGGATTACAGCCCGGCGACTTTATTCACACGTTGGGTGACGCCCATCTCTATCGAAATCATCTAGAGCAAGCCAAGCTTCAACTGAGGCGCACACCACAACCTTTACCGCAAATGAAGATCAATCCGGCAGTGCGCGACCTGTTCGAATTCCAATTTGAGGATTTCGAACTCATCGGATATACGCCGCACGCCCACATCAAAGCGGAGGTGGCCGTGTGATTCTCTCGCTCATCGTTGCAATGGATGAAGCAGGCGCGATTGGCTTCAAGGGCAAATTGCCTTGGCGGCTGTCTGCCGATCTGCAACGTTTCCGCCAACTAACGATGGGGCATCACTTGATCGCCGGTCGCAAGACCTATGAATCCATCGGCAGACCGCTGCCTGGCAGAGAGATGATCGTCATAACGCGCGACCCTGAGTTTCGGGCGTCGGGTTGTACCATCGCCTATTCAGTCGAAGAGGCTTTGAAAGTGGCAGCGTTAGCAGACGAATCGGAAGTCTTCATAATTGGCGGTGCGGAACTCTATCGGCAGACCTTGCCGAGGGCAGATCGGCTCTATCTCACGGAGGTACAGGCGCGCGTTGAAGCGGACACTTTCTTCCCCCCATTCGACCGGCAAGCGTGGCAAGAGACTGCCTGTCTATTTGTCGAAGCGGATGACAGGAATCAATATGCCTCCACCTTTCGGGCATTGGTGAGACAGGCGGACACGGCAGACCGGCAGGCCTTGTCCGAAGGCTGAAGTTCACCCTCAATCATCGCGGCGTTGCGCGGAGGCTTTCTAGGAAAGCGAGTTTTATCTTGCGTCATCTTCGTTTCCTGTTTAGATTGAACAGTCTCCCAATGCAAGATCAAGCGACCGCTCGCACTCGGTCACATTCCGAAACCTGAGAGGTGCAAAGCAGGCTGCGGTTGCATCGCGAAAGTCACATGAGTTGTCGGTTGGTATTGCATCTGCTAACCCTCAAGCGATTACGAAAGACAGGTTTTGAAGGAGGTTGCTATTCATGCTGTTTCGTTCAGGTTTTACCGGCCAGTCTCATTCGAGAAAGATTGTCATGCTAGGCCTCTGTTTGATGGTCGCGCTTTCAAATAGCCTTACGCTATTTTCTCCGACGCTGGCGGCGGCATCTGTCGAAAACCCGACGCCGAATTTATCGTTGGCCCTCGCGGCTCAAGATGGACAAACTTCAGCTGATGGCATCTGGAGTTTTGTCGAAGAGACGGCAGTAGCTATCGTCGGGCAACGGCAAATCGTGCCGAAGCAATATCGCACGGTTCGGCTGAATGAATCGGGGCTTGCCGAAGTGCTGCAACGCGCTCCGCGTGAATTTTCCGAAGCGGCAAAAAGCCAACGTGTTACCCTTGCGTTGCCGATGCCGGACGGCGACTTTATTACTTTTCGTATTGAAGAATCACCCGTAATGGAAGCGGCGCTGGCGGAGAAATTTCCGGCAATCAAGACTTATCGAGGACGCGGCGATGATGACCCGACCCTCAGCGTGCGCATTGACTCGACCCCGGCAGGATTTCACGCCCTGATCTTTTCCGAGCGCGGAACTGTCTATATTGACCCATATCAGAAGAACGACACCACCAACTATGTCACCTATTACAAAGCCGATTATCAAAAAGAGGCAGATGATTTTCAGTGCCATTTTTCGGAGGCGAATCTCGTTCCCAATCGAGCGGCGATTCCGGCGCTGCCTGCGGCGGCCAATGGCACGCAGTTGCGAACCTATCGCTTAGCTTGCGCGGCAACGGGTGAATATACGGCCTTTCACGGCGGCACGGTTGCGGCTGGTCTGGCCGCCATCGTGACCAGCGTAAACCGGGTGAATCAGATATATGAACGCGATTTGGCAGTCCGCATGGTATTGGTGGCAAACAATAATTTGATTGTCTATACCAATCCGGCCACCGATCCGTATTCGAATAACAGCGGCTCAACCATGTTGGGGCAGAATCAAACCAATCTCGATAGTGTCATCGGTGATGCGAACTATGACATGGGGCATGTCTTCAGCACCGGCGGCGGCGGGGTAGCCTTTCTCGGCGTCATTTGTGAAACGGGCTTCAAAGCGCGCGGCGTGACTGGGCTCCCCGCACCGGTTGGCGATCCGTTCGACATTGATTTCGTCGCTCACGAGATGGGGCATCAGTTCGGCGGCAATCATACCTTTAACGGCACAACCGGGAATTGCGGCGGCGGCAATCGCGCGGCTTCAGCAGCATACGAGCCCGGCAGCGGATCGACCATCATGGCTTATGCGGGTATTTGCGGCTCGCAAAATCTACAGCCCAACAGTGACGATCACTTCCATATCAAAAGCCTCGAAGAGATTCTCGCTTATCTGGGGACTACCTCTTGTGCGGCGACGACCAACACCGGCAACACGATTCCAACGGTGAGCAGTCCGGCGACGTTTACCATTCCGAAAAGCACTCCCTTTACCTTAACCGCTACGGCCAGCGATGGGGATGGGGATTCGCTAACCTATTGTTGGGAGGAGTATGATCTCGGCCTGTCTTCGCCGCCCGATACGGATAGCGACGGACAAGCAAGACCGATCTTTCGTTCTTTCTCCCCGACAGCAAACCCGACGCGCACATTTCCCAAGTTGTCGGACATCTTGAACAACACGCAGACGATAGGCGAACGGTTGCCGACCATCAGCCGCACGATGAATTTTCAAGTCACCGTCCGCGATAATCGCTCGAGCGGCGGCGCGATAAAGACTTCAACAACCCAAGTCGTTGTGAGCGGAACAAGCGGCCCGTTTCTGGTCACTTCGCCCAATACTAATGTGAGTTGGGGGACGCTTTCATCGCAGACCGTGACTTGGGATGTTGCCAACACGGCCAATGCTCCGGTCAACGCTGCCAATGTCAAAATCACGCTTTCGACTGATGGCGGCAATACCTTTCCCCTTACTTTGGCAGCAAGCACGCCTAACGACGGGTCGGAATCCATCACCGTTCCCAACAATCCGACGACGACGGCGCGCATTAAAGTCGAAGCTGTGGGCAATGTCTTCTTCGATGTCTCGAATGCGAATTTCACCATCTTCGATGCCAGCGGCTGTTCGTTCGGCATCAATCCGACTTCGCAAAACGTTGCGGCGGGCGGCGGCAGCGGTTCCGTTACGGTCACTGCCGGAAGCGGTTGCCCATGGACAGCGGTCAGCAATGCTACCTTTATCTCGGTTACGTCGGGCGCGAGCGGCAGCGGCAATGGCACGGTGAATTTCTCTGTTGCATCCAATACCGGCCCGGCGCGTTCGGGAACCATCACCATTGCCGGACAGACCTTCACCGTCAATCAAGCTGATGGTTGCAGCTACGCGATCAATCCCACCTCGCAAAACTTTACGGCAAGTGGCGGAAACGGCTCGCTGACCGTCACTGCCGGAACGGGTTGTCAATGGACGGCGGTAAGCAACGACGGATTCATTACGGTAACGTCAGGGGCGAGCGGCAGCGGCAATGATACGGTGAGCTATTCGGTCGCTGCCAATAGCGGCGGCACTCGCACCGGAACGATTACGGTTGCCGGGCAGACCTTCACCGTCAACCAAGAAGCTCTGATTGTTTGCACCTTTGACCTCTCGCCGACGAGTGCGGTCTTTGCGCAGAACGGCGGCAATAGCGGAGTCAATGTGATCGCCCCTGCGGGCTGTGCATGGACAGCCGCCAGCAATGCCTCTTTCATTACCATAACCAGTGAGGCAAGCGGCAGCGGTAATGGCTTGGTTGCTTATTCGGTTTCGGCAAATACGACAACGGTGGTTCGCTCTGGAACGCTCACCATTGCCGGACAAACTTTTATTGTGACGCAAGCCGCTTCATCCTGTATCAGTTCCATTAGTCCGGCGACTCGCTCTATGCCAGCCAACGGCGGAACCAATGGAGTCAGCGTTTCGGCTGCAACAACTTGTAATTGGACTTCTCAATCCACTGTGCCATGGATAACCATCACGACGGGCGGCAGCGGCCCGGGTGCGAAGACGTTGAAATATAGCGTCAGCCCCAATCCGCAAACGACGCAGCGTATTGGGGTGATAATTATCGGCAGTAAATTGCACACCGTTACACAAGCGGGCGTGACTTGTTCCTACTCCATTTCTCCGGCCAGCCAAAATATCAGTGCCAGCGGCGGCGGCGGGACGATTGATGTGACAGCGCAGGCGGGTTGTCAATGGACGGCGGTAAGCAACGACGGATTCATTACGGTAACGTCAGGGGCGAGCGGCAGCGGCAATGATACGGTGAGCTATTCGGTCGCTGCCAATAGCGGCGGCACTCGCACCGGAACGATTACGGTTGCTGGTAAGACTTTTGCGGTCACCCAAGCCGGAGTTGGCGGGTGCACTTATTCCATCTCACCAACTTCGCAATCCGTTGCGGCGGGCGGCGGCAGCGGCGCGGTCAATGTCACGGCTGACTCGGGCTGTGGGTGGACTGCCGTCAGTAACAATGCTTTTATTGTCATCACCTCCGGCAGTAGCGGCAGCGGTAATGGTACGGTGGCCTTCACGGTCGCGGTCAATAGCGGAGCTGCTCGCGCTGGAACGATAACGATTGCCGGACAGACCTTCACCGTCAATCAAGCAGGCAGCTCCATTAGCTGCACCTTCAGTCTTTCGCCCTTGTCTGCCTCCTTCCGAAAAGCTGGCGGCACGGGCAGTTTCAGCGTGAAAACGCAATCCGGTTGCCCATGGACAGCGGTCAGTAACGTGTCGTGGATCACGATTCTTTCCGGAGCAAGCGGAACTGGTAACGGCACGGTGACTTATTTGGTTGACCCCAACACGACACCCTCTCAACGTACGGGAACGATTACGGCAGGAGGGAAGACCTTCACCATCAAGCAATCAACTCTGTAAGCTGCAATCGGCGGAAGAAACCATGAGCCGGAGGTCAACCCGACCTCCGGCTCTATTTTTTTTCGGAGCCATAAGCGGTTCGTTGACATCCTGAATAACGAGCTGCAAATTGATCCGCCGATTGAAGGGCAGAAGATTATCAGCGGCTCATATCTGTTGTTTTTCGGTTGTCCATTCTAGACAAGCGATGGCCCGTTTCAATGCTTCGTTGTTTACCCAGGGCTCAAGGGCAAGGGAGATGAGTCTATGTTGCAAGGTGTCACGTTCAGCAACCTCTTGATGGGTGAGCTTCTTTACATAGTTGGGGGGGGGCAGATTGGGTTGGCGCATATCTGCCGTCGCGGTTAGGGATGAGTTTGGTTCAGGCTCGATGAGCGATTGTTTCGCAGCCCTCCATTTCATCAGGTGAGTCACCGTGCCGTGCTTTGAGATCGGCAGGTTACGGCGGGTGGCCTGATGGTCACGATGATAGAAGGGAAAGACGTTGGGCGATGGCGCTGTTGCCCTTCGACTCAGCGATATGACTGACCGAGAGGGCTGCAAGGGTTCAACCGTTCGGGGGGTCGCTTGTCGGGCTGAGAACCTTTGCCATAGAGACAGATTGCGGCAGAGGTTAGCGGCTTCAAGAGATTGCCGATGATATTCGTTATCAGTTACCGCGACTGTGCACTCTTTAACATAATCAACAGATTGATTGAGCCAAAAAGTTTTGAATTGAGTTATCAAACTAGGCAGGTTTTCAATCTGGCTGAGCTGTTGTAACGGGTCAACCGCAAAGGATAACCATAGAAGCAACATTTTCTCTGCCTGATTCTGAACCCAGAGATTAGGCAGGTTCGTCGGGCGGTTGATCTTGGAGTCGCCCAAGTCACAAAGCCGTGAATTGGTATCGCTCCACTGTGGGTACTGGAATCCTTCGTTCATCACCAACCTGTGCGTCAGTCGCCACTCTACGGCTTGCGTGTTGAGCAACTCAATAAATGGTTTGAAAAGGGTGAGTGATTTTGCCTCCCCCTTCAGATCAGTAGTTTCTGCCAATAAAAACCACTGCTGGAGGAGTCTTTGCTGTGAAACTCCTGAGCGGTTTCGGCATCCTTGTAATGGGAAAAACGCGTGCAAACCGAATGAGGATGTTTCTAGCAGGCGATGATTGGTACGGATGTTCGTGGTGTTGGTCATATCTGTGGCTCCGTTCCGCTCCTCCATCCCTTCTATGGCAGCTTGCCATAACGCTGGCGGCAGGTGTCGAAGTTGAGGGTGTGCCAATCTGCCGTGACGGCGGCCTTGTCATAGTTGTTAGCCAAGATCAATCGACTGGCAATTTCGTATTCTTGACTCATGCGTCGCTGCAAGACCTGACTCTGTAAGTGTTGGACTGCCCATCATTTTGATAGCGAAGTTGATTGCCAGACAACACGCAAATTACAAAGGCCTGATTGGAAACCCTCATTGTCAATTAAACCCGATCAGATTGTTGGCACGGGGATGCTCCGTCCAATAAATCGTCGAACGTGCGAAGCATTGTACTACGCAGCAACTTGAAAGCAAGTTAAAATCTGCGAACCGACGAAACGGTTAATAATGACCGAACAATCACTTTCCCGACACGGCCATTCAGTTTTCTTTGGGGCAGGGTTGCCAAATGAAAATGGACGCGGAGGCGACGGATCTTCACGGATCAAGCGAGCCGATGTGTGCTTCTTTATCCTCTCTGTATCCAATCCTGCCCGATGACGGGATGACCCTGCTACCCCATCGCCCTAGATGAGATTCAAAATGGTAATGGATTGAAATGGGTTGGTGACTTTGTTAGTGTTGTCGCGCTCCTAGCTTTCGAATGGCCGTGCGCTTGATTTTTGGGTGAAAGGTTTTCGCGCTCCACCATGATAAAAAGATTAATTGCCATCTGTATTTTCTGCCTGGGTTTCAGCCTGCAAGGTTATGCTCAAGAGATCAAATCCCCGATCCGCGATGCCAGCCCTACAACCGATGCTCATATGCCGATTATCCAAGCCGGAATCGCCTTGCA
>CAYXVU010000094.1:9195-21652 GCA_964468725.1 uncultured Clostridia bacterium
CCGGGAAGCTGCCGTTGATGGCCACGGCCACCGAATCGCCTTGCACGATCAGGGAAGATACGATGATGCCATCAAGAAGTATCAACAAGTTTTAGCAGCAAACCCCGACGATGTATTGGCACTTTACGAGATGGGCTATGCCTATTCTGCCAAAAAGGATTACCGAAAAAGTTTAGAGATTGCTTATCAAGGCGCGACCTATAAATCGAAACATCTGGCGAGTTTTTATGTCTTGATAGGTAATGCCCTCGATAATCTCAATGAGTCAGACAAAGCGCTCAAGGTGTATCAGACCGCCCTGATATGGTATCCCGACAATGCGCTGCTGCGATTCAATCTGGGGGTTACCCAACTGCGTCTCAATAAACTTGCCGAGGCGAAAGTGAGCATGAAACAGACGATGATGGCTGATCCGAATTATCGCAGCAGCCATTACTTTCTCAGCCAATTGTATTACCAAGAGAATTACACGCTTCCGGCCATCATGGCGTTGTGTCGGTTTTTACAAGTTGAGCCTCGGTCGCAGCGCTCGGCTCCTGCATTGCAGGCATTAAAAGTGATCGTGCAAGGCGGCGCTCAGAAGAACGAAAAAGGTCAAACCCACATTACTGTCAATCCCAACACCAAGACGGAGGAAGGCGATTTCGCCGCCCTTGAATTGAGCCTCGCCATTCTCGGATCAACGCGTTCACTCGAAAAATTTAGAGACAAAACGGATGCCCAATGGTTCGCTTATTGTCTGGTATTCCTGTTCGAGATGATGAACGAGAAATCGGATAGCGCCAAAGGGTCAGGCTTTGCCTGGAATTATTACCGCCCCTATTTTCTGGAGATGGTCAGGCTCCATCACGTTGAAACTTTCGCTTACTTCATTCAGCAGAGCGACAATTCGCCGGAATGCATACGCTGGCTTGAACAGAACCCCGCAAAGGTAGAAGCCTTCCTTGCTTGGTCGAAAGATTTTATCTGGTATAACGGACGCTAAGAAGCTTGTCTCGGACGGTTTCCTGATCGCAGATACGCAAACGGTGCGGGTCTTACCGCGCACCGTTTGTCTTTATCTTGCCTGATGGATTGGCTCAACAAGATCAATAACCGTTGATGGCCTTGAAGGTCGGACCGACGATATGAGCTTCGCTCAGGTGTGCTGGGTCTCTGCGAGCCGCTTCAATATGACGGAAACCGGCTCGATAAATCACCACGATGTCGCTGTTGTCCACTGCCTCGCCGGTGACGAATTGATCCCAATCGGCTTCCGTAGCCGAACCGGTTGAGTTGTGCCCGTCGTCTAGTTCTGTGCTGCGGAACGCGAGGATCCAGACATCGCCGCGCGCATAGGTGTCGGCAATTCCGTCATCCTCTCCCTGCACGATTTGATAGGTCGCGCCGGTCGCCTGATTCTTCACATATAGGGTGTTGTTCTCCGGTGTGGCGCTGCGAGTCAGTTTGATCTCCGACGAGATGGCGTGTGGCCATGATCGTAAACCCGGCCCGGTGACGAAATTATTGGCAGAGGTTTCGATGTCAAAATCGAAACGCCAATAGACATGGTGGTTATGGGCGTTGCAGATGCAAGAATTGGTCACGCCGCCAAACCCGAAGATCGGCAGTATGGTTCCGTCTACGTTGAACTCCCATTTGCTCACATAGCGATACCATCCCGCCTGCATCTCGCTGACGAAGATGGCTTTCGTTCCGTCCACATAGCCGCCGACGCCGAGAAAATTCCCCGTATCGGTTCCGTTGTCGAGGATTGTTTGCGGCGGCGTCGCACAGGGTGACTGGCAGACATTGAATCCGGGGGTGACGGTGGTGCCGCTCGATACCAATGAGCCTTCTTGCCATTGCCAATCGCGGAAAGGCCCACAGGCATCGCCCTCATATTGTACGTTAAGGATCGGCGCGTGTGCGCGTCGGAGAACCATCTTGCCGCGATAGGTGACATCACGCAATTCGACGCCGGAGCCTCGCGTTCCCGATGAGGCTGCCGGACGAATGGCCAGAAAACTCCAGATCGTCGTTGCCCCCTGCGTAACCTGCACTTGAAATTGTCCGGCTGTGCCGCGTGAGGTGGTGCTCTGTCCTGCGCTCGGCGAACCGCAGGCGGTCGGGGCTGAAGAGGAAGATTTCGGAGATCCGCCCGCAAATCGCAACACCGTCTTTCGAGTCAGATTGATGCCGACGATTTCCGGAGACGGTTGCGCGACCGGCGAGCGCAGTCCAACCAAAATCGTTCTCTCCTTCGTGTTCTCCAACACCGGCGGCATAGGTTGGTAAGCCTTCACCTTTCCCTGTTTGAGCAACGCGCCATACGTCCTATCGTCAGAGAGTATTTTTACTGCTTCGTCAAACTCCTCTTGATTGAAGACGCTCGGCTGTTCAGTGAGCAAGCGGGTTTGCACTGTCGAATTGCCAAAGATGCCTTCGACGGAAAGGGCGCGGTTGGATTCGTAATCGTAAGCAATTGCCCGATAGGCGGTCGGCGGCGGCGTCGCGGGCAATGATTTGTCATCATTGTCAACCAACTCGAAAGAGATGATCCGCCTGCGCGGCCCTTTGATGTATTCCCGGACGCTGGCCTGGTTGAGCAGGGCCGTTTGTGTCGCTGCGATGGTTTCTTGACTTGGCCCCCATGAAGACACCTCAATGCGTACCGGCTCATTCGAGATTTGTTTCGCGCCGACACTCATGATGGGAGGGGATGAGAGCAACAGTAGACTCAATACCAGCAGGGTTGATGTGGGGTACACCCAAACCTTTCGCATATCGTCCTCCTCGGTTTTTTGTTTGTGACTTTGATGTGAGAGCTAAAATTAAATCGCAAAACCGGCAGATGCACAACAGAATTTCCGAAGCCAAAGTTGGTGTGGTTGAAAATCGCTCATCCATCGGGTAGAGTCCTTGTCTTTTGTTATGAGCAAAAAAGTACTCTTCATCGGTTTGGACGGAGGAACGTTTGATGTTCTTGATCCGTTCATTGCATCTGGCTGGATGCCGCGCCTCCAACGATTCATCAGCGGAGGGGTGCGCGGGCCGTTGGAAACGACGATCCCCCCGATTACGCCAACTGCTTGGGTCTCCTGTGTGACGGGTCTCAATCCCGGCAAACACGGCGTCTTCGAATTTCTCTTGCGCCGCAAAGGGAGCGGGGAATTGCCCGATGTTCCCGTCAGTTCGAACGTGCGGGACGGAATGCCCTTTTGGGATGTTCTCGGTCAATTGGGAAAACAGGCGATTGTGACCAACCTGCCCTGTACCTATCCGCCGAAGATGGTGAATGGTTTGATGGTTGCCGATTTTCTGACGCCGCGTGGCCGCAAAGACTTCACCTTTCCCGCGTCGTTGCGTGAGGAGTTGGAATCGCGCTTCGGCGAATATCAACTCTATATCACGGAAGTTTACTCGCCCGGCAACGTGGATAAGATTCTCGATCAACTCTTTGCCGAGTTAGAGTACAAGACCAAAGTCAATCTCTACTTGATGAAGCAGTATGATTGGGATGTCTTCACGACTCACTATTGGAGTACAGATCGGTTTCAGCATGAGTTGTGGCACTTGATTGACCGCACCCATCCTTTCTTCAATGCCAAAGAGTATGAAGCCCATCGCCAGCGCATCGAAGAGTTTTGGCGCGCGGTGGATACGACGCTCGGCACACTCTTTGACGCCGTCGGCGAAGAGACGACGATCTTCATGGCATCGGATCATGGGTTTGGGCCGATTAAAAAATTTCTCTGTTTCAATGTTTGGTTGCTCAACGAAGGGCTATTGGTTCTTAAACGTGATGCAATGACGCGCTTCAAAAAGGCGCTCTTTCGCTTAGGGCTGACGCCCGATTTCGGCTATCGCACCGCCATGAAATTGGGGCTCGCGCATTTGCGATTGTCGGTCGGCGTGACCAATCGCTCGCAACTGATGAAACTGGCCAATCAACTGATGCTTTCGCTCGAAGACGTTGATTGGTCACGCACGACCGCATTTTCAAAAGGCAATTACGGACAGATCTTCATCAATCTGAAAGGGCGTGAAAAGTTCGGCATCGTCGAACCCGGGGCCGAATACGAACAGGTGATGGAGACGATCAGCGAAAAGCTGCGAAGTTTGCAAGACCCGGATACGGGGGAAGCTCTCATCGGCCCCATCTGGCGACGCGAAGACCTCTATACCGGCCCGCGCACCGAAGAGTCACCTGATTTGCAATTCCTGCCGAGTGATATGACTAACAAACCATTGGGCACTCTCGATATGACCTCGAATAAGTTCATCACCCCGGTTTACGGCAATTCGGGCGATCATCGCATGCATGGAATCTTTATTGCTGGTGGTCCGCAGGTGCGAAAAGGGATTCAGGTGCAAAACGCTCGCATCATTGATTATGCGCCGACGATCCTGCACACCTTCGGCGTCGAAGTGCCTGCCGAAATGGATGGCCGCGTGCTCGAAGAGATTTTTACGACGGATTACATGGCGCAAAACCCGGTTCGCATCTCTTCCGCTTCCAACTATGTCGAAGCCAGTGGCGCGGTAACCATGACGGATGAAGAGAGTGAAGAGATACGCGAGCGTTTGAAGAGCCTCGGATATTTAGGGTGAACGAGGAAGGCTGGGGTGAAAGAGATGACCAAAGGCGATTTCACCCATCATCAATCAACCCCCGTCAATTGAGTTTATGGCATCGGAAAGCATCTCAGCGGTTCTCCCGGCTTACAATGAAGAGGAGAACATTGAAAAAGCAACGCGCGAATTGGCCGCCGTGCTGCAATCGCTCCAACTGCGCGCTTGGGAAGTCATCGTTGTCAATGACGGCTCGACAGACCACACAGGCGAAATTGCTGATCGGTTGGCGGCAGAGGATACCGAACACATTCGCGTCTTTCATCACCATCCGAACCTCGGTTATGCGGCGGCTTTGAAGACGGGCTTTACAAGCGCGCGCCACTCGCTGATCTTTTACACCGATTCGGACAATCAATTCGATGTCAAAGAACTAACGCATCTATTGCCGCTCATCTCTGAAGCCGACATTGTCTGTGGCTTTCGCATCTATCGCTTCGATCCGTTGACGAGATTAGTGCTCTCTTGGGGATTCAATCTGCTTGTCCGCATCGTCTTTCGCATCAATGTTCACGATGTGGATTGCGCGTTCAAACTCTTTCGCCGCGAAGTCTTTGACAAAATTGAGATTGAATCGAAGAAGTTCTTCGTTGATGCGGAGATTCTGGCGAAAGCGAAGTACTTTGGCTTCAAACTGGTCGAAGTCGGAGTACGCCACTATCCGCGCACGGCGGGGCGTTCAACCGTGCGTGCCAGTCACATCATTTCGACGCTCAAAGAATTAGCGCAAATCTGGGTCAACATCCACTCCAAACCGCGCGGGAAGTCTTAACCGAATGAAGCGCTCGAAACCCACAGAAGAGATCGAGCAGGTGGTCGCCGCAGTCGAGAAACGTCGGGGGCTAAGCTGGCGCGGACTGGCGCAAGCCGCAATTGGCATCGGCGCACTCCTCTTCGTCATCGTGAAGACCGACATTCGAGGGTTGGCTGACGCTTTCACGGCGACGCGCATATCGCTGTTGCCGCTCGCTGTGGTTGCGACCTTTGCCATGCACTGGTTGATGGCGTGGCGGTGGCGATTGATTCTCGGCGTGCGCGGCTACCGCGTGAAGACGCTCCGGTTGTTCGCCTACTATCTGATCGGCGTATTCTTCAGCAACTTCATTCCCGGCGGCGCTGTGTCCGGCGATGTGGCGCGATTGATCTATGCCAGCCGCGATGTGGATGATAGACCGTTTCTCCTTTCCACTATGGTCTATGAGCGGTTGATCGGTATCTTTGTGCTTCTGTTGATCGGTTTGGGGGCAACGCTTGGCAGTCGGATTTATCGACCCGACAGCGCCTTTTTCTATGTTGCAGAAGTTGTATTGGCGTTGCTTTTTTTGGCCTCTGCGATGTTAATGAACGCCTATGCCTCACAACAACTCATTCGGCTGTGCCGCGCGGTTGGTGACCGCATCGGGATGCGGCGCATTGCCGATGCGGCTTCGCGGACGATTGAAGCCATCACGTCGCTGCGGCAGCACACGGCGATGTTTTTCATCACTCTGATAATCTCGATTGCCATTCGTTTGGTGTGGAGTCTCGGTTGTTATGTGGTCGGGCAAGCGATGGAATTGCCCGTGAGCTTGCTGATGATCTTTGCGTTTATTTCGCTGGTTGATTTGCTGCGCACGTTGCCCATTTCGGTCGGCGGTATCGGGGTACGCGAATGGGCGATCATCGTTTTGTTTGCTAATGTCGGCATCTCCCGTGAAAAAGCGTTGCTCTTTTCATTGCTCGCATTTGCGCCGGTCATCCTTGCCGCGATCATCGGCGGTGTGATCTATATTGCCAGGGCAAGTGTGCGCCAGGTTAATGATACGCCGACCGAAGGGCTGGCCAAACGCGCAGGGGCATAAGGACACCATCGTTTGATGACGAGAGAAGCGGCCAAAGACATTTGGGGTGCCCTTGCGGTTTTTGGGGTAGCCCTTGCGCTCTATGGCTTCTTCTTTAACCAAGAAACGACCCTGTCGCATTCAATCGGCTACAGTCTATACCCGGCTGAACGGATATTGGCGGGAGCCGTCCCGTACAGAGATTTTCATACGCTCTACCCTCCGGCGATTGTCTACCTCAATGCCTTCATCTTCCGCTGTTTTGGGGTGACGCTCTACCATGCCCTCTTTGCCGTGATGATCTTCAAGTCAATCACTGTGATGTTGATCTTTTGTTGCGCGCGACAAGTGATGCCGCGCGGGTGGGCTGCGATGGCTGCCCTCTGCGGACTTTTTTGGCTCCGACCAAACGGCGGATTCAAAGCTGTGCCCATGCATTACGGCGGTCTATTTCTAGCAATCGCCCTCTTCCTTCTCCTTCGCTATCTGAAATCCCATAACGCAACCTTGCTATGGGCAACCGGGGCGGCAATCGGAGCGCTCGCATTGTTCAAGCATAACATCGGAGCCTATGCCCTTTTAGGCAGCGTCATGGTTGTGGGTTTTGACCGTAATGATCGCGCCTGGTCGCTCAAGCAATGGTTGCGCGGATACCGGCAATGGCTGAAGATCATGGCCGGGATGTTCATCGTATTGCTGCCGGTATGCGTTCTGATGCAGAGGCAAGGGGCTTTGTTACCCATGTTGCGTACGTTACTATTTGGGTCGGGCGATTTTCTGTTCAGCCGATTAGCCGCGACGCCATCGCCCTTGTTTGCCTTACTTTTCATCGTTGCCTTGTTCGCTGCCGGATACCTTGTGGGTCAACTCAAGGGCAAAGATGGTTTAGCGATTACCTTGGCGGTCTTTTCCTTGCTGGTATTGAGTTTTTTGATAGTTCGCGGCAGGCAAAGCTGGATTGACTCGCTGATCTTCTATGCGCCGATGATTGCAAGCGGCGCAGGGTTGATGGCGGCTCGTCGACGGTTCATATCCGGCGAGGAAGATTGGCGCAGGTTGTTTGCGGTGACGGTCACCACTGGGGCAGCCTTTATGGAGGCTTTTCCACGCTTTGCCCGCGAACAGGCTATCGGTGCAATGCCCTTTGTGGTGATGTTGCTGCTGTATTTGATCTACCTCTATCAGCCACGATTTGCGAGTCTGACGGCGCCGCGAAGGGTCAAGCAACTGGCAGTGGTCGCCTTACCCTTGCTATTCGTGTTGATGAGTGCACGCCTGTTTTACGGGATGTATTTTGAAAGAGGTTGGCAATTAAAGAGTCAGACAGAATTGACAACCGAACGTGGCCGTCGAGTCTTTTTCCCGCGTGATAAGGCGCAAGAGATTGATGAGGTAACGCGCTATGTTCAAGAAGCGGTTCCGCCAGATGGATATTTCTTCGCGCAATCTTATACTGGCTCGTCCTATCTGTTTTTCAGCGCCCGCAACAATCCCTCCGGCGCACAATTTTGGGGCGGAGTCGGCGTGCGTGACGAAGAGCGCGCCATGACATTACGCGCACTCGATGAGACGGAAGTGAAGTTGATTCTAACAAGCAACAAAGATTTGGAAGCGGAGAAGTACGAACCGATGCGCCGCTATATCAGCAACCGCTTTGCCCTGACCAAACAGGTTGGTGAGGTCGTCATACTGGTGCGGCAAGACCTGAAATAGTCGCTTTGAGGCGGGCAAGTGAGCCCTTTGCTAACTCGGAGTCCGTTACCTTAACCATTGGCTATGACCCCATCCCAACAGTCCGAATTGAACCAACACAACCCGATTGCTTGGCCGAGAGGATGGTCGCGCATATGGCCGTTGGTGATTACGCTTGCGGCTGGCGGAATCTGCTACGGGTTGTTTTTGCGGCGAGGCGTCTGGTTTTCCGTCGTCAGTTATAACCTTTCGCCTGCTGAGCGGGTGCTGATGGGAGAGGTTCCATACAGAGATTTCCTCTATAACTACACCCCTGGAGTTTTATGGCTCAATGCGGGGCTGATGAAACTATTTGGCACCACGATTCTGACGACGCGAATCGGCGTATTGATTTTTCGACTGGCAACCCTGGTGGCACTCTACTCCGTAGCGCGACGAGTGACATCGCCATGGGCGGCGCTTGTGCCAGTGGCGTTGATGTTGGCTTGGCTCGATCACAAATATATTTTGGGAACCTACCCGACGCAGTACGGATTACTCTTTGCCTTTCTCGCGCTCCTCAGCCTATTGCGATATGACGATTCGGAAAAGTCGGTTTGGTTATGGTGTGGCGGCGTATTCGTTGGCGTTGTATTTGTATTCAAATACAACGTTGGGATTGTCCTTCTTGGCGCCTTGAGCGCGGCTATTGGGTATCGCGAACTGCTGCTTGCCGAAGTCCTCTCTTTATGGCCGCAGCGAATTCTTTTATGCTTGCGGAGATTGTTGATTTATTGGGCTGGCTTTGCCCTCGTCTTTGCGTTGCTGGCAGCGATATTGAGCTATCAAGGCGCTTTTGCTGCGATGCTGGATCACTTTATCCATCATGCGACGGCCTATAGCGATGAACGGGCGATTCCACTGCCCTCACCGAAACTAGCCGGGTACTGGCTTGCGATTCTTTTCGTATTAGCGGGCGGCGGGATCGCTGTCAGCCGATACGCCATCAGGTTGTTGAAATGGTATCTTTCACTTGCCGCCGCGCTGCTGATTGCGCTATTGCTCATTCCGGGACTGACGCTATGGCAGGAAGATTCGGCGATGGCGTTTGTCGCTTACTTGCTGCCCTTACTGGTGCTTTTCATCAGCGGGTATCTTCTCGCTCAAGTGAAGAGATACCGAAAGGGCCATCTAAACCGGCTCGAATTCTGGCGGAAAACCGGGCATATCGTCATTCTTACTTTATTCGCATCTGCGATCTTTTCAGAAGTTTATCCGCGCGCCGATGCCTTCCATTTGGTGCGCGTCTTTCCGCCGATTTTCTTATTAGTAGCTGTGCTCCTCTATCGAATGCTACCTGTGATGCGCGATTATTTTCACAGGCAAGGAGTTGCTCATCATCAGATGGCGATTGAATGCGTTGCGCTCCCCGCGCTGTTTCTCTGTATGGCAGGGATTCAACAGACATGGGTTCCGCAGTTCGATGCAGGTAGGCAGTTCGTCGAGCGCGTTCCGCTAACGCTGAAACGCGCACAAGGCATCATGGTGAGCGAGGAGCAAGCCAAGGTGATCGAATCCCTGTCGCAATTGATCGAAGAAAATAGCACGCCGCAGGATTCGATGTTTTCCTTTTCGCAATGGGGCGCGGCCTTTAATTTTTTGACTGGGCGACGAAATCCAAGCCGCTTTGTCTGGTGGCGAGCCGTTGGCATCACGGATGAGGAGCGTTTAGCCGCCGTCAGGTTGATTGATGATCGCGTGCCGAAGTTAATCTTGTTGCAGATACAATTCCGAGATCAGCGCATCTTGAATTCAGTACACGCATACTACGATCAAGTTGGCTATGTTGACGGCGTGTTGGTTTACGTTCGACGGTAAAGAGGCTATGTACAAAGCTCATCGAATTGCTGTGGTGATGCCGGTGCATAACGAGCAAGGGCATGTTTGCCGCGCAATTGCCAGAGTCCCTGATTTCGTTGATGTCATCATCGTTGTAGATGATGGCAGCTATGACCGAACGTGGGCGGAAATTTCACAATGCCCGGATACGCGGTTGCGAAAGATTCGTCACCCGCTCAATCGAGGTGTAGGGGCCGCGATTAAAACCGGTTATCAGTACGCTCTTGAACTGGAGGTTGATCTGATTGCCGTGATGGATGGTGATGGGCAGATGGCTGGCGAAGACTTATTCCTCCTGTTGGACGAAGCGATCAGCGGTACTGACTACGTCAAAGGAAATCGGTTTTTATTGCGGGAGGGCATCGGATTGATGCCGCCTTCTCGGTATATTGGCAATCGGGTGTTGAGTTGGCTGACGCGGCGAGCTGTCGGTTATGCGGACGACCTCGATGCTCAATGCGGATACACGGTGATTGCCGCACGCGCCTTGCGTCGCTTGAAGTTGGAGAGGTTGTATGACCGCTATGGCTTTCCGAATGAGATGTTCTTTGCAGCGTACGGCGCAGGATTGCGAATCCGTAGCGTGCCGGTGCGGACGATATACGGCGATGAAGTCTCAGACATCAATCCGCTGACCGCAATTCCGAAAATTTTATGGCTGATTGTTCGCGCATTCGCGCGTCCGCGACTTGCGCTCGCTGAACGCAATGCCGAGTTACGAGTACAGGAAAGTCGAGGCGGGGCAACTGAGTAATTCGATAAAACCAAAATTGTTGATCTTGACGAGTTCGTTTCCCGATCATCCGATGGATGAAACTTGTGGTTATCTGCGTGATTTCGCCCGTGCCATGTCGGAAACGTTCTGTGTCACGGTGCTTGCCCCACCGGCATTGGTGCAGATGGAATGGCCGGATGATGCTTTCTACTTGCATCGCTCACCCTCTATTGTGCCGCGTAAATGGAATCCCTTTCTCGCCAGCCGCGATGTAAGCGATCTGCCGAAGCGGTCGTTATGGGTGCGTTTGGTTGCGCTATTTGGCGTCCTAGTCTTCGCGGCCAGAGCCGTCGGGCTTGCGCGGCAGACAGATGCGATCTGCTCGCACTGGATGGTTCCGGCAGGTTTGATTGGCGCATGGCTCTCCAGTGTATTGAAGAAGCCGCAGGTGGTGATTGAACACTCCGGCGCGTTGCACGGGTTACAAAGTCTGCGCGGCGGGCGAAGGCTGGCGCAATTTATTGCCGACCATAGTCACCAAATGGTTTTCGTCAGTCGGGATTTAGTAATGAAGTTTCGGAGGCTATGCCCTCAAACAACCGCGCCGATTGATGTGCTGCCGATGGGAATTACCGACCAACCGGCAACCGAAACCACAGAGAAGGAAGTTGCGGCAGAGCGAATCATCTTATTCATCGGCAGGCTGGTTGAAATAAAAGGCGTTGAGGTGCTATTGCGCGCCGTAGCTCGAATGCAGATTCCAGATGTGCGAGTTGTCATTGCCGGAGACGGCGAGCAGCGCGCAAACCTCGAAGCCTTCGCCGCTCACAGCAACCGGAAGGTTCAGTTTGTCGGGCAGGTTGATGCGGCGGAGAAGGCTCGTTTGCTGCGTGCTTGTGCGGTGGTCGTTATTCCTTCTTTACGGTTGGCTTCGGGGAGAACGGAAGGCACACCAGTTGTCTGTTTAGAAGCTCTGCGCGCAGGCAAGCCAATCATCGCTTCGCGCGTCGGCGGACTGGGCGAACTCATAACCGACGGCTGGAACGGAGTGCTGTTCGATGCGGGTGATGCTCAGATGCTAGCAGAAAAATTGGATGCGCTAATCGCGGACCGAGCCGGTCAGCAGCGGCTCGCTGTCAACGCGAAACTCAGCGCCCGCAATTATGGCTGGTCATTGATAGGCGCACAGTTTGCGAAGATTCTCCTTCAGGCAATTCGTAGCGAATCGCCTATGCTGCGAAACCGCTTTGACGAAGTTGTGCAGAGCGCGCAGAGCGGACGCAGCAAGCGTCCTGTGCGAAGCGCGCAACCGCACTCGTAAGAGAACAGAGAGCAACGATGGCAATGTCGCCTACAACTTCTAATAACCAAGCGTCTTCGTTGTCGGCAGATTCGCTGCGGGTTGCGGGTCGCGGCACAATCTACATCACGCTTGCCAAAGTTTGGTTTATGGTGACCGGCTATGGCATCCACTTTTTATTGCCTCGTCTGATGACTGCCGAGCGATTTGGTCTTTATCAAGTCGTCATCAGCGTGGTTTCGATTATCAATGCCGTCATCATCACCGGGACGTATCAAACGGTTTCGAAACACATCTCGCAGGAGCCGGAAAAAGCGAATGCCGTTAAAGCAAAATCGCTGAAGTTGCAGGCGGCCATCGGCAGCGGTGTAACGCTTGGTTTCTTTCTGCTCGCGCCGAGCATCGCAGATTATCTGAATGACGCGCGGTTAGTGAATT
>CAYXVU010000095.1:0-21415 GCA_964468725.1 uncultured Clostridia bacterium
GACGGTCGTTGAGAAACTCAAAGCCGCGTTGGGTGAGAGTGCTGTCTTGACCGAACCGGATGAGTTGATCGTCTACGAATCTGACGCGCTCACATTGCACAAGAATCGCCCGTCAGCCGTCGTCATCCCTGCGACTGCCGAACAGGTTGCCGCTGCCGTCAAAATTCTCGCCGATGCACACATTCCCTTTACGCCGCGCGGCGCGGGCACGGGGATTTCGGGCGGCGCGGTCTCTTTGCAAGGCGCTGTCATCATTGAACTGGCGCGCCTTAATCGCATACTCGAACTCGATTACGAAAACCGCATTGCAGTTGTCGAAACCGGCGTCATCAATATCTTTCTCTCACAAGCCACAGCGCCCGACGGCTTTCATTACGCGCCCGACCCGTCGAGTCAGATGGCCTGCACCATCGGCGGCAACGTTGCCGAGAACTCCGGCGGCCCGCACTGTTTGAAGTACGGCATGACGACCAATCACGTGCTGGCGGTTGAAGCCGTATTGCCGTCCGGCGAGATGATCGCACTCGGCGGCGGCGGGGTTGATCAGCCGGGTTACGATCTGCTCGGCGTCTTCGTCGGCTCCGAAGGCACGCTCGGCATTGCGACGAAAGCAACGCTCAAACTGACGCGCTTGCCGCAGGCGATCAAAACCCTGCTTGCGGAATTTATGACCGTGACCGACGCCAGCCGCAGCGTCAGCGAAATCATCGCCAGCGGCATTCTGCCCGCCGCATTGGAGATGATCGATCAGGCGACCATCATTGCATTGGAAAATTCGATCTTCAAAGGCGGGTTCCCGACCGATGTGGCCGCGCTCTTGATTATCGAGCTCGATGGCTTGGTCGCCGGGCTCGATGAGATGGCAGAGCGCGCGGTCGAGGTCTGTCTGCGCAATCACGCGCGCGCCGTGCGGGTAGCCAAAGACGATGCCGAACGGATGAAGATGTGGGCGTCGCGCAAACGCGCATTCGGTGCGATGGGGCGCATCAAAGCTGATTTGATGGTGCAAGACGCTGTGATTCCGCGCTCGCGTTTGCCCGAAGTGCTTGATGAGATTTACGCCATCGCCAAACGATACGGGTTGAACATCGCCAATGTCTTTCACGCGGGGGATGGCAATCTCCATCCGAACATCAGTTTCGACGGGCGCAACCCGGATGAACGGCAACGAGTGGAAGCGGCGTCGAAAGAGATTATGCAACTCTGCGTCGCAGTGGGCGGCTCAATCACCGGCGAACACGGCGTCGGGTTTGACAAGATTGAAGCGATGCGGCTGATCTTCTCTGAAAACGACCTCGACCGCATGCATGCCGTGCGTGACGTGTTCAACCCGGACGGGCTGTGCAACCCCGGCAAGGTGATTCCGACAACGAAGACTTGTCGCTATTGTGGATTCGGTATGGAAGATTTCCGTCATAAACGGCTCACTTCGCATGGTTCAAGCCAACCGGATAACGATCTGCTTGCGGCGCTCGCTTGATTACGAAATATCAGTTTGTGGGCAATCCCTCGCCGTCACCATTGCAGCCTTGCCATCCAAAATCTAAAATCCCCAATCGAAAATCACCATGGCACGCATTCGTTTCGATTCCGGGCCGCGCGAAGGCGACGCGGTCTTTCTCAGCAAGCCAAAGATGATCTTTGGCAGAGGGCGAACCTGTGATTGCGTCTTGCCGCATCTGACCGTATCGCGCGAGCACTTCTACATCGAAAACAATATGGGGAAGTATTTCGTCATCGATCAAGGGAGCAATAACGGAACCTATGTCAACGGCGCGCGCATCGCTTCCTGGATCGAATTGAAAGACGGGGACGTGCTGCGCGCCGGGCCGTTTACGATGACCGTCGATTTGGCGATGAGCAAAGAGACTGAGATCGTAACCCGCGCTACGTCGCTCGACAAACAGACCGAGATTGTTGAAGTCGGAGACACCGGCAGCACTCCGCTGGCTGCCTTCTCGGCGCATCATCAGCAACTCTACCCGCGCGAATATCTCGATGGGATCGATTATTTCAATCAGGAGCGATACTTTGAAGCGCACGAAGCATGGGAAGAAATCTGGATGCGTTCGGAAGGCGAAACCAAACTCTTTTACCAGATGTTGATACAGGCAGCGGTCGGATTGCATCACTTTGAGAAAGGAAACTTTCGCGGCGCACGCGGCATGCATCACAATGTCGTAGAGAAAATACCGCGCTTGCCGGACATCTTTATGTCGCTCGACATCGCCGATTTTGCGCAGCAGTTTCGCGGCTTTTTTGCCGACTTGATGGAAAGGAATGTTGAAGCCGTCGTGGCCTCTGTCATTGCCAGACCGCGTATTCAACTGATTGCCGATGATGCCAATCGCTAAACCCGCCTTGCTTGACGCGCTCACCTCTGTTGTCGGGCAAAGTAATGTTGCCGAAAACGCGAGCCTGACGATTGATGGCGTGCAACCGGCGATCATTGTCAACCCAGCTTCGGCAACAGAAGTAGCGGCCTGCCTGAAAGTCTGTGCTGCCGCTAAGGCGACGATCATCCCCGCCGGAGCCGGAACCTGGCTCGAATGCGGCAACCCTGTGCGGCAAGCCGATGTGCTCTTGCGCCTCGAACGCTTGAGTCGCGTGCTCGAATACAGCCCGCCGGATTTGACGATCACGGTAGAAGCCGGAATCACCTTGTCGGCGTTCAACGACGTTGTGCGCCGCGAGCGACAATGGTTGCCGCTCGACCCTGCGGGCGGCAGGTGCGCTTCGTTAGGCGCGATAGTCGCGTGCGCTTCGAGTGGGGCGTTGCGTTGCGGATTCGGCACGCCGCGCGATTACATCATCGGGCTGAAACTGGCGCACGCAGATGGAACGGAGAGCCGATCAGGCGGCAAGGTGGTAAAGAATGTCGCGGGCTACGATCTCAATAAACTCTACATCGGCAGCTACGGCACACTGGCGTTGATTACGGAATTGACTCTCAAACTGCGCCCATTGCCCGAATCGGCGGTCACCCTACTGGCGGCTTCGCCTGAGCCAAGCCCGCTGGTTCGATTGGCCAAGCAGGCGCTGAAGACTGCCGTATTACCGGCGTCTCTCATTCTGTGTAAAGGGGTCGTGTCGGACAGACTCGCTCCGGCATCGAGAGAGTATGTGTTGGCAATTCGCTTCGTTGATAGTGAGGCGGCAGTTCGCCATCAGGTTGAGCAGGTGTTACAGATTGCTGAAGCGGATTTGCTGACGCAAACAATCGAAGGCCAAGAAGCCGATGCCGTATGGGATGACATCAATGACATGGATGCGCTCGGCGTCAACGCCCTTCGCGTCAGTGTGCCACTCGCGCAAACGGAGGCTGCTTTCACCCTCTTGATGCAAGAGACGGCGCGGATTACAGCCGATTTTGGAGTCGGTATCTTGCGCGCTTCGTTTGCCGCTCATGACGAAGGAGCGATTGCTACTATCAATAAACTCCGCACTGTGATGGCTACGTTGGGCGGAAGCTTGATGATCGAGTGTGCGCCTACAGCGGTTCGAAAAGCTGCCGACGCCTGGGGCGAAGTCGGCGCGACGGCTGATCTGATGCGGGCGGTCAAAACCGCCTTTGATCCCCTGGCTCTGTTGAATCCCGGAAGGTTTGTCAGCGGAATATAATTCATGACCATGACGCTTGAAACGGTAAAACCGACAGATTCTCTAGCGGTGCGACTCGACCAATACAATGATGCGTTGTTGACCTGCGTTCATTGTGGACTGTGTTTGCCCTCGTGTCCGACTTATCGCCAACTGGGGAACGAAAACGACTCACCGCGCGGGCGAATCTATTTGATGCGTTCGCTTGCCGAAGGACACTTGGCGATGGGCGACGCCTTTGCTTCGCACATAGACCTCTGCTTAGGTTGTCGCGCCTGCGAGACGGCATGCCCTTCAGGTGTGCCATACGGGCATCTGCTCGAAGCGGCGCGTGTTCAGGTAGCTGAAAGCCCTTCACGAAGGCGCTCCGGGGCGGAGTTAGTTGTACGGTTGTTGCTCAATCAAGTCTTCGCTCGCACTTGGCTGCTACGTATGGTGATGGCGATGGCGCGATGGGTTCGGGATAGCGGTTTGGCGCAGTTGGCTTTTGACGATGTCGGGCTGAGCGGACGCCTGCGATTTGCACTCGCTTTACTCTTGGCAACCCGCACGCCGCCTGTGCAAACAGAGAATCGCGCAACGGATGCGAGCGACAACGGGCAACCAATAAAGCACCAGGTCGCGCTGCTACGCGGCTGTGTTATGGAAGGCCTATTCGCGGAAACCAATCGCGCCACCGAACGTGTATTGGCGCGCATCGGTTGCGAAACGATTGAAACAAACGGCCATGTCTGCTGCGGAGCCTTGCCCGCGCATGCAGGGCAGTTGGAGACGGCGAAAGCGTTAGCGCGGCAGAATATTGCCGCCTTTCTGTCCAGCGGTTGCGAACACCTCATCGTGAATTCTGCGGGCTGCGGCGCTGCCATGAAAGAGTACAAAGAGTTGCTCGCCGATGACAGCGAGTGGGCGGAACGCGCAGCCGAAGTGAGCGCAAAAGTGCGCGATGTTTCCGAGTTCCTCGCCGAGATCGGCATCGCCGCCCCCGGCAAAGAGCTTCGTCGTTGCGTAGCATACGATGCACCCTGCCACTTGCTGCACGCTCAAAAAATTGCCGACGCGCCGTTTGTCTTGTTAAGGCAGATTCCCGGCCTCACATTAGTCCCCCTCGTTGGATCGGAAGTATGTTGCGGCGGCGCTGGCATCTATAACCTGCAACACGAAGAGTTGAGCCAAAAAATCTTGTCTGACAAAATAACCAATATCAAAGCGTGTGCTGTAGATACGGTGGTCACGGCCAACCCCGGTTGCCTGATGCAAATTGGTGCAGGTCTACGGCTCGCAGGGCTTGAGGTTGACGTGATTCATCCTATTGAACTTCTCGACGCTGCTTATCAAGGAGAAGTCTAGTAATGCGGGCGGTGAGATAACGCGATGCGAGTCAAGAGAGCCATCGTCATCGGATTCCTATTCGTGTTGAGTTACGGACTATCAGCCGTTGCCGAGCGGCAGGAAGCGTACGGCTCGGAAGTCCGCGAGTTTTTGCGGCTAATGCAGCACGAAGAGAACGAGTTGGAGTTTCAAATACAACATAACGAAATCTCTCGCAAAGATTATACGCGCGCTAAACATCGGATTACCCTGATGCGGGAAACCGTGCTGGATATAGTGAGGAAGTCGGGAGCGGACATTGTGCCGGAATTGCATATTGTCACCTCAGCCGAGTTGGATCAGGTATTGGATGGCGGGCTAAAATCTCTGCGTGGCGTCAAGGCTGGCAGCATCGTCGAAGAGCGGTGGCGCTATTTGGGGCGCGCGACGCGCGGCGAGATTTTCTACATTTTTGAGAGAATACGGAAAAAGTAGCGGGCAAAACTGTTGACAATCAGCGATTCCTGACTAACATCTAGCGAGACCCTCAACGACGAGAAGAATTGGTTTTTGGCTGCCCCTCTACGCCTCCCCAACGGGCCAATCCGCCCCTTAAACCGTGCATTGAACCAGATGAAGGAATGACTCCATGTCCACTTTTAACTTCTCCCAAGCCATACAAAGTATGCTTGCGGTTTCGAGCAAAATATCGGACTTGATCTTTTCGCCCGGTCGCCCTCCTCAAGTCGAATTGATCGGCAAACTCACGCCCGTGCCCTTGCCAGGACTAGAGATGCTCACTCCGTCGCACACCGCCGCCATTGCCAAAGCTCTGGTTGCGAATAATAAGACGGCGGAAAAATCACTCGATGAGCACGGCTCGGCTGATGTCTCGTTTTCGCTCAGCGGGTTGTCACGATTTCGCGTCAACGTCTTCAAGCAACGCGGCACATACGCCATCATTATGCGCGTCATTCCGAACGAGATTCCATCTTTTGAAGATTTGGGGTTGCCGTCGGTTTTAACGGAAGTCGCTGAGATGAAAAATGGCGTCGTTTTGTTGACCGGACCGACCGGTTCAGGAAAATCTTCGACGCTTGCTGCCATCATTGATCTAATCAACGCCACCAAGTATTACCACATCGTCACCATCGAAGACCCAATTGAGTTTATGCATCGGCATAAAAAGTCCACCGTGCATCAACGCGAACTGCACTCCGATACTTCGACCTTCGCTTATGCCTTGCGCGCTGCGTTGCGCCAAGCTCCGAAGGTGATACTAGTCGGCGAGATTCGTGACCTCGAAACCGTCGAAGTGGCTCTGGAAGCCTCTGAGACCGGACACCTCGTGCTTTCGACTCTGCATACGACGGACGCCGTCAAGACGGTGGAACGCTTGATCGGTATGTTCCCCAAAAGTCAGGAGCATATTATTCGCATTCGTCTCTCTGCGGCATTCAAGTTCATCGTTTCGCAACGCTTGATTCCACGTCTGGATGGCAGAGGGCGGGTTGCCGCCATTGAGATTCTCAAATCCACCTCGCGTACGCGCGAGTACATTGAAAAAGGCGAGCGCGAAGGCAAGTCGCTCTATGATGCCATGCGCGATGGTAGCCTCGACGGCATGCAGGTCTTCGATGAAGTTATTGAGCGGATGATTCGCGAAGAGGTGATTTCGCTCGAAGATGGGTTGGCTTATGCAACCAACCGACAAAACCTCTTATTGCAACTCTCCGATTATGGAACCGGCTCGCTGACGGAGGAGACGCAAAAGGAGAACAAAAGCGGGTTCCTCCGCGATGGCAAGACCGGATTCCTCAGTTAAGGGGCGCGAGAAAATCGGTCTTCTTGCGAGTGAACTTCGATAGAAACTCATCTACTGATGGGTAGGGCAGCAAGCGATTGATGCGTCGCTTTCGTGCCCATCGGTTTCATCTACATCTCGTTTCGACTGCGCCATGATTTCCCTAAAACAGTTGCCCGATGGCGGTCAGGCTGACGCTGTTTTCTCCTCTGCCGATAAGGTGTGGTAGACTCGCTGCGTTCATAACTCGTGATCGGCAAGCGAACTCTTATGCGTGCAACACGAATTGCCATCTCCGGCTTCTCTTCTAACGTCGGTAAGACAACTTTGTTGTGCGACCTGTTGCGCCGTACAACTGACTGGGAAGCCATCAAGATTTCTCGCGGGCATTATCGTTCCTGCGGCAAAGACCCCGCTGCTTGTTGTGTCAGTCCATTGCTCGGTGACCAGCCCCTCATCTTGCAAGGCCGCGCCAACACCTTCGCGCCGGGAAAAGACACGGGTCGCTATTGGGAAGCCGGTGCGGCAGAGGTGCAATGGGTGATCTGTACCAGCGAACAGGTTGAGGCCGGTGTCAATCGCGCCCTTGCGCGCGTCACGCATCAAGGCGTATTTCTTGAAGGAACCAGCTTTTTGAAAGCGGTGGCCGTCGATTATTCTGTCATGGTCATGCGTAAGGAGAAGAGGGAAATCAAATCATCGGCAGTCGGAGTGTTCCATCGCATTGACGCGATCTTTATGAGCGAACAGCGAGACGCCAAATTTCTGCCGATTCTCAACCGACGCTTGCAACAACGCGGAATCCGGTTGGAGGATGTCAAAATTTTTTATGCCGATGAGATTGACAGATTGGCAGCAGAGATAGGCCAAATCCATCAAGCGCGCTTGGCTGTAGACAAGAAACTACCCATCCCAAAGTAGTAACGAAGCCAATGCACTGACCTAAATCGTAGGGGCTGTTGGTCGGACACCCTGTGCGACCTTCGCCGCCGATCAGGTAATCAAGGTCAGTAAGTCTTCAGAAATCTCTTCTTCTGACAACCCCTGCTCAAGATAGCGGGTGGTGCGATCAGACGCCAGCAACTGTAGAAAGACTTCTTGTGTCAAGGAGTCCAAGTCTGCTCGACCAGGATTCGGGATCGTTGAGAGAAGGCGAAAAATTTTCAACCAAATTTGCTCAGAGTCTTCTGCCAGCAATAGATGCTGCCAGGATTGGCACGAATGCGCTAGGTGAGAGGCCGTAACGGCACTCGCACCGGAACTTCGGGCAATCAGGGTGAGGGGGTCTGTTGCCATCATGTTTCTCCTGCTTTAACCAATATTGGTAACTACTGCCAACTGTGCCTGTGATAAAAATAAGGAGCCAATCCAGGCAAAATTTGGCCGCGCCAGAATACTTGAGTTAGAAATATTATTCAAGCATCAAGGAAGCCTAAAGGGATTTACCATTTAATTGAGGTGTAACCGCCCAAACGCAGGAGCAGGCGATAGAGCAGCCAAAGTTGAGTTCATTCCCGGAGGGATTCGTGCGCGAACGTCGAACAGCACGCAGGTTTACAGTCAATTGGGAGATTCTGGTCGAGCCGTCTCGGAGCGCGAAACCGGCGATTCGAGAAGCTGCCATCCTTCATAACCTCAGCTCGCACGGCGCATTTTTCACGCTGCCGCACGCTATCGAACCCGGCACCCGA
Organism: uncultured Clostridia bacterium; assembly: GCA_964468725.1. Classification (GTDB taxonomy): domain Bacteria; phylum Acidobacteriota; class Blastocatellia; order UBA7656; family UBA7656; genus CAYXVU01. Next base: position 8,404 of record CAYXVU010000095.1, read on the forward strand.
GTCGAGATTGTGATAAAACTCCCATTGCAGAGGGAGAATTGGATGAAATACGAAGCTGAAGTCGTACGCACGGAACCGCACTCGTTTGGGTTTGGCATTGCCGCCAAATTTGCCACCCCGAAACCGATCTTCTTTTCCCCCGGTTCGGTTGATCGGCAGCAAGCCGTGAAGAAGAGTTAGCCCGCATGCCGCTTTCCTCAATCCCCTCGGCGTACGGGCGCACACCATTTTACAGACATCGCAATATTGCCCCCCACACTGCTTCTTCACTCCTGTCACGCATAAAAGGTATTTCGAGCTTGGGCAGCCAAAATATACTCTTTCAATCGCCTGAGAACATCTTCTCGTTCGCCTTTGGAGGAGCACTTTCTCAGTTCATCCACCAACCGGTCTATCTCTCCTGCCAGCGGGCGCGCCTTCTCTTCGGGGGCAACCGGCAGGGCGACAGGTTCCGGCGCCTGCTGCCGCGTCAGGATTTGCTGGAGCGCTGCAAAGAACTTTTCGATGTTGATCGGCTTTTCCATGCACAGGTCGGCTCCGGCAGACTCGGCTTCAACCAATATCATAGGGCCGCACCCGCTCATCACAATGATCGGGGTTGCGCCAAGCGCCTGATCCTTACGAATTGTGCTGATAAAATGTAAGCCGCTTTTCCCTGGTAACACGATATCCGTGATAATCAAACCGGGAGCCTTTTCGCGGGCTAAGGATAAAGCTTTCTCGGCATCAGAAGCCGTATATACCTCGAATGATTTCAGCCGTAACAACTCGGCGAGGGGGTGTAAGGTGTCAAAGTCGTCCTCAACAAGTAAGATTGTGGTCGTCATTGCTACATCCATGGAGCGCAGAGTTCAAACAAGTGAGGATTACATTCGGGACCCGCACAAAAGCGTGTGATATCAGGGCAGATTCACATGCTAGGCTGCCATCATACTCGTTGTTGAAGAATCCTGCAATCGGCCATCGTTCGCGGCCATTTCCAGTCAGCAACTGACCAATTATTGATAGGTCAGAGATGGCAATGGGTCGCCTTCCTTGAAGGCAGAAAGACGATAATGTTATAGTGAGGCGTCTTAAAAAACATATGAGGAAGAACAAGCACATAAATTTCCTAGCAGGAGGATGATATGGCGGAAAATGAAGGATCAGCTTCTGACAAGTTAATGTTCTTTTTGATTGGGGCCGGAATCGGGGCGACTATGGCTCTGCTCTTTGCGCCAAAATCGGGCCGCGAATTGCGCGGCGATATTGCCGACTACACCAAACGCGGTCTGGATGCTGCTAACCAAGGCGCACATCGCGTCGGCGAGCGTGCCAGCGAACTGTATGAAGTTGGACGCGAGCGTTTTGTTGAAGCCTACGACAGCGCCCGCGTGCGTGCCGCCGATGTCTACGGTTCGGCGCGTGAAGGTGTCGCCGATATGTATGGTTCGGCGCGCGAACGCATTGTGCATGGAACCGAAGTCGTCACCGACGCCGCCGCCCGACAAAAAGATCAGATTGCGGCGGCCATTGAAGCAGGCAAGCAAGCCTACCGCGAAGAGAAACGCAAAGCCGGTGAACTGGGTCGCGCGGCGGTTGAAGGCGAAGAAGGCTAAATCTTCTGATCTGCGACCGATTCGGCTTTCCCGATTAACGGTCGCTCGCCAACCACGCGAATCGGCAAGTGCTCCGGTATCGAGTTGCGAATCGGGCGCGGTTTCTTGCAAGCCGCGCCCGCCCGTTTTTTATCTGGAATTTCCGACCGAAGCGTGCAGAGATTTGGTTTCCCAATGTATAGACTGGAGGAAGAGGACTCGTGGATCAGACCTTTAAGATCATCATCGAAGTCGGCGTTGGCATTATCGCCCTAAGCTTCTTGGTTCAAGCCATCAGCTTCTTGCTAATGCTCGTTCGCGTCAAAAAATTGTCCGACGCCGTAACCGCTTTACAAACCAAAGCCGAACCCTTGATTGACAAAGCTGCACCTTTGGTCGAACAGGTTCAAGGCACCATCGCGACGGTCAAAGATGCTGTGGATAAGATTACCGTGCAGGCCAAAGACGCACTCGACAAAGTTAGCCTTGAAACCCGCGCCATTGCTGCCGCTGTTTCCACTTCCTCACAGGAAATCGCCGAACTGGCGCGCAAACAGGCGCAGCAGATTTCGGCAACCGTCGAACTGACAACCTCGACGTTGCAGAAACAGGTGACCGAGTTGGATCGCATGCTGACCCGCACTAATCATCGTATCGAGACGACGACCGTCGAAGTGCAGTCCGCCGTCATTGAGCCGGTGCGAGAAATCTCTGCGCTCGTCACCGCGCTCAAACGTACGCTCGATGTTCTCTTCGCGCGCAACCGCAAACAGATTGATAAAGCCTATCAGGACGAAGAGATGTTTATTTGAGCCACCGACAACGATGATTGACTCGGAGTTGCGGCAACCTTCTGCCCGCCGATTTCTCCTTTGCCTTTAGTTCCTGTTTCACGGTTGCTGATGACAGGTTTCAATTGAGGCCGAGTACCGGCGCTCTCCGAATTGCATTCATAAGCCTGCGAAGCAAGGATGCTTTGCCCTTTGAAATGGGAAGACCGATGACGACAGAAACCCCGCTGGAGCTAAAGAAGACCATCAATTTGCCGAAGACCGATTTTGCGCAAAAAGCGAACCTCAGCCAGCGCGAGCCACAACGCTTGTCCCATTGGGAGGCCATGAATCTGTACGCGCAGATTCGCCAAGCCCGTGCTGGTCGCCCCACCTATGTGCTGCACGACGGGCCGCCCTATGCCAATGCCGATATTCACATCGGCACGGCGATGAACAAAATTCTGAAAGACTTGATCGTCAAGTCCTACTCCATGCTCGGTTACGACGCGCCCTACGTGCCGGGCTATGATTGTCACGGTCTGCCCATTGAAAAGCATGTCGAAAAAGACCTCGACAAAAAGAAGATCAAGAAGCATGACCTCTCACCAGCAGAATTCCGCTCCATCTGCCGCGAGCATGCCGCCGTCGCGCTGCTCAGACAGACGAAGGATTTCAAGCGGCTGGGTATTCTCGGCGAATGGGATAACCCGTACATGACTATGTCACATGCTTACGAAGCGGAAACGGTTCGTCTATTCGGCGATTTCGTCCGCCAGGGCTATGTCTATAAGGCGCTGCGCTCGGTGCAGTGGTGCATCACCGATCAAACGGCGCTGGCCGAAGCCGAAGTCGAATATAAGGAGCATACCAGCCCTTCGGTCTATGTGAAGTTTCGGCTGCCAGCCGATCAGGCTGCCGAACTGACGAAGCGCATCGCTCAAGCTCAAAGCGAAGATGAAGCCCGACTTCAAAGTCTACAATCCAAAATCGCAACCCTCCCGGTCTTTGTGCTCATCTGGACGACGACGCCTTGGACGTTGCCTGCAAACTTAGGCATCTGCTTTCACCCCGACTTTGAATATGCCGCCATCGAAAGCAACGGCGAAATCTATATCCTTGCCTATGAACTGATCGAATCGGTGGTTGAAACCTGCGGACTTGGCGAGACCAATTTGCTCGCCAAATTCCCCGGCGCGTTGATTGAGGGATTGCACGCCCAACATGCCTGGATTGATCGCCCGTCGCTGCTGATGCTTGGCGATCATGTCACTCTCGGCGGCAATGCAACCGGTGATGAAGAGGGCGAGAGTAAAAAAGGCGGAGGCAAAGCCGGAACCGGTTGTGTGCATACGGCTCCCGGTCACGGCATGGAGGATTATTTGATTGGCCAGCAATATGCCGAGCTACTCGCGCCTGTCTATGCCTCCCTGCGCGAACAAGGGGCATTGACCGATCAGACGGCAGGCAAAGAAGTCTACTGCCCTGTGGATGCCGCCGGACGCTTCACCGATGAAATCGAACACTTCGCAGGCCGGAACGTTTTCACTGCCAACCGCGAGATTGTCGAATTTCTGCGCGAGCGCGGCAGCTTGCTCTTTGCCGCTGACCACCAACATCGCTATGCCCACTGTTGGCGCTGCAAAAAGCCTCTGATCTTTCGCGCGACGCCGCAGTGGTTCATCTCGATGGATGATAAAAAAGCAGGCGAAACGTCATTGCGCGAAGCGGCTCTGCGTGAAATCGAAAACGTCACTTGGCTTCCGGCTTGGGGTCGCGGTCGCATGCGCGATATGTTTGCTGCGCGGCCTGATTGGTGCGTTTCGCGGCAGCGGTTATGGGGCGTGCCCATCCCGGCGTTTTATTGCGAAGCCTGCAACGAAACGATTCTCGATGCCGATGTGATTGATCACGTGTCGGCGATTTTCGAAAGAGAGACCGCCGATTCATGGTATGGGCGCGAAGCGAAATACCTGCTGCCGGAAGGCTTTCAATGCCCGAAATGCGCGAGTACGCGCTTCAAAAAAGATATGGACATCCTCGATGTCTGGTTCGATTCGGGGTCGTCATCGCTGGCCGTGTTGGAGCGCGAACGCCACTTGCCTTGGCCTGCCGATGTCTATCTCGAAGGGCCGGATCAATATCGCGGTTGGTTCAATTCTTCGTTGACCGTCGCATTGGCGGCACATGGGCAAGCGCCATACAAAACCGTCATCTCGCACGGTTGGACGGTAGATGGGCAAGGCAAAGCCATGCACAAATCAACCGGCAATGCGATCTCGCCCAATGAGATTACTGACAAGCTCGGCGCGGAAATTCTGCGCCTGTGGGTTGCCTCGGCAGACTTCACTGAAGATGTGCGCGTCTCGAACGAGATTCTGACCCGTTTGGTTGATACCTATCGCAAACTGCGCAATACGGCGCGCCATGCATTGGGCAATATCAATGATTTCAACCCCGATAGCGAAGCCGTAGCCGATGATGAGCTATTCGAGATTGATCGGTGGGCGCTTGCGGTTACTCGCCAAGTGGCGCGCAAAGTGGTTGCGGCCTATCGCGCCTTTGATTACACAACCGTCTATCACACGATGTATAACTACACAACGGTGACGCTGTCGGCGATCTACTTTGACATTTTGAAAGACCGGCTCTACACCTTCGCCCCCAAATCCGTAGGCCGACGCAGCGCCCAGACGGCATTGACGGTGATCGTTGACACCTTCGCTCGATTGTTGGCTCCGATTCTGGTCTTCACCGCCGACGAAATTTGGGAGAACATTCCCGGCGCGCGAGCCGCTTCCGTCCATATCGCTGAATTTCCCGACACGCAGGAGCGTGCGGATGACAATGAACTGCTTGAGCGATGGGAGAGATTATTCGACGCGCGCTCCGAAGTGCAGAAAGCGTTAGAAGAGAAGCGCAATGCGAAGGTAATCGGCGCATCACTCGAAGCCAAAGTCCGATTACAGGTTGGCGGCGAAGCCTATCGGTTGCTGAAACGATATGCAGACGATTTAGCGGCTATCTTCATCGTCTCGCAAGTCGAAATTGAAGAGGGGAGCGAAGAGTCTCTACAAATTGATGTGGCGCATGCCGATGGCGCGAAGTGCGAACGCTGCTGGAATTGGTCCGTAACTGTTGGACAAGATGCGCGCTTTCCAACGGTGGACGCGCGCTGCGTGCAGCAAATCGAAGAAGGATGGGGAGGATAATTATCCCGATGAGTGAAGTACATGAACAATCCGATCAGAGCGCAGGCAAGCGGAAGTTCTTCATCATTGCTGCTCTGGTGTTGGCGCTCGATCAGCTTTCAAAATTGTGGGCCCACGCTACGTTGCGGGTCGGACAAGATATCAGCCTGATACCCGGGCTGTTGCGCCTGACCTACACAGAAAATTCCGGCATCGCTTTCGGCTTGTTCGGGGATACGGGCGCGCGTTGGGTATTGGTCAGCATCTCGGTTGTTGCGATCAGCATTGTGATCTATTACCTGTCGCGTACGCCAACGGGAAATCGGTTATTGCTTTGGTCGTTGTCCTTGATGGCTGCGGGCATTACCGGCAATCTGGTTGACCGCATTCGCAGGGGACAAGTGATTGATTTCATTCTCGCCTATTACAAAGATCATGAATGGCCTGTCTTCAATGTTGCGGACACAGCCATCAGTATTGGTGCGGCTTTGATGGCCATTGAATTATTCGTCTCCTCGCATCGTGAAAACACGAAAAGCGATGCGGAGACCGATCTCCCGCTTGCCGATGCGCCATCAGGAGTGCAGAGCGAAGAGCCTTAATTCGGCTTGCCGGTAGCCGCAAAAAGTTGCTTTGATAGAGCTGCGATATGTTTCCCGAACTCTTTACCATACCCGGAATCAATTATCCGCTGGCCACCTATGGCGTCTTATTAGCCATCGGCTTTGTACTGGCTTTATGGATGACGGCGCGATTGGGCGAACAAGATGGCCTACCGAAAGCGCGGATTTATGACATCGGCCTCTATTCAATCGTTGCCGGACTGATGGGCTCGAAGTTGTTGCTCATCGTCACCGAATGGGATGCGATGGGAGGAAACTGGCGGCGCATCTTCACGCTCGATTTTTTTCAATCGGGCGGTGTCTATTACGGCGGGCTGATCGTCGGAGCCTTGACCGGCATTTTGTTGATGGTCGCCTGGAAGCTGCCATGGCGAAAAGCGACGGATGCCTTTGCTCCGAGCATTGCACTGGGTCACGCATTGGGACGGTTGGGCTGCTTTTCTGCGGGCTGTTGTTGGGGCAAACCGACTGCTTCATGGATCGGCGTAACCTTTACTGAACGCGCCCATGAATTGACGGGCGTGCCGATTGATACGCCGCTCATTCCAACGCAACTGATCGAGTTTTTTGCCAACCTCCTGATCTTCTTCGGGCTGTTGTGGTTTCGCAAACGCCGCGCCTTCGATGGGCAAATCCTCTTCACTTATTTTATGGTCTATGCGGTGGTGCGCTTCACCATTGAATTTTGGCGTGATGACCCGCGCGGCGAGCTCGTTGGGCTTTCGACTTCGCAATTCATCTCCGTCCTATTATTCATACTCGGTGGCGGATTGATGATTTATTACTGGCGTCAACACGCGGCTAAGAAACTCGCCTCGCAACCAGATGCCCCCATCGAAGCCGGAGTATAGTCGCCTTCCTCATTACAACGGCAATTTCTTTTTGGTTACCCTTCCCCTATGGCTTAGCGCGTCAGCAGCCACCAGACCGCCCAGTTGACGGCAACGACAATCAACGGGCTGACGATCAAATTGCGCAGGATTCGCTTTCGTAAGGTTGCCATCACTTCATAGCCGCTGCCGTGATACAGCGAAGTCATCTTACCTTTATCGAGCCCGTCAGGAACGATGCCTTGTTTCGCCGCCGACCAGGTGCCGATCAAGCAGACGGTCTCGCCATAGGGCACATACTTTTCTGTGAAAGTCAGCGCCGGGGCGGTTTCAAAATAGAGTTGATGTTGCGGGTCAAAGCGAACGATTACCTCATCGGTTCCGGCAGGCTCACCGGTCACCGTGGCGTGTTCCTCTTCGCGTGTGCAATCCATGCGAAGGCTACCATCAGCGTCGTTGAAGATCTCTTTCATCAGGGCTACTGCCGGGGTCAGGCGAAAGGCCGCGTTGAAATCGCGCTTGCTGCGCGGGCTGCGAAAGGGCGTCGAACAGAGATAGGTAGCCGCCGCGCGGCGATTTTGCATCGCCATATCGCTCTCTTCGTAGTTGCTCAAATCGGGCCAAGCCATTAGGCGTACCTCTCCGAACGGGGTGCGAATGAAAGAAGGAATTAAGCGATAGCCGAAGAATTCCACCAGGTCAGCCGACTTCCCGCCGCGCAGGCGCGAGACTTTGTATTCGTAGGCGACGCAGTCCTTCTCTGAAAACGGGGTTTTGAGGGGGCGAGCGTCAATGGCATAAATTGGGCCAGTGACCGCGATGCGTTTGCCGTCCCGAAAAGCGGGCATAGTTCCCGACTCTTCGATGATCTTCAGGTCTTTTCGACTTTGCCAGACGCTCGCAAGCAGGCCAATCGCCACCGCCATAAAGACCCCGCACAACACGCCAACAATGATGTTGATGGGGAACTGCAACTTGCCCGCCAGCACAATGATGTAGGCTGCGACCAAACCGATGAACAGCAAGACGCCGATTAGACAAGCTTTGATTGTTGCCATCCGATCTTTCCTTCAGAGGGGATTGATGCTGAATTCCTGCGCCTTTCGATATACCTGATGGCTAGCCCTCTCTTCAACGCTTGATGGCGATTTGCTGATTCATTGCTTCTACGGCAGCGGTACGTTGGTTAGTTTGAAGGGAGTCTTAATTGTCGCTTTCGGAGTCAGAATATAAATTTTAACTTGCGCCGTATTAGGTAGAGGGTCTTCTAGGCTGTAAATGATAGTGCGGTTTTTATCGCTTCCCATGCTCATTCGCCCGCCGGTGTGCAACGGTTTCCCTCTGGCCGTCTCGAATGCGATTTTGACGAGCCGACGATTCGGGTCGGCAATTTGAAAGGCGATGTCATCATCATCCATCTGTGCAAAGCTGTTGAAGAGACCGCCAAACATCTTCATCAGCCCTTCGGCTAAGGCTTCGCCGCTCGCCTCTTCGCTACTTGCGGCGTCTGCCTTTTTGGCCTTCTCTTCCATCTCCTTTTTTAACCGCGCTTCTTCGGCTTTTTTGCGCGCCTCGAATTGCCCTTTGTTCCAGATGATGATTTCGATGCCCGCCGCTTTGAGCGCCGGAGAGTTGAGCGGCACGCCGAGACTTTTACTCACATTGGCAATCGTAGCGAGGGCGTTCGGGTCGCGGTCGGGAATGAAGAGTTCGACCGAGCCGGATAGCTCTTGAATGGTGGTGGCTTGGCGCACAGGGTTCTTCAATTTGATCTCTATTTCGGCGGTGTTTTCGTCTGATTCTACTTCATTGAAATCACTCTCTTGGGTCTTTTCACCGATCAAGTTTCTCCCCGTGTTATCAATCGCCGTATCGAGCAGAAAGCGAGTGCCGATGGCATCGGTGAGGGGGTCGCCCAAAATTTTCACTTTCACTTCCATACCGGCAAAGAACTTGCCAGTGGTGCGCGAATCTTTGATTTCGACGACCATCACGCTGACTTTGTCGGCAGCCGGTTTTTGCCCCTCTGCCGGTTGCGGCGTTGTTGGACGGTTTCGTTGAGCGTAGGCGCGAGGCTGATTGGTTATCAGCCCGATCAGTAATGCGAACAAAATGCAAAGCGTAAAGGTTTGGCGACGCGAAACAAATCGTCGGGTGTGTAGCTGTTTCTCCGCTTTCTTTACCATCAGGCATCCTCCAATTGTTGGTGACGAGCGAGCCACTCATATCGGCATTGAGTCTCTACCAAGCTTTGAGGTCAGTCAACTTCTCCGACGAGGAAGCCTAGACATATTTCAGCTCAATTCTCTGATCCTTTGCGCTTTCGCCAACGATCAGCGTGCCGGAGACTTCGTTGGTCGCCTGATTTTGCGCTGTTACCACCGCGCAGCCCAGCGTCAAGCCTGCCCACAGCAGCGGCAAAAAGCGAAAGTTGAGGATTCTCATAGAGGTGGTCTCTTTCAAAGAGTATTACGCGCACTGTTCGCACCACAGCGATTGCGGCGCGCCTGTGAGGATGATGTGTTCGGTTTCGACGGTGACCTCCATTCGTTTTTTTGCCATAGCGATTGTTGCTTGCCGCCGAGAAATGGCGGTAGAATCTGGCCGCGATTGCGGCGCTCAGAATCGCTCATCAAATCGCAACGCCCGAAATCCTAATGCAAATCGGTGCGAAAGTCTTGAAGAGCCAGCTTAGAGTTTCTTAGATTTCTGTAGAGCCACGCCATGCAAGCGGTAGATGATTCAAAAGAAAGCCTTTACTCCTTCGGGCGGTTTCAGCTTGATGCTGAACGTCGCACCCTTGAACGCGATGGTCAGCCGGTCTCTTTGACTCCCAAACGCTTCGATCTTCTCCTCTATCTAGTGCGCAACCGTAGTCGCATCGTCGAAAAAGAGGAGTTGATGGCCGCCGTTTGGCACAACACCTTCGTCGAAGAGGGCAATCTGTCGCATAACCGCTCGGTGATTGGCAAAACGCTCGGCGAAAAAGCCGGAGAGCATCGCTTCATCATCACCATTCCCAGTCAAGGATACCGCCTCATTGCCGATGTCATCGAGAACCGTTCGCAAAACGATGAGACGATCATTATCGAGCGCACTCGCTCGCGGTTCGTGTTCGAAGTGAAGACCGATGAGCCATCGTTACACGGCGAAGAAGTGGCAGCCGACCGCACCTCCTTCGCCCTTGCGAAACCCTCAGCCCTAACCTTTCCGCGAGTGATTTCGGGGCGCAAGACGACGGTGATTTACGCTGCCCTAATCGTCAGTCTGGTGGCCATCCCCATCATCAGATATTTTCTTACTGTCGAGCCGCAACGCGAACCCTTTCCGCGCATCAATATCAATCGCCTGACAATCAATCGCCTGACAACGGCAGGTCGTGCCGCTCATACGATGATTTCGCCCGATGGAAAGTGTCTGGCCTATGTGGTCAAAGAATCGCAAGGGCAAAGTCTGTGGGTCAGGCATCGAGCCAGTTCAAACACTGTTTGTGTCGTGCAACCATCGGCAGCGCAAATCTGGGGTGGGACTTTCTGTCGAATTGCATACGAGGCGGGTGTATTCAATATCGAGTCGAGCGCCGTCGCCTATATCTGCAACGCTCTGTGAAGCCATGACCGGGATCGAAACTTGAGTGCAGAGATTCAACTCCTAACCGTCAGCGATCAAGCCGATGCGCGGCTCGATGCCTATTTGGCAGCACGATTGCCTGACATCAGCCGCACGCGCATTCAACGGGCTATCGAAGATGGCGACGTGTTGGTCAATGAGCGCGCGACGAAGCCAAGCTATCGCGTGCGCGTCGGCGATCAGATCGAGATTGATTTGCCCGACCCTCCGCCCCTTGCACTTGCGGCGGAGGCCATCCCTCTGACCCTTCTCTTTGAAGACGATGATCTGCTCGTCGTAGATAAACCCGCAAACCTGGTTGTCCATCCCGGCGCAGGGGTGCAGACCGGCACGCTGGCCAACGCCTTGGTCTATCACTTCGAGCACCTCTCGGAACGCGGGGGACAGATTCGCCCCGGCATCGTGCATCGCATTGATAAAGAGACATCGGGATTGCTGGTTGTGGCAAAGAACGACTTCACCCACGAAAGGCTCTCCGAGCAATTTCGCGCCCGCACAGTGTTCAAACAATACACGGCGCTGGTCTACGGGCGAATGTCACAAGAGCAAGGAGAAATCACCGCTTCTATCGGTAGAAGCCCGCATCACCGTACCCGCATGGCAGTCCTCAAAGGCGGCGCAGGCCGTACGGCTCATACCCGTTTTGCCGTAGCCCGACGGCTCGCGGAGTTTACCCTGCTGGATGTGCAGATCAAGACCGGGCGCACTCATCAAATACGTGTGCATCTCGCACACCTTGGCCATCCGGTTGTCGGTGATTCGGTTTATGGAGCAGGTCGGGAAAACAGCCTGCGCGATGCGCCGATCAAGCGCGCTGTGAATGGGTTGGAGCGCCACTTCCTGCATGCTAGCGAACTGGCATTCGATCACCCGCGCACTGGCGAGCGGCTACACTTTCAGTCGCCGCTGCCCGCAGAATTAAAGCAATTTCTTGCCGAATTAGGCTGAGCGCATACGGCAGTTCAGCGCCCTCGGTTGGGATGATCGGGTTTGCACCGAACGTCTGAAGGCTCGATAGGATTGTGCTTCACAACTTCTGATGACTGGGGCTGGTAGTGCCGGATTGTAGAACGAAACCGTGAACGGCGGTCTCTGATCGTCGGCTCCTCACAAACGAAGGACGGTTAAAGACTGCCGCTCAACCCTCTCATATTGATTTCGCAAATGTGTTTAAGCGGGCGTTGGGTCAATCGCTCTCGGTAACCGTTTTCGGCCTTATCTTGGACTCTACTTCACGACATTCTTTGCAATAGAGAATCCAAGCGTAGGATGGACTATCTCCCCCAAGGCAGCCTCCGCCTGCCCACTTGTTTGAGTGTGGAAATGTGTCCTGATAATTCGGCAAGTCCAAACTAAGTCCAAAGCTGACCCCGACTCGGCTCCACTGCAATTCTTCACCGTGTAGTTCGCACCTTTGGGGACGGAGTTCCGGCGCTTCCAATTGAATGGTTCTCTCTTTCTCTCGATCAGCTACCCAAGCAATCGCACCGGCGGCGACAATTATCAGCACGAAAATGGAGTAGGGGAGAGATTTGATAAGTCTAAGCACGCAAATCTCCAGGCTATCTTGGCTAAGGTCATCCAAAGTTGCAGGGGTCGCCATACAAGGGATAACCCGCCCAACTTTGTGTGGAAACAATCCGAAACCGCCTCTAAACAAAATTCTGAGCCGACAACCTGGCCAAATTGTGCTTCGATGTATACAAGAATTAGCGCGCAGGGTCGCCGTAAGATTTGGCCAATGACTCAACGCCCCGCGCGCTTCGAATGCGTCGAAAAGGGCTTGTCGCACCGATTGACAATCAAGCGCTGCCACAGATCGGCAAGTGTGAAGGGCTAACGCTTACCCCATTGATGAAGTGCGCAGCGGTTCGATTTTGAAGAGTACGCGCACTTCGTCAGGGCGTCGCCAAGGGTATTTGTCCTGATCGATATATTTTTTCGCCATCTTATCAATGTGATCGCTGGCGCCTTCGGTAGTGACTTCGGCAACGCGCCCGCGCACTTCCAGGTAACGATAGGGATTTTCCGGGTCAATCAACGAAAGCGAGACTGCCGGATTGCTCACCATGTTTTTGTATTTGCGCCGCCCTTCTGCCGTGTTGACCAGGATGTGTGTGCCGTCGTAGTCAATCCACACGGGGGTGACTTGCGGCGAGCCGTCCGGCATCACGGTCGCCAGATGAGCGAAGGTCTTCTTCTCAAAGAGATCAACGTATTTTTCCGGTATTGCTGCCATGAATTCCTCCTGAAGCGATTTTCTTGAACCACTGAAACTGTAAAACGCGCGTCGGAATTTGTGAAGCGCAGGGGCGAGATTCATGGGAACACCCGCCGAGCGGCGGTGTCTAACCCTTCAAGCGCCGCCCGATTTGCCAGATCATCCAAACT